>NZ_JBQQXJ010000010.1:0-175933 GCF_052266595.1 Antarctobacter jejuensis | reverse complement strand
CTCAAAAATCCCATGTCGATCACTCCATATCTCCCCGACCAAATCCGTCGGGGCAACGTGTTCACATGGGTCAGTTCTCAGTGAAAATCTGGGGGGCTACCGGGTCACTTCTCAGCGGAAATCAACAGGGCACGTGATTTTGCAGCTTGGTTGGGGCTGGTGCCACGACAGCACTCGACCGGTGGCAAACAGCAGCTCGGAGCCACAACGACCCTCTCGTGACATCGCTTCACGATGCACTACCGGGCAAGGGATGGGCGAGCGAACCTTGCGACGCCTACTGATCATCGGCGCTAACAGCGTGATCATCAAACGCCATGGTCACGCCGCAGCCCGACCGGGCACATGGCTGGTCGCCATGCATTATCCCGATGACGCCACCAGCCCGTCATCGTGAAACAGCCGGGAAAAACAGCTTCCGGCGGTCCAAGGGTGGGGAGCAGCGCTGTAGGGGGCAGTTCACAACGAGTATGTTAATTAATGCCAGATTCTGTCCAAACGATGGGGAGTAGCTCAGATCACACAAAAACCTGACCGCAAGAACGAAGGTGCGGGATTTCACCGGGACGGCGGTGGTCAGGCCTTGAACATGCCATTGAATTCCTCGCGCAAGACGTTCTTCTGAACCTTTCCCATCGTGTTCCGCGGCAGCGTTTCGAGAACGACCAGCTTGCGGGGCAGCTTGAAACTGGCCAGTGACTGACGTGCCGCTGCCATTATCTTTTCGATGTCCGGCGTCGCGTCATTCCTTGGCACAATCACACCCAGCACCGTCTCGCCAAAGTCCGGATGAGGAACCCCGATCACGGCGCTCTCCAGAACACCGGGTTGATCGTCCAGAACCAGTTCAACTTCCTTCGGGTAGATGTTGTAGCCGCCGGAAATTATCAGGTCCTTGTTGCGCCCGACGATGTGCACATAGCCATCCTCGTCGACCTTGCCTAAGTCGCCTGTGATGAAGAACCCATCTTCGCGCAACTCGGCCGCCGTTTTCTCCGGCATCTGCCAGTAACCCTTGAAGACATTCGGCCCGCGCACCTCGATCTGACCAACTTGGCCATGTGGCAGGCTCTCACCCGTGTCGGGGTCGGTGATCTTGAGCTCTACACCGGGCAGCGGAAAGCCAACCGTTCCCGCGCGGCGTTCGCCGTCATAGGGGTTGGAGGTGTTCATGTTGGTTTCGGTCATGCCATAGCGTTCAAGGATACGGTGGCCGGTGCGCTCTTCGAACTGGACATGGGTCTCTGCCAGAAGTGGCGCGGACCCGGACACAAACAGACGCATGTGCGACGCCAAATCCCGGGTGAAACGCGCATCGTTGAGGAGGCGGGTGTAGAACGTTGGCACACCCATCATGGTCGTCGCTTCCGGCATCCGGGCAATGATCTGATCGAGGTCGAATTTCGGCATAAAGATCATGCTGCTACCGGCAGCCAATGTGACGTTGGTGGCAACGAACAGCCCATGGGTGTGGAAGATCGGCAGCGCGTGAAGCAGAACGTCGTTCGCCGTGAAGCGCCATTCCTCCACCAGTGTGCGCGCATTCGACAGCAGGTTGTTTTGCGTCAGCATCGCACCTTTCGAGCGCCCGGTGGTGCCTGATGTGTAGAGAAACGCCGCCAGATCCTCGCTGTCGCGGTCCACGGTGGCAAAGCTTTCCGGCAAGGTTCCGGCCTTGTCCATGAGGGTGCCGCTGCCATCGGCATTCAGGGTCTCAATCTGCGCGCCAAGGGTCCCTGCCAGTTGACCCAACGGTTGTTCGCTTTTCATGTCGCAAACGATCAGAGACGCGCCACTGTTCTCGATGAAATAGCTCAACTCTTCGACCGTATAGGCGGTGTTGAGCGGCAAGAAGACCAAGCCTGACTGCGCGCAGGCCGCATAAAGCGCCAAGGCTTCCGCCGATTTTTCCACCTGAACCGCCACGCGGTCGCCGGGCATAAGGCCCATCGCGACCATCCTGTGGGCGATCTGCGCGCTCATCTTCAAAAAGCGATCATGGGTGATGACCTGACCGTCCGAAAGATACAGAAACGGCGTGGTCTTGCCAGCGTGGGCGCCGAACAATGCGTCGTATAATGGGTTCGCCATCGCGTTACCTTTCGCGTATCGGATCAAAGTCTGCGGACTTGGCCAGCGCTGTGACATCCGGTTTGGCCATCACGGCCCGAGAGGTTTCAAAGACCTCATGGTTCTGCTCAACGCGCGACAGGTCGTAGAGATAATTGACCATGGCACCGCCGGATCGGGCCATTCCCTGCTCCGAGGTATCGGCCGCCGCATGTACGGCGTGAACAACCGCTCCATTGCCAAGGTGAAAGCGCGCAACCGGATCGAAAGGCGAACCGCCGCGATCTTTGGCATTCAGCAGATAATGCGCCGCCATCGCGCGCATCTTCTCCGGTTCCTGAGTGGGCATTTCAAAACCTTCCTGCTTGGCCCATGCGGCAAGGCCGGGAATGGGTGAGAGGGTCACAAAGGTCTTGATCCCGGGCAGTTCCGAGGAAAGATCAGAGGCCACCTGCTTGATCAACGAATTCCCAAAGGAGATGCTGGCCAGCCCCTTCTGGCAGTTGGAGATCGAGTAGAAAACCGCCGTGTCGGCGTCATGTGCCGTAATCGGCGTGCGGTCCTCGGTCAAAAGGGTCTGAATTGAGCGTGGAACGCCCTTGGTCAATGCCACTTCAACAAAGATCAGCGGCTCATCAGGCATGGACGGATGAAAAAAGGCAAAGCAACGCCGGTCGTCGGGCTTGAGCCTGCGACGCAGATCCTCCCAAGAGGCGATTGCATGAACGGCCTCGTAGGCAATGATCTTTTCAAGGATATGCGCCGGGCTTTCCCAACTGATCGGCCGAAGCACAAGGAAACCTCGATTGAACCAGGACGCGAAAAGATGGCGGAAATCGAGGTCGAGCGCTGCAAGCTGAGGTTCCTGCGCCCCCAAACGCAAGAGTTCAGCCCGTAGCCGCACCAGTTGGCCGGTCGCTCCGGGCACTCGGTTCAGTCGGCGTATCAATTCCTGCCGACGCGGCTCGGCCGCCGTCAAAAAAGCGCGATAGGTCTGTTTCGATGGTTCGCGTTCATAGGCATCGAGCGTTCTGCGCACGCCTTCGGGGTCAATATCCAGCGCGGTTGCGATGTGGCGGAAAAACTCCAGCTTCTGCTGATCGCTCAGGGTCTCGAAACGCGACAGGATCTCGCTTGCAAGTGCAAGGCCAGACATTTCGCCTGCGGTGCCCACCAATTCCTCAGCCAGTTCCACCAGCGGACGGTTGCCAAGTTGAACGGACGCCGCAGTCCTGTAGCGCCGCTCAAACACAGTCGACAAAAGATCGGCTAACAGTGTCATTCAAAGAACTCCATGGATGGAACTACCTCTCTTTTTCAGACCGTTATGCAGACACCATCGGCTAACAGCCCTCTGGCCCAAACAGCGCCCCTGCGCCATATCTGCACCCCGCATCCAAGGCCAATGGGCATCGCTGGGGTGCCCCGAACACTGGCCCGGCTAGGCATCACCAATATCGACCGTCTTGCCCGGGTTCATGATGTTCTTCGGATCAACCGCACGTTTCAAAGTTGCCATAAACGCATAGGCCGCGCCGTGCTCTTCGGCCATGTAACCCTTCTTGCCGGTGCCAACGCCGTGCTCTCCGGTGACGGTGCCGCCAAAAGACAGGGCGACATGGTTCACCTCGGACGCCAGGGACTTGGCGCGTTTCAGTTCGTCGGGGTCGTTCGGGTCGATCAGGATCATGAGATGGAAATTGCCGTCTCCCACGTGACCGACGATGGGGGCAATCATGCCAGAGGCGGCGACCAGTTCCTTGGACCGCGAGATACAGTCGGCCAGCGCTGAAATCGGCACGCAGCAATCGGTGATCAGACCTTCGCAGCCTTGGCGCAGCGATTTCCCGGCATAGTAGGCGTTGTGCCGTGCGGTCCACAGCCGGGTGCGATCTTCGGCCTTGGTGGCCCACGCAAGGCCCGACACACCGAACTCCTCACCGACGCTTTCGAACATCTCCACCTGCTCTTTCACGCTGGCGTCGGACCCGTGAAATTCGAGAAACAGATGCGGTTTTTCCGGCAGGTTCAGATCGGGGTTAAAGATGTTCATCCCCTGCATCTGGACCTCGTCCAGCAATTCAATCCGCGCCATCGGGATGCCCATCTGGATGGCCATGATCACCGCGTTCACGGCGTCATCGACAGTCTCAAAGGAACAGGTTGCCGCCAGAATCGTGTCGGGCTGGCCGAACAGGCGCACTGTCAGCTTCGTGATGATGCCAAGGGTGCCTTCGGAACCGACGAAGAGGTGTGTCAGGTCATACCCGGCCGAGGATTTGCGCGCCCGCGACCCGGTCTCGATGATGGTGCCGTCGGGCAGCACAACCTCCAGCGCCAGAACGTTTTCCCGCATCGTGCCGTAGCGCACGGTATTGGTGCCCGAGGCCCGTGTGGCGGCCATCCCGCCCAGCGTCGCATCGGCGCCGGGATCGACCGTGAACATCAGCCCCGTGGCGCGCAGTTCATCGTTGAGTTGCGTCCGCGTGACGCCGGGCTGGACGACGGCGTCCAGATCGCTTTCGTGAACGTCGAGGATCTTGTTCATGCGGCTGGTATCGACGCTGATCCCGCCGTGAATGGGGATCACATGCCCCTCCAGCGATGTACCGATGCCGAAGGGAACGACCGGAACCGCGTGGCGCGAACAGATCTGCATGATCGCGGAGACTTCTTCGGTGGTTTCGGGAAAGACCACCGCGTCCGGCAAGGCAGGCTCGGAATAGGCCTCGTCCCGGCCATGCATTTCCAGGATGGACTCGCCGGTCGACAGGCGCTCGCCCAACAGGTCTTTCAGGTCAGAGATGGCTTGAGCGGTCGTATCCGCGGTCATGAAAGGGGCCTCCGGAGTGTGGTGGTGGATGACAGGTTGATCGGCCCATTCCAAAACCGATCACACCGATCTCAGTCCAATTGCGATTCGGTGGCCTCGGTCGCGTCGTCGCCTGCCCATCTGGCCGCCAGGTGCAGCAGGATGATGATCATGGCAATCGGCACAGACATGGAAATCCAGACCATCGGAATACCCAGCGTGTCGGCGGTCAGGCCGGATTGGCGGGCCAGATAACCCTTGGCAAAGCCGCCGCGCAGGCCAATGAAGCAGAAATAGACGACCGGCAGAACGAAGGTCAGAACCGCGGCACTGTGGATCGCTTCGGCAAGGTAGTTCAGCAGGTGAGGCCGCTCAGGCGCGACGCTTTGCATTAGCACCGCGTCCGAGCGTGTCTTGAACGACAGGGTGGCGCCCAGCAGCCCGGTCCAGACCATCGCATAGCGGGCGACGTCTTCGGTCCAGATTGGCGGGGCGGAAAACACGTAGCGGGCAATGATCTGCAACACCACGGTCAGGAACATGAGGCAGACGGCGAAGACGGCGGCCCCTCGTGCGACGCGGTGAACGCTGTTGCTTGCTGCGATGATGGCATTGCGCATGTGTCATATCCTGCCGAAGGAGCCGGACCTCGTCAAAGGTCCGGCGATTGCGGGTCAGCGGTTGGAGTCGGACAATTCGGTCCAGACTTTCACATCCTCGGAAGGCATCAGGCCGGAATCGTAGACCGGCTTGGACGCCTCGCGGAAGACCGCGCGTTCTTCCGGGGTCAAACGCTGGACGGTCACGCCCTTTTCTTCCAGAGCGGCAAGGCCACGTTCAGAGGCTTCTGCCAACCACGCGCGGGCCGCTGCATCGGCCGTTTCGACGGCGCTGTCCACGGTGGCCCTGTCGGCCTCCGACAACCCGTCATACCAGTCCTTCGAGACCAGAACAGCGCGCAGCGGAATGATCACACCGGCATCCGAGAAGTTCTTGACGAAATCGGTCTGGCCGAACATCACCGGCACGAAGGGCGAGTTCAGGTAGCCGTTGATCACGCCGGTTTGCAGACCCGCAGGCACTTCGCCCCACGGCACGATGGTGCCGCTGGACCCCCAAGCCTGGTACATGGCGATCTGCGCATCGTCGAGCGCGCGCATCCGCAGGTCCGACATGTCGGCGGGCGAGCGGACAACCGCGTCGGTGGTGATGATGCCCGACAGCGGCCCAAGCGGCGCCAGCGCCAGCACGACCACATCCTGATCGGCCAGCTTTTCGTTGACTTGGTCTAGGACCTTGCCCGCCTCCAGCACACGGTCCATGTGGTCGATATCGTCGAAGATATACGGCAGACGGACGCCATAGATGAACGGGTCGACCTGCGCGATGGCGCGCACATCCGACAGCGATACTTCAAGCAGCCCGGTCGACACCTGGTCGAACTTCTCGGCTTCGTTGCCGACCGCGCCGCGCGGCAGCTCGCGGACGTCAATCCCGGCTTCGATCAGCGCCGCCCCGAACGCATGCGCCCAGTTGTAAGAGCCGCTGGTGTCCAGATCCGGCGCGCTGTCCAGGGCGATCTTGACTTCCGCGCTGACGGCTGTGGACATCGCCAGCAATGCCGCCAGTGAGAGTGCTTTGAGTTTCATGATTTCCTCCTCCTTTTTCGATTCTAATTGACTGAGAAACCGAGCAGGCGCGGCAATGTGAGGGAAATCGCGGGCCAATAGACCAGCGCCATCAAAAGCATCACCTGAACGACAATGAAGGGCAGGGCTGCATAGGCCAGCCGCCAGTAGTTGAGATTGGTTAGCGCCGAGACGACTACGAGGCACTTGCCCAGCGGCGGCGTGATCAACCCGACACACAGGTTGAAACACAGGACGATACCCAGCTGGATCGGGCTGATGCCCTGTTCCAGCGCTTGCGGCGCGAAAAGCGGAATAAGCAGTGTCAGGGCAACCGGCGTGTCCATGAACATGCCCGCGATCAGGAAGATCGCGACAAGGAAGAAGAGATACTTCGTGCCGGTCAGCCCGAAGCTATCTACCCAATCTGCCAGGGCGCTCGACCACCCCAGTTGCCCGGCCAGGTAGCCAAGCACCGAAATCGCGGCAAGAATGATGAAGATCGTGCCGGTCATCTTGGCCGTTGCTTCGACCGCGTCAAAGATCATGCGCAGGGACAGACCCTTGTAGAACTGGCCCGCCATCAGCGCGACAAGCACCGCGATGGCCGACCCCTCCGTCGGCGTCGCCAGACCAAAGACCAGCGACCCAAGGATCACCACCGGCAGGCAAAGCGCCGGCGCCGCGTTGAGCAGGCTGGGCAGGAACGGCGGCAGATCGTCCGACTTTCCGCCGGGATGTCCTTTGACGGCGGCAATCCCTGCATTCAGCGCCATCAGCGACGCGGCCAGCAGCAGGCCCGGCACCACGCCCGCGATGAACAGTGCGGCCACAGATGCACCGGTCAGGCCGCCATAGATGATCATGATGATCGAGGGCGGAATGATCGGCCCGATCATCGACGAGGCCGCCGTGATGGCCCCCGCATAATAGGGGTCGTATCCGCGCGCTTTCATCTCGGGCACGAAGGTGCGTGACAGGGCCGCGCTGTCCGCGATGGCCGAGCCCGAGATCCCCGCAAAGAACACGCTGGTCAGGATGTTGACATGGCCCAGCCCGCCGCGAAAGCGACCGACGATGGACATGGCAAAGTCGATCAGGCTGCGGGTGACGCCCGCGCGGCCCATGATCTCGGCCGTCAGGATGAACAGCGGCATCGCCATGAAGGCAAAGACGTCGAGTTGTGCAAAGATGCGCTGCGGCAGGATCGACAGGAACTGGCTCTTGTCCAACGCCACAAAGGTCAGCACCGAAACGGCGCCCATCAGATAGGCAAAGGCCGTTCCGCTGATCAGCAGTACGATAAAGATGATCGGGATCAGGTACATGGGTCTACACCGCCGTTCGCATTGTGGCCGTCTCGGTCCGGTCCGTGCCGTTCACGATGGGCGGGTGGGTCACGATGGACCGCAAGTCGATCTCAGGTGGCGCAAGGCCCGCCATGTCAGGGCAGGGTCGCGCGGTTTCCGCGTCGGCGGCAAAGAAGGTCTCGACCGCCTTGGCGGTGGCCAGCATCGCTTCGTCACTGCGGACTGGCCCCAGCAGCTGTAGCCCAAACGGCATACCGTGGGGATCGCGACCGCAAGGCAGCGTGATCGATGGCCCGCCCGCCAGCGATCCGCGATAGGTCAGCGCCAGCCAGCGGTAATAGATGTCCATGCTCTGTCCCTCGATCTCCGTGGCATGGCCTTGGGTCCATGGGAACGGCGACACCGGCGCCGTGGGCAGCAGGATCACGTCGACATCCCGCATCACCGCATTGAACCGGCGCAGGATGCGCGTCTGTTCGGCATGGGCCCAGGCCCGGTCAGCCAGCGACATGGACAGCCCCAGTTCGACATTGGTCGCAATATCGGGACCAAATGCGTCGGGGTCGGATTTGATAACCTCGCCGAAAGCCGAGACAAAGCTTTCGGCCCGCAGGATGTCAAAACAGCGGTCCATGTCTCCAAGCGCCAGATCCACTGCGCGGCAGTCCTGAACATGCGGCGCGATCTTCTCGACACGCGCGCGGAACGTCGCCCGAATGGCGGGGTCCACCGGCGCGCCGCCGAAATCCTCACTGAAACCCACGCGCAGGTTTGAGAGATCGACCGCCGGCAGCGTCGCAAAACGGTCCGGCGCGGCCGGTGAAGACAGCGGATCGTCGGCGTCAAACCCTTGGCAGACCCGCAACATCAGAACCAGATCATCCATCGTGCGCGCCATCGGACCCAGCACCGAAATGCCCGACCATCCCAATGGCCGCGTCGGATGGGCAATGACGTCGACGGACGGGCGATACCCGACGATACCGCACAGTGCGGCAGGCAATCTCAGAGACCCGCCAGTGTCCGACCCAGTGCAGAGCGGCAAAAGGTCCGCTGCAAGGGCCGCCGCCGCCCCCCCCGAGGAACCGCCAGCGATCAAATTGGCGTCAAACGGGTTGCCCGTCGCGCCCCAGACCGGGTTGCGGCTGTTGCCGCCAGCACCGCATTCGGGAACATTGGTCTTGGCCAGAATGATCGCCCCCGCCGCGCGCAGTCGCGCCACCATGGGCATATCGTCCTGTGGACGGTTGGCGCGCATCCGCGGACTTCCATGGGTGGTCAGCAACCCCTTGGTGTCCTGAAGATCCTTCACACCAACCGGCAATCCGTCCAGCGGCCCCTTGGGCGTTCCGGCCCGCCACCGGCCTGTCGCCTGAACCGCCTCTCCGACCGCACGTTCCGCGTCGATTGCGGTCAGGGCGTTCACCTTGGGATTGACCTGTGAAATCCGCTCCAGACAGGCCGCCAGATACTCACTGGGCGTCAGCCTGTGATCCGCGAACCGCTGCAAAACCTCGTGGGCGGACAGGGCCATCAGTGCAGCCGCTCTCATACGCTCACCCACGATGCGCCAAGCGCGATCGAACCTGCCATCGTAATCCCTCCCCAGATAACGATTTCGGTTATGATAAGGCGGATCAAAGACAAGGAATATTGAATATTGGGACTGGAACCTTAACCAAAAGGAATGGTGTGAAGGTCTTCCGTCGCTTTTTGCAGGCATTTCAGGAAGAACGCCAAGGTGGGATTCGTGTCCAGCTGGTCGCCGCGCCAAAAGCAGCGCGCCTCGGACAACAGGCCGCACGTGTCCAGCGGCAGCAAAACGATGTCGCCACGCGCCGCATGCGTCTGGGCAAGCCGTTGCGGCAAGAGCCCCAGCGCGGGTATCGCCTCAAGCAGCGCGAGGTTCAGCGTCAACGACAACGAAGCAATGGTATTGGCTGGCGGCGTCAGCCCATTCTCGGCAAAGAGCGCATCAATCGCGCGCCGTGCAACCGAATTGGCCTGAGGCAGAATCCACGGGAAATCGACCAGATCGCGCCATTCCAGCTCAGACCGATTTGCCAGACTATGGTTGCGCCCGGCCACCACCACGACCGGTTCTGCAAAAAGGCTTAGCTGGTCGATGCCGGGCAATTCCTGAGGCTGCCAAATCCGGGCAATCAGCACATCCAGAGCGCCTGCCTCCAACTCGGGAAGAAGTTCGACGAAATGCCCCTCTTTGATCGAAATGCTGGCCTGCGGCGTGCTGCTTTTGAACAGCGCAATGGCTCCGGGCAACAGGGTTGGCGCAACCGAGCTGACAGCCCCGACCGAAACAGAGCCGGAAACCCCGCTCGCCATGGCCTCGATATCAAAGGCGGCCCGGTCAAGCTGGTTGAGTGCCTGCTTGGCGTGATCCGCCAGCCGTTGCCCGATCGGGGTCAGAAACAGCCGGTTCCGGTCGCGCGTGACAATCGGAGCCCCGACGATCCTTTCCAGTTCCGCAATCTGCTTTGACACCGCAGGCTGGGTGACGTTGAGCGCCTCAGACACCCGCGCAACCAGCTTCAGGTCGGACAGGGCAGTAATGACGCGCAAGTGGCGCAGCGTTATTTTCTTCTGGAAATCATTGTTTGAAATAGCCGCTACTCGCTGGGTGTGGGTGACTGGATGTGACCCAATACCACAACACCTGCGCAAAGATCGATATCGGGAAGGGTCGTTCACGATGGCTGAGATGCACAAACTCGTGGAAATACTGCGCCACGCAGGCATCGCGGATTTGGGCCACCGTCGTTGCAGAAATTCTCGTGCCGTTGATTGTCCACTTCGGTGAAGGATTTCTGATGCGGGCCGTGGCTTGAGGTTGCCCCTGCTGCGGCGGCCCGATGCGCATCGTCGAGATCTTCCGCCGCGGTCAGAAGCCGTCATCTCGCGCACCACCTCGGGAGCACGCCGTATGACGAAGCGCCCGTCCTTGTCGCGAGAATTGTGCCGGCGCCCATTCGAGTTCCAAGCCGAACCCGGCTTGCCCCGTGCCGTGATTGGATCGCAAACATCCGAATACAAGCGCCGCCCGCGCCCAAAGATCATCATTGCCGCCGGTCAAGAAGTCTCTGCTAACCTTCGATTCCGGCCCGATCAGCGGCAAGACACCTCCGTCGCCAAAAAACCTCAGCACACTTTCCCCACAGACAGCGCCAAGCCCCCCGCGGCTTCCTCCTTCCGAGGTTTGTCAACGCGGGCCGAGGCACGCACGACGCCCGCCGTCACGCAGCGGCCCACATCGAAAAACCTTCAGGAAAGTTGAAGTTCACTGCAAACGCGAATGCGTCCCTGTCCGACAGAGGAAGCCGACTTTTTTCCATCCAGGCTCAGTCAGGAGCATGGCGCGAGCGGCGGCAAGTGTGCCCGAGCACTTGAACGTCAAAGATCTGGCCGAGCGCCGACTGTGTAAGATCGTGTTTCCCAATACCCACCTCAGTTTCGACATTGAGTGAACGGGCATGCAAAATTGCCCCCCGTAGCGGGGTAATCGGCGTCCAAAAGTGACCCACTTACACTGATGTGGAAGATGCTCCCGAGGTCATCGGGGAGCGCAGGGTGGGATGTTGGTCATGGAGACGATAGCGAAGATCCGGTGGGCGTATTTTCAGGACAAGAAACCGATCAAGCAGATCTGCCGGGAACTGCGGGTTTCGCGCACCCACTGACGGGAAACAAACCTGAATTTTTGATCCGTCACAAACGTGCGCATCTCCTTTTCGACTGAGGTCGAAAGGAGAACAAAAATGATCGTAAGTCCGGATGACACTTTCTCCGCCCGCGAAGCGGCCGAGTTTTTGCGCAAGTCCGAGCGGCAAATACAGCGGTACCTCGCAGAGGGTCGGTTGCATGGCAAACGCCCCAACGGGCGCTGGCAAATCACCGCGCTGTCACTGTGGAAATTCCAAGGCATCGAGCAGGAAATGCAGTCGATCTGGGTCGATTATTGCGTTCGTATGTCGAAAAAGGACGTTGAATAAAATGACGTATTTTCAATGTGTTATTATTTCCGGGGAAAATGGCCGGTCTCCATTGGGTCGGAATGTAGACCACCCCTTTTGCCCCGATGTCGTCCCGTGTCGCTCCCTGTCAGCCAGCGGCGGGAAGGGGGGCTCTTTGTCTGCCCCTGTCGGCAGTTTCCGGGGTGTTCGCCAGGCGCGTTTTGTTTCGAACGCACCTGGCGAACACCCCGGAGACTTGCCAAGAAAGGACAATTGCTATGTTTGATGATCGCGAATTTCACGGGACGACCACGGACCTCATCGCCGTGTTGCGTCTGACACCGATGAATGCCGCAACGCGGTTCGCGACAATCAGCTCGGTGCGGAAGTTTCGTGAGACGCTGATGCCGGTTGGCGATCCTTCCGTCGAAGAGCTCTTTCACGTCTGCAGCACGATCACGCCTGAGCAGCGGGACGAACTCGGCCCGCGACAAAGCCAGATCATGAGTGATCTCCGCCGCGCGCAGCGCGCCTGGGCGGACTCCGCGCGGCGGTCGCTGGCATTGCGATTGCGTGGTCGCCTGCCCACGCTTTCCGACGCGATTGATGCCGTCGAGAGCGTTTGCCAGCCAGACGCTGCCAAGCGTGCCGTGCAGGCAATCCAACAACTCGCGACCTCGGAAGCCACCGCTCCGGACCAGATCGTTGCAACATCCGTTGTCATCGAACCGATATTGCGCCGGTTGCGCCCCGAAGATCTGCAAGTGCAGTCAGCGAAGTCTCTCGTCAACAAGCTGTCGCAGATCCGCGCCGCGGTGAAGCTCGTCGATCCGAATGCTATCGGCGGGCGAGAAGCCGACGTCAAAGCTCTGCCGCACCAATGGCGGGTGCTGCTCGCCAAGCTTGCTGAGCGCACGCCACCCCATGCGAAATCAGAAGCTGCGATCTTTCGCAGGCTCGCTCTGCGCGCTGATCAGAACAACCTGAGTTCCGAAGACATCGATGCGGCGTTTCTCGCTGAGTTTTCGGCGCAGGAAATCGCGAGCAAATCTGACAGTCATCCCGAGAAACTGCGCCGTGCGGGACGGATCTGGAACAACCTGATTTCGGAAGAAAATCTGCGTGCCGCGCTCTTTCAGCCCTTGGGACGGCAGGATCGCCTACCGGATGTGAGTTGGTCAACTGTGCCGGACGCGATCCGGGCACGGGTCGATGCGCTGACGGACCAGATGGTTGCGCCGCAGGGCGACCTCAATTGGTCCTCATTTGTCGATGAGGACGACGATCTTGGGCTTGGCGAATTGCGCGGCAAAACCGGGACGCAGCCGAAGCTTGCCCGTGAACCGGGAACGCAGCGCAACCTGCGCGATGCCGTCAAGCGGGTCTGGCATGCGGCGGAAAGGGACGCTGTAGTTCGAGACAAACCGCGCACACTGGAGGACCTGTTCCGACCGGAGTGTCTTTTGGCGGCGGTCGCCGCGATCCGTGGCAAGCGTCGGGCGCGCATCGAAGCGCGCGGACAGAACTGGGAGCCTCACAAGAAGGGGCGCTATGAATGCTCTGTCGTTCAGGCGCTCTACAGCGTCGGAAAGTCCTGCGCTCTGCCGGAAGATTTGCTTGAGCCGGTTCGTGCCCTGACACTGAAACTCGATCCCAGTGTCGTTGGCAGCAAGCTGAAAGCGGACGGCTCCGTTGGCTACGTCTACGAAGAGCGCAAGATCGGGCGTCATCACGACGAGATGTTGCGCCAGTTCAACGATGACTCGGCGCTGTCGCGCTGGTTCCATGCGCCGGGCACGCTCTGGCGTGAAGCGGAAAGCTGGGTCAAACGCGGCAAGTCGCGTCCGACCCTGGCGCAGGCCGCGCTGGCGCGATCGGCATTGATCGCGCAGTTGTCACAACGTGTCACGCCGATGCGCCGCACGAATATCGCGCGCCTGCGCGCCTTCGGCGAGCAGTCTCATTTGAGCCTGCCAATCGGTACAGGGGAGGGGCGATTGATCCTGCCAGCCGCCGAAATGAAAAACCTGCGATCGGTGCACGTCACCATCGATCCGGAAACGGTACGGATGCTGAAACGCTTCATCGAAATCTATCATCCGGTGTTCGCCGAAAATGCAGATGTGCATGCCGAGAACGAGCATCTCTTCCCCGGCGCCTGCACGGACCGCAAGGAACGCGGCGAAAATGGCGGTTATGCGGCCGGTTTCGGCTATATGACAAAAGAAAAACTGAGCGGCCGCTTCAGACAGCATGTCTGGAAACATTGCCAGCTCAAGATGGACATGCAGGTGATGCGCCATATCGCAGGAAAAGTGATCCTCGACATGGATCCGAGCGCCATGGGACTTGTGCAAGAAGTCCTCGGTCACAAGAAGATCGAGACGACGCGGGCTTATTACGCCGAAGTCAGCAAGATCGTCGCGCAAAAGAACTACCTGAAATTGCTCGATCAATACAGCCGTCGCGTGATGTCGCACGTCGACTTTCGCATCGATCTTGAACAGCAGATGGAGCGTTGAACGATGCCAAAACACCGGCTTTCCCTCGCCCCGTCAAATTGGCCGGACGACATACGTGCGCGGTTTGACGCGGCTTTTGCCAATGCTTCGAAATACCAAAGGCCGCGGCTCGAGCAAGGCCTCGGCCGCTGGCTTCGGGCCGCTGCACGGGACGATCTGCCGCCGGACTTGATCACGCCAGCGCTGATCGAACGCAGGTGTGAAGATTTACGACCGGAAATGTCATCGGCGATGCGGCAGGCATTGCAGTCCGTATTTCCCGATGCCAATGCATTCGGGCGTGAGACCAGAGTCGAGGTCGAGAGCAAGCGCGCGGCGCTTATCCGAGAGATCGCGCGGAACTGGCACCGCCTGCCGCCGCACTGGCAGAATGCGGCGAAGCCGAAACTGCATTTCTGCCCCGAGGGCTTGAACGACGGGCTTTTGGTTGAGGCGTGGTCTGTCGATACATTGCAGTCGCGATTGGCGTCCACATGGGCATTCTTCGACTTCTGCCGCGCCAATGATCTGACCGAAGACGTGACCCCGGCGACGCTGAAAAAACGGCTGGATAACCGCCAGTCCGCTTTCCGACGCGGCGAGGTTTCGATCGCGACCGTGCATGGCGAGGTTCAGCGTTTGAAACTCCTGGGCCGTGCTTTGTTCGCGGACCGCGATTGGAACTGGATCGATCCGGTGCTGAAGCTGTTGAAGAAGCAAGCTGCACTGCAACCGTCGCGCAACGACGGCCGACTCGTCGATCTCGCCGAATTGCGGTTGGCGGCGCAAAGCTGTTACGATGTTGCCCTGCGCCGTCATCTTGCACATCCGGGACGCAGAGCCCGGGAGTCCGCGAACAAGCTCGCCCGGACCGGGCTTTCGCTCAGTCTGCTCGTGAATTCGCCGATCAGGCTCGAGTCGCTTGCAACGCTCGATCTGAAGGAAAATTTCGATCCGGATCTGACGTCGCTGTATCTTTCCGCGCGTGAGACAAAAGACAAGAAGCGCGACCAGCGTGTGTTGACGCCCGATGTGCGGCGCCAACTGCGGGACTACGTCGCGCACCATCGCACCACCGTCGCTCCCGTGCAGGAAACGGCGCTGTTCGTCGGCAGCCGCGGCAAGCCGGTCGCACCGGGCTATCTGAGCCAATCCGTTGGGGATCAGTGCCTGCGACTGTTTGGAAAACGTGTCACGCCGCAGGTGATCCGAAACATCATCGCAGGTTTCATCGTCTCGCAGGCGCCCGAGCAGGCCGCGCTTGCCAGCGAAGTGCTCAATCACGCTCAGGCCGCAACAACGGAAACCTATCGCGCCAGCGCCGTGCAGGTCCAAGCCGCACGCAAGCTGCGGGAAGCCACCGACGCCGGCCGTGAAAGCCTCGATGCCGGGCCGCCAGCGGCTTCGAAACGCGCTGATCGAGAACGTTCGAGCAGTATAACGCGGAGCCGGCAGACACCCCGGCAAAAAAGAAAGACATAGAAAAGGGGCGTGCCGGTTTGTCGTTTGTTTGTAGCAGCTCTTCTTTGCGAGAGCCGCGACAATCAAACGGCGTCACCGCACAACAAAAGGAGTAAGCAAAACCCGGAAATTACCCAATAAAATCAACAGTCGGAAGCCAAAGTGTTGTCACCGCCCGCATCTCGCGGACGGCTAAGAAGTAAGAAAAATATGTTTGACTTTCCTTCCACACACACAGCCATTCACCGCTTCGCTCATGAGCACGGCGAGGCACTGCAGAATGCTGCGATCCTGCTTGGCGGTCCGGCATGGCTCAAGCGCACGCAACGCTTGATCGACGCACTGTCGCTGGAGCCGCGCATGACGCGGAAAATTCGACAGGAGGCGCAGGCGCTGTAGGGCCTGCGCAGTCTCGAACACGTTCATGATTTCGATCGGCCAGGGTCTTGGTACTTCGGTGAGCTTGATCTGGAAGCGCCTTACATCGCTGAGATCTGCGTGCTGACCGAGGCCTTGGCCCAGGCGATCGAAGCCGTCGAACATGTCAACGGCCAGGAGGGCTGCGCATGAGCAATATTCCGGCAGATGAAAAACTGATCGAACGCATCGAAGATGCGCTTGACGAAGCTGAAAAGCTGAAAACCGGGATCGAAGCCGCGCTTGAAACCGGCTTCTTTCCAAGTGCGATGGCGCGTGCTGCCAAGCAGGTCTCTACCGAGATTGGTCATCAGACCATTTTCGGCACAATTAACGTCAAGACCCTGCGCGACTTCGCAGAGGATCTGGCCAGGGCTGCTGAGTCTGAACGCCGGACCGTCTGCGTCCAGGACGACTACGGCATCGCACCGCCGCGCATCGAGCACGAGTACTCCCAGGCGGGGGCTGAGTTGCTCACTTTGCGCACCACCACCAAGGCGCTGGCTGACCGCATCAATAGTGTTCGCTGGCTTCTCGACGCCCGCCGCATCGCCGCGGAACTGCTCGAAAGCTGCTGAATGCCGCCGCCCCAAAAAAACGCGCTGCTCCCCGTCTTCGAGACAGGGGGGCAGCGCTTTACGTATCATGACGTTTTCGCGGCCCTGGCCTGCCGATGCACATCAAGATCCGAAACTCCGCGTAGCCTGAGGGTCCCGAACGGCCTGCGCACCATCGAGACATCGTAGACCACTGCATCGACACGTTCGCGTAGTCGTGCGATCGGGAAGCCCTCCGGCGCATAGTGCTTGATGCCCGTGTCATTCTCCACATGTCCAAGCATGTACCGCCTCTGACTGTCCAGGCATTCCGTGGAAATCAGGGCTTGGTTGAAAGTCGTTCGGAAGGCATGAAAATCGAGCCCGCGCTGGTAGACCTTTATTTCTTTTCGATACCGCGTGAACTCCTTCGAGAACGGCTCCGTGAAGGTCTCCTTTGCACCGCTCCTCTCAAGCCATGGAAATAGCCGCGGTTCGGCCTCGCGTTTGCGCAGGGCGAACCGCTCCAACAAGCCGAGGTCGATCAAGTTTCGATGGACCGGAACGATGCGCCGCGCTGCGGCGCTCTTCAGACTCTGGCCAAGGCCCTGCTGCAGAACAAGACACGGGATGCCCTCTAACTCACGAATATCGTCCGTTGCCAATTGCAGGATCTCCTCGCTGCGCAACCCGGCGTGCAGGGCAATCAACGGCGCCCAGAACATGGGGTCGCCAGGATCTACTTCCAGTTCCTGTTGGAAGATCCGGCTGCGCAGGAGGATTGGCAATTTCTGGGACCAGGTTTCACGCTTGTTGTCTTCCTGCATCATTTCCCGACGGGCCAGTTCGCGGGAATCCCAGATGTGGTCACTCATGATATTGGTCGCGAGGTAGCCCTTCGCCACCGCGAATTTCATGATTCTCTGTGCGTCTTGCATATGACGGTAGATGGTTCCGACACGCAGGCGCGGCAGCCGTGAGATATGGACGTCGAATTCGGTCTTGCCGGGGCTTGAGCCGAGATTCTTGTGTCGCGCGCGCGTCAAAGCTTCGTTCCTGGCATCCTGCCGGTCGGCTTCATCGGCGATGTCTCGCAGGCTGCGTTTGTCGTCGGTCCTGTCGCCGTAACCGCGGGGCAGGCGAACAACGATGGACCAGAAGTCGGTCAACATCTTGTCAGTCAGCTCCGCAAGGTCTTTGCCACCCAGGCCTTTTTCAAGAAGATTGATCGTGGAGCGCACGTTGGGGGCCGAGTTCCTTTCCCAGCTCTTGCCCGTTTTTGCATTCGGGATCTCGGTTCGCTTGAAAGTGGCGTGCCCTTTGCAACGGAGCGCCACGTATTCCTCGCCGATGCTGCGGAGCCCTCGAGCGGATCTCGACACCTTGGGCTTTTGCTTGGACGCCACCGCTCCTGGCCGTGGCGCCGTGTCCGTTTGCCGAGGCGGCCGTGTTGACGCAGAGATTGGTTCTTCCGGGGCCTCGGCGTCGTTCGAGGCTTCGCCATTCCCCGTCTCATGGATCCCGACAGGTTGTCGGCACGCCTCTGCCGCCATCGGATTTTCCGGCGTGATGCCGATCATTTTCAGCCCTGCCGCCACATCAGTTTGCCGCGTCTCGACAGGGCTGGGCCTTTCATGGGCGGTGTGCAAGATGGCCCCCTGGAACTGTTGGGCAACCGGCCTTGCCGCGGGCAGATAGCGGCCGCCTGTTCCGAACTGCCCCTTGTCCCTGCGCATGTTCTCTTCGCCCGCTTCGATCATGGCTTCAAGGGCCCGCATGGCGAGGCTCTGATAATCCCCGTCGGACAGGTCCAGTTCAATCCCAAGTCGTTGCGCCGTGGCCTGCAGAGGCGCCTTGGCGATGTCGCGATCCCGTAGCAGAACAGCCTGTCGCAGCGTGGACAGAGCGGCCTCGGCACAGGCTTGTTCATAATGGGCGGCTTCCAAGGTGCGGGCGGGCGCCATCTCGCGGGCGAGATCGGCCGCTTCGATCTGAAAACGGCACAGGCTGACAAGCAGGCTTTCCATCTCCGCAGGTGTCATCGACATGGTTTTCTCCGCACAGGCGGCGAAAGCCAGGTCGGTGAGATCTGTCAATCTCCGGGCGATGGCCTCCGCGTCGCGGGGAACATCGGTACGTAGTGGAAAAAGCAGAAACCGGGTTTGATGAAAAAATCCAGGTTCGCAGCGGCAGGACCCCTGGGGCCACCTGCGCCGCCAATAGTAGAGGCGGCCGCGGCGTTCGAGGTATCTGTATCTTGGTTTACACGGCATGACCCGCTCCACTGTGCCAAGCGGAGTGCCAAATCGTCGAACAGCTACTCCCGAAGGAGTTTTCTGTTCTAATACAGGCAGTTGGAAGATTTGGCTCCGGCGGTAGGGATCGAACCTACGACCAATTGATTAACAGTCAACTGCTCTACCGCTGAGCTACGCCGGACCATGCGGGCGATATAGCAATGTCGAATCCGGGCGTCCAGAGGGTTTCGCAACAAAAATGCGGAAAGATGAGTACCGGGGTCAAACGCGGCGAAATTTTGCGGAAGCACTGAGATTTCCCTCTGGCTCCACCCGGGATTTTTCAAAAAGGTCAATGAGATGCGCGAGAACGTTCCGTTCTGCCGCCGGCAAGAGCGCGACTGGTGTCTCGGTGTAGATCTGCCGGGCCAGGGAGCCAGCACTGGCAGGACCACTGGCCAGTGCGGCCAATATTGCGGCTTCGCGCCCGCGCCGGTGCGCCAGCAAAGTGCCGATCCGTGCCATCGGATCGCCCACTGGCGCGCCATGCCCGGCATGGAAGACAGACCATGGCTGTGCCTTTAGTCGCTCCAGTGACGTCATGAAGGCGGTCAAATCCCCATCAGGGGGAGAGACAAGGGATGTGGCCCACCCCATCACCAGATCGCCGGAGAACAGGGCGTTCTCCCAGGCAAAGGAGAGATGATTGGCCATGTGGCCGGGGGTATGCAGCGCTTGGATGCGCCAGCCGTCACCCTCTACGATGTCCTTGTCCGCCAACGGCATGTCGGGTCGGAATGCCCGATCAACGCCTTCGCCTCCGCCGACGACGCCCTCGGCGGCCAGCGTCTGCATCACGGCGCTTCGGCCGGCCTCGGCCGGTCCGAAACCGAACACGAGGGCGCCGGTTTCCTGCGACAAGCGCCGCGCCAGCGGGGAATGATCCAGATGCGCATGGGTGACGAGAATATGGGTCAGTTCCTGTCCCGGCTCGATCGCCGACAGCAATGCGTCGAGGTGGGTGTCATCATCCGGCCCCGGATCGATCACGGCAAGCCCGCGGGTCCCCAGAAGGTAGCTGTTGGTGCCGCGATAGGTCATCGGCGACGGATTGGGCGCCAGAACGCGCCGAAGCCCCGGGGCCAGAACCTCGGGCACGCCCGGCTGAGGGCGAAAATCTGGCTGCGGGTTTTGCATCGGGACAGTCCTTTCGCGATGGCGGGGCAGGGCGGTGCGGGATAGGGTTAGCGCATGTTCTTCCAGTGGCTCAAACGATATATGCCGCGAAGCCTGTATGGGCGGGCGGCGCTGATCCTGGTTCTGCCGGTGGTGACCCTGCAACTGGTGGTGTCGGTTGTGTTTATCCAGCGGCATTTCGAAGACGTGACAGAACAATTGTCGGGGGAGTTGGCGCGGGCAGTGAACCTGGCCGTCGGAACGCTGCCTGACAGCATGGACCGGTCGGTTCTGGGCATCCGCCTGGTGCCCGTGCCGATCTCCCTTCTTCCCGAAAGCAACTCCAGACGCTGGTACGACTTGACCGGTCGTCTGGTGATCCGCGAACTGTCCGAACGAGTGCCCGGGGTCGAACGCATCCTGTTGCCCGACGACCGCGACGTGATCCTCTATGTCAGTCGCGACGATCAGCTTTACCGGATGACGCTGGATCGGCGGCGCGCCTCGGCGTCGAACCCGCACCAGTTGTTCGTGAACATGCTGTTCTTTGGCGCCCTCATGACGCTGATCGCCTTTCTGTACCTGCGCAACCAATTGCGCCCGATCACCCGTCTTTCGGATGCGGCAGAGGCTTTCGGCAAGGGTCGCATCGTGCCGTACAAACCGGCGGGGGCCACCGAGGTCCGCTCTGCCGGGCATGCCTTTCTGGACATGCGCTCGCGGATCGAACGGCATATCGAACAGCGGACAATGATGTTGTCCGGCGTCAGCCACGATCTGCGCACGCCGATCACGCGGTTGCGGCTGGGTCTGTCGTTGCTGGATGATCCCGACCGCGAGCCGCTGGAGCGGGATGTGGAAGAGATGCAAAGGCTGATCGACGCCTTTCTAGACTTTGCGCGCGGCGACGCCGAAACCGCCGAGTCAGAGCCGACGGATCCCTTTTCGATGATCAGGGACATCGTCGAAAATGCTCGCCGGTCCGGTCAGGACGTTTCGGTCGGAGAGATGACGGGCGAGGGGACGGTCATGCTGCGGCCTCGCGCGATGCGCCGGGCGGTCGAAAACCTTGTGGGCAATGCGGGCCGTTATGCCCGGACCTGCCGGGTGTCGGTCGTGCTGACGGACACATCGCTCCGGATCCGGGTAGAGGACGATGGTCCCGGCATCCCGGTCGAGCGGCGCGAGGATGCGCTGCGCCCCTTTGTCCGCCTCGATCCCGCCCGCAATCAGGACCGCGGATCGGGCGTGGGTCTGGGGTTGGCAATCGCGGCCGACATCGCGCGCGCGCATGGCGGAGTACTGAGACTGGGCGAGAGCGAGAGCCTGGGCGGGTTGAAAGCCGAGATCGTGGTCGCGCAGTAACCGCCAGGTTCGACCGCATTTTCAGTCAATCCGCATCATTCGCCACGGATTCGCCACCGCCCGGTCACGGGCTGGAAAGGCCTTTGCGTCACCTTGCACGCAGCATGGCGCCATTGTCCGGCGCCGGGGCCTTTGCAGTCACAAACCGAACGGAGCCTTCCATGTCCCTGATCCCCCTTGCCGCCGCTGCCCTCTCACTTGCCTCGCTGAGCGATGATGGCGCGGAGACACCCAAGCACCTCTACCTTGCACAGGCGCAGCCCTTTGTCGGCACGCAGGGTGTCATGGTTCCGCAGGGCGACTACATGACCACCGCCGATGGATGCACCTATCGCCGTACGCAGGCCCCGGGCCATCCCGTGCGCTGGATCATCGTCCTGAACCCGCACCACATCGGCAAAGGCGTCTCCAGAAAAAACTGCAAGGGCATGCTGTAAGCCGGACAGCAAAAAGGCCCCGGAAGTGGGGCCTTTTCAGATTGCCTGCGGAGAACGGTCGGGTTGGCTCAGAACCAGCCCTGCACCGTGCGCGCACCGGAGGAGATGTCTTGGCCAATACCGTCCACGGTGCCACAGGATGCCAGCCCAAGGGCCAGCCCGATTATCAGAATTGCTCGCATAGTCTGCCTCTTTTGCGGTCTTTTCGCCGTTGATACGGGGCAGTGTAGCGCAAATCGGGGAGAGTTTGAATCCCCCCGGGACTTCGTCGGCACCCATCGCGCCGGACATTGGCGGAAATCGGCGGATGTCTCCCCGGACGGGGTTATTCCTCCCACCACCAGACATCGGGCTGGAAGCCGATCCAGTCGCCGTAGATCGGCAGATACTCTGGGTATTTCAGCTCTTTGGCGTAGGCGATCCGGCTGACAGCATAGCGGTCCTGCACCGGGATCACGTAGCGGCCCGTGGTCAGCACCCGATCCAACGCCCGTGTCGCCGCAAGAAACTCGTCGCGGGTCTGCGCGCCCAGCAATGTCGCTATCATCGCTTCGGCGGCAGGGGACTTGATGCCCATCCAGTTGCGCGATCCTTCCTGATCCGCCGCCTCGGACCCCCAGTATAGGTACTGTTCGTTGCCGGGGCTGAGCGACAGACCGCGCCGGAAGGTCGTCATGTCGAAATCGAACTTGTTGGTGCGTTCGGTATACTGCGCGGGGTCGATGGTGGTGATCGTCGCCGCGATCCCCATGCGTTCCAGAGCGCGCAGGTAGATATCGGCCATCGACACGTTTTCTCCCTGACCCTGCTGGATCAGGATATCGAAGGTGAAGGGCTGGCCTTCGGCGTTTTTCAGAACGCCGTCCTGCACGGTCCAGCCCGCCTCGGCCATCAGGTCCAATGCTTTGGCGATGTTCTTGCGGTTACGGGCCGACCCATCCGAGACCGGCAGTTCATAGCCTTCCAGCGCACCGGGCAGCAGTTCATCCTTGAACGGTTCCAGCAACGTGCGCACCAGCCCCTCTGCCGGACCGGGCCGCATGCCAAGTTGAGAGTTCCCGTAATAGGAGGTGATCCGCGGCTGTGCGCCACCGGTCAACGTGTCGTTGATATACTCAAAGTTGAAGGCATGGATCAGAGCGTCGCGCACGCGCCAATCAGCAAACTGAGGACGGCGTGTGTTCATCACAAAGCCGGAGATGCCGGTGGGACGCGCGTGCGGGATTTCCGTCTTGACGATCCTGCCGGAAGTCACGGCCGGGAAATCGTATTGGGTCTTCCATTTCTCGGCGTTGGTCTCGCGGATGGTATTGATGATCCCGGCCTTGAAGGCCTCGAACAGGGCGGTGTCATCGGCAAAGAATTCCAGCCGGATGGTATCGACATTGTTGGTGCCACGGCGAAACGGCACATCCTTTCCCCAATAATCGTCGTCCCGGGTCAGTTCGACATACCGACCGGCCTCATAATCCCCAATGACGTAGGGAGCAGAGGTGATCGGCACGATGTCGAGGCTGGAGTTTTCGAAATCCAGCCCGTCCCATTGCGCCTTTTTCAGAACCGGCCGCATGCCGACCAACAGCGCCAGTTCCGGGTTGTCCTCGTTGAAGGCAAAGCGGACCGACTGCGGGCCGGTCTGTTCCATGCTTTCGATCTTGTCCCACAGGCCGCGGTAACGCGGGTGGCCCTTGGTCCCCAGCGTCTCATAGGACCACATGACATCCTCGACCGTCACCGGGCTGCCATCCGAAAATTTCGCCTCGGTCCGCAGGGTGAATTCGACCCATTCCCGATTCGGGCCAACCTCTATCGATTCGGCTAATAGGCCGTAAAGGGAAAAGGGTTCATCGTAACTGCGACCCATAAGGCTCTCATAAGCCAAAAAACGCAATTGCCAGGGAGAAGAGCCTTTGAGGATGTGCGGATTGAGGCTGTCGTAGCTGCCCAGTTCGCCTGTGACGACCTTTCCGCCGGTCGGCGCCTCTGGATTGGCATAGGGGAGCGACACAAAATCGGGTGGGAGCTGCGGTGCCCCATACATAGCTATGCCATGCTGCGGTTCCGCCCAGAGTGACCCGGCGGAAAGAATCGCCCCGGCCGCGACGTAATGCGCGGCCAGTTTTCGGAAAAAATTTATGTACATTTTGTGGACGGTCCCTGTCTGCCCTTGTTTTCTTGCGCCTGAGCGTATCGCTCCTTTTACGCCTTTTCAAACTTTTAGCTTGGACTCGGGCGCTGAAACGCTTATACAAAGAGCACTGCTCGATAGGTTTCTTGCCTGTATGAAACCTGCCTCAATGACTTAACCCCGGCTTCGGCCGGGGTTTTTTTCTGCCTGATCTAAAGGCACCCATCACCCGGATTTTCACCCCTTCCTGCGTCCTGTCGACGCCTGCGCGACAAGCCGCCGGCGGCGCGCAGATTTCCTTGCGCCATGTCGATTGTGCAGGTGCAGAACCGGATTGGCCGTTCTATGTTGCGGGTGCAAACACATCTGACATCGGAGGGCAGACATGCCGCTGCAGGGAAAGACCGCCGTCATCACCGGATCCAATTCAGGCATCGGGCTGGGCATCGCGCATGAAATGGCCAAGGCCGGGGCATCGGTTGTGATCAACTCGTTCACCGACCGGGACGAAGACCACGCGCTTGCCGCGGAAATCGCCAAGGAACATGGCGTCGAGGCACGCTATATCAAGGCGGACATGTCCAAGGCCGCGGAGTGCCGCGCCCTGATCGAGCAGGCCGGCGCCTGCGACATCCTGATCAACAATGCGGGCATCCAGCACGTGGCGCCGATCGACCAGTTCCCGACCGAAAAATGGGACGCGATCATCGCGATCAACCTGTCGTCTGCCTTTCACACCACCGCCGCCGCGTTGCCGATGATGCGCTCTGCCGGTTGGGGCCGGGTGGTCAACATCGCCTCTGCCCACGGTCTGACTGCTTCTCCCTATAAAAGTGCCTATATCGCCGCCAAGCACGGCATCGTTGGCCTGACCAAGACCACCGCGCTGGAAACCGCAGAGGAACCGATCACCGCCAATGCGATCTGCCCGGGCTACGTCTTGACCCCGCTGGTTGAGGCGCAGATCCCCGACACCATGAAGGAATACGACATGGACCGCGAAACGGTGATCCGCGAGGTCATGCTGAAGCGGCAGCCGTCCAAGCAATTCGCCACGGTCGAGCAGATGGGCGGCACCGCCGTCTTCCTGTGTTCCGACGCCGCGGCGCAGATCACCGGCACGACGATCAGCGTCGACGGCGGCTGGACCGCGCTTTGATGTGAGACGGGGCAGGGGGCGCTGCCCCCATCCCTTGCGGGACTCCCCCTGAGATATTTTTGAAACCAAAGAAGACAGGGCCCGGTACATTGGCAGAGAAATTGCGGATCAACCTTGCCCTTCAGGGCGGCGGCGCGCACGGGGCCTTTACCTGGGGCGTGCTGGATCGCCTGCTTGAAGACCCGGATATCGAGATCGCGGCAATCTCGGGCACCTCGGCGGGGGCACTGAACGGCGCAGCACTGAAGGCCGGGATGCTGGTTGGCGGGGCCGAGGGCGCGCGGGAGAACCTGGACTGGCTCTGGGGACAGATCGGCGCGCTGGACGATATGGGCGTGCCGGAGTGGCTGGACGCCTGGCTGCCGCATCCCGAGGTCGTCAGCAAGGGCATCGAGTATTCGTGGCCTTATAGCTGGGGTGAGGCTGTGGGACGGATGATTTCGCCCTATTCCTGGGGCCCCCTGTACCGCAACCCTCTGGAACGGATCGTGGAGCGGTTCGATTTCGACCGGGTCTGTGCCCACAGGGGCCCGGATTTCCACGTCTGTGCCACGCAGGTGCGCGATGGAAAGATCCGGGTGTTTTCCGGTGACGCGATCACGCCGCAGGTCATCATGGCCTCTGCCTGTCTGCCGACGCTGTTTCAGGCGGTGGAGTTGGAAGACCCGCAGACCGGCACGATCGAGCCGTTCTGGGACGGCGGCTATACCGGCAATCCGGCGCTGTTCCCTCTGTTTCAGAAACATCTGCCCGACGATCTGGTGGTGGTGAACATCAACCCGCTCAAGCGCAACAAGGTGCCGATCAGCCCGCCGGAGATCCAGAACCGCATCAATGAGATCAGCTTCAATTCGTCGTTGCTGCGGGAATTGCGGGCCATCGATTTCGTGCAGCGGCTGCTGAGTTCGGGCGCGTTGCAGCCCGGGACGATGAAGCGTCCCCTCGTTCACATGATTGCCGATGATGCGCTGATGAACTCGCTGTCCGTGGCGACGAAGATGGTGCCGGTGCCGAGCGTTCTGGCCCAGCTGAAGCAGGCCGGGCGGCGGGCGGCGGGGGTGTTTCTGGACGAGCACAAGGGGGACATCGGGCAGCGTCAGACCGTCGATCTGCGGGCGATGTTTGGCTGACCGAAATGGGGTGTCCACGCGTGGACACCAAGGTGCCCTAACGAAATCAAGGGCTTCCAGAGACGAATTTACACTTTCTTAGGAAAGCGCTGCTCAGGACGCCTTGCGGAATTGTGCCTCAAGCGCCTGTTTGGCGTCTTGACCGTTGGGGTAAACCAGCCCGGCCGAGATCACCAATTTGGCCGCGTCCTCCAGCGACATGTCCAGTTCGATCACGTCTTCCTTGGGGAAGAACAGCAGAAAGCCCGAGGTCGGGTTGGGCGTTGTGGGGATGAAGATCGACAAGAGTTCGCCCGTCACCATGGCCTTTTTCACGATCTCGCCCTTGGCATGGGTCGAGATGAAGCCGATGGCCCAGATCCCCTTGCGCGGGTATTCTATCAGGCAGGCCTTTTCGAAGCTGCGTTCGCTTTGCGCAAAGATCGTCTCTGCCAGTTGCTTGAGACCCGAATAGATCGAGCGCACAACCGGGGTGCGCTGTACGAGGCTTTCGGCGAAGCTGATCATCGAGCGACCGATCAGCCCCTTGGCGATCCAGCCGACGATGATGGTGAACAGCAGGAAGACGACAACGCCAAGGCCGCGCACGTTGATTTCGACCCGGCCATCACCGTTGGCGTCCAGCCAGTCAAACAGCCACGGAATGCGCGGCCCGTCCGGGCCGACCATCCAGCGATTGAGGAGCGCGTTGGGTTGATAGGCGTCCGGCACGAAGGGCCAGACGAAGCCGTCGACCCAGCCGACGACCGTCCAGATCAGCCAGACGGTCAGTCCCACGGGGGCGATGACGACAATGCCGGTCAGAAAGGAGTTGCGCAGGCGGGTAAACAGGCCTGCGCGTTTGGGTGTCTCAGGCTCGAAGGGCGTGGTCATTGATTATCCCGGAACGCGTGCAGCGAAAGTAGGCGCTGCTGCAACGCTCTACAATGGCCCTTTGCGGCTTTCTGAGGCTCAGGCGGGCAGGACGCTCAATTCCTGTGCGACAGCCGCGCCCAGACGGGCGTTGTTGAGAACCAGGGCGATGTTGGATTCCAGCGACCGCCCCTCTGTCAGTTCAAAGATGCGCTGGAGCAGGTAGGGTGTCAGGGACTTACCCGCGATGCCATGCCGTTCGGCGTCACGCGTGGCCTCTGCGATGACCGGGGCAAGGGTTTCGCGCGGGATTTCCGCCTCTGGCGGGATCGGGTTGGCCACCAACTGGCCGCCCGGCAGGCCAAGCTGCGCCCGCATCCGGTGGGCGGCGGCAATCTCGCGCGGGGTGTCGGCGCGCAACGGCGCGCGCAGCCCGGCCTCGCGCGACCAGAAGGCCGGAAGCTGATCCTGCCCATAGGCCATGACCGGCACACCAAGGGTTTCCAGCACTTCCAGCGTCTTGGGCAGGTCGAGGATGGCCTTGGCCCCGGCGGCGATGACGGTCACCGGGGTCTGCGCCAGTTCCTGCAGATCGGCGGAGATGTCGAAAGAGTTTTCGGCACCGCGATGCACGCCGCCGATGCCGCCGGTTGCGAAACATTCGATCCCGGCCAGACGGGCGGCGATCATCGTCGCGGCGACGGTGGTCGATCCGGTGCCGCCGCGCGCCATGCAGACGGCCATATCCGCCCGCGACAGCTTGGCCACATGGCGGGCCTGCGCCAGCGTTTCCAGTTCTGCATCCTCTAGACCCACGTGCAGTTTGCCGTTCAGCACGGCGATGGTGGCGGGCGTCGCACCGCCATCGCGCACCGTCGCCTCGACCCGGCGCGCCACGTCCAGGTTCTGTGGCCAGGGCATGCCGTGGGTGACGATGGTGCTTTCCAGCGCGACGACGGGACGGCCATCTGCCTGAGCCTCGGCCACGGCGGCGGAGCGGTGCAATTCAATCATTCGGTCTCTCCCGAGACATAGGTGGCGGCGATGCGCAGCGCGCGGTTCAGGGCGGCGGGCCGGTCGTGGCCAAGGCGTTCGGCGGCGATATGAGCGGCCATGAAAGTGTCGCCTGCGCCGGTGATCCGGCTGACGCGGACCTGCGGCGGCACCTCTGTCACGAGGCCCGAGGCATCGGCGTCACAGCAGGGCGCGCCGCCGTTGGTCACAAGGACGCGTTTCGCGCCCGCCTGAACCAGTCGGGCGGCGGCCTCTGGCGCGTTGTCGAAATGCGTGCCGCAGAGCAATCCGGCCTCTTCGAGGTTCACGTAGAGCGTGCCGCGCCCCGATGACAGAAAAGCCGAGAGGCGGCGCGCCTTGCCGGGGCTGGCGGGAGCCACGCGAAGATCGGCCTTCGCAAAGGCCGGGTGGCAGGCGATTTCGGCCAGGAGCGCCTCTGTCAGGTTGCCATCCAGCGCGATCTGTCCGGGGTAGGGGCTGTCGGTATTACCCAGCACCCCGCCGATCAGCGGCGCAAGGATGCGGTCGCCTGCGGCCTCCAGCGAATGGGCGTCGGCGATGGCGGCGATCAGCCCGTTCTCGGCCTCGACCGCCATATAGACATCCGTGGGCAGGTCTTCGGCGCGGGTCAGATGCGCGGTTTGCAGTCCCAGCGCCTCACATGCGGCGACCAGTTCATGGCCCTCGGCGTCCTGTCCGACACAGGACAGCAACGCAGGTTTCAGCCCCAGACCGGCCAGTGTCATGGCAATGTTCAGCGCCACGCCGCCGGGGATCCGGGTGATGCGGCCCGGCATGTCATTGCCTTCGCGCATCGGCGCCTCACACCGTCCGATCACGTCCCAGAGGACGGAACCGATGCACAGGATGTCAGGCGCTTGAGCAGTCATGATTGCCGTTTTGACGTGCCGCGCAGTCCGGTGCAAGCGGTGATCTTGCGTCGTCTAGCGCGGCAGCATTTCCTCTTCATCCGTGCAAAGTGACAACCAGTCGCGAAAGGCCCTCACACCGGGACCGGGCGGGCGGTCAGCGGGCCAGACGAGGTAATAGGCGCCAAGGCTGACGGGCGGGGCGTCGTAGGCGCGGCGCAGGGACCCGGAAGCACGTTCCTGATCCGTCAGGTAATCGGGCAAAAGCGCCACGCCCAGCCCGTGCAGGACCGCCTGCTGAATGGCGGTGAACTGGTCGAAGGTGGGGCCGGGCAGGGGTGCGGGATCGGCCCCCTGCAGGGCGAACCAGCGCGCCCATGCCTCTGGCCGGGTCTGGATGTGCAAGAGCGGGAGGCGGCGCAGGGCGTCCAGCGGGACCGGCCCATCGGGCAAGAGACCGGGCGCGGCCAGCGGCTGCACGGTTTCGGTCATCAGCCGCAGGTGATGCGTGTCCGGCCAGTCCGGCGCGCCGAAATGCAACGCCGCATCAAAGGGTTCTGCGGCAAAGCTGAAGGGCCGCAGGCGGGTTGTCATGTTCACCGTCACCTCTGGATGGCGGCGCGTGAAATCCGGCAGGCGCGGCAACAGCCAGCGCATGCCGAAGCTGGGCAGAATGGCCAGGTTCAGCGCGCCGCCCGAGGGGTCCAGCCGAAGCGCCATGGCCGCCTGCGTCAGCCGGTCCAGCGTGTCCCGCACGCTGGCCGCGAATTCCCGCGCCTGAGGTGTCAGCCGCAAGGACCTGTTTTGTCTCAGAAAAAGAGAAACACCGAGGTGATCCTCCAGCGTGCGCAACTGGCGCGAGACCGCGCTTTGCGTCAGGTTCAATTCCTGCGCGGCGGCTGTGGCGCTGCCCAGACGGTCCAGCGCCTCTAGCGCGCGCAGCGCAGGCAAGGGCGGCAGATGCATTCCATTTCCTCATGCTTTGCTGCGGAATTGTCGTTTTTCCATGCGCGAAAGGCAAGCTATGCTGCGGGCAACACAGGATCAGGAGGACGCGATGAACGAGATGCGCGATGTGAAACCCACGCTGAAGGCCAAGGATGCCCCGGACCTTGGCGGGTTCGATTGGGAGGATCCGTTCCGCCTGAACGATCAACTCTCCGAGGAAGAACGGATGCTGGCAGAGGGTGCCCGCGCCTTTGCGCAGGAGAAACTGGCACCAAGGATTGTCGATGCCTTTCAGCAGGAAACCGTGGCGCCCGAGGTATTTGCCGAAATGGGCGGCATGGGCCTGTTGGGCATCACGGTGCCCGAGGAATACGGCGGTCTGGGCAGTTCCTACGTGTCCTACGGCCTTGTGGCGCGCGAAATCGAGCGGGTGGATTCCGGCTATCGGTCCATGATGTCGGTGCAGTCCAGTCTCGTGATGTACCCGATCTACGCCTATGGGTCCGAGGAGCAGCGCAAGAAATATCTGCCGAAACTGGCCAGCGGCGAGTGGATCGGCTGTTTCGGCCTGACCGAACCGGACGCGGGCAGCGATCCGGGCAGCATGAAAACCCGCGCCGAAAAGATCGATGGCGGCTATCGCCTGACCGGGGCCAAGATGTGGATTTCCAACGCGCCGATCGCCGATGTCTTTGTCGTCTGGGCCAAGTCGGATGCGCATGACGGCAAGATCCGCGGCTTTGTGCTGGAAAAGGGCGCCAAGGGGCTGAGCGCGCCCAAGATTGGCAACAAGCTTTCCCTGCGGGCCTCTGTCACCGGTGAAGTGGTGCTGGATGGCGTCGAGGTAGGTGAAGACGCGCTTTTGCCGCATATTCAAGGGCTTAAAGGACCTTTTGGATGTTTGAACCGGGCACGCTACGGAATCGCCTGGGGCGCACTTGGCGCGGCGGAGTTCTGCTGGCACGCGGCGCGGCAATACGGGCTGGACCGCAAGCAGTTCGGCAAACCCATCGCGCAGACCCAGTTGTTCCAGAAGAAACTGGCCGACATGCAGACCGAAATCGCCCTTGGCCTGCAAGGCTGCCTGCGGGTCGGTCGCCTGATAGACGAGGCCCAGGGCGCGCCCGAGATGATCTCGATCCTGAAACGCAACAACTGCGGCAAGGCGCTGGAGATTGCGCGCATGGCCCGTGACATGCATGGCGGCAACGGGATTTCGGCCGAATTCCAAGTGATCCGCCACATGCTGAACCTTGAAACGGTGAACACCTATGAGGGCACACACGATGTGCATGCATTGATCCTTGGCCGTGCGCAGACCGGGTTGCAGGCGTTTTTCTGAAACCCGACTGGCAAGACCGTGAAAAAGGGCAGGGCGCAGGCCTTGCCCTTTTGTATTTTGCGGCGTGTTATCGGCCTGCCACAGGGAGGACAGGCGATGAATTTGCATGCAATGCTGGCCGCGCGCGCGGGTCAGGGAAAACCGGTGCGCGTGGGGTTGATCGGCGCGGGCAAGTTCGGGTCGATGGTGCTGGCACAGGCGCGCAAGATCGACGGCTATCACATTGTTGGCGTTGCAGATCTTGATCCAGGCAAGGCGCGTGCATCGCTGGCGCGCACCGGCTGGGAGGACGAGGAATACGCCGCAACCTCCTTGTCCGACGCGATGGATACCGGACGCACCTTTGTCACGGACGACGCCAAGGCGCTTTGCGATTTCGAAGGGATTGAATGCATCATCGAGGCGACAGGCCATCCGCTGGCTGGTACGCGTCATGCTCTGGCGGCCATCGAGGGGATGAAGCACATCGTCATGGTCAATGTCGAAGCGGACGTGATGGTGGGCCCGATCCTTGGGCGCATGGCTCGTGAGCGGGGGCTGGTCTATTCCATGGCCTACGGCGACCAACCCGCGTTCATCTGCGAGCTTGTGGATTGGGTACGTTCCTGCGGCTTTGAATTAACTTCCGCCGGCAAGGGTATGAATTTTCGCCCGGAATACCGATACAGTACGCCGGATACGGTTTGGGGCTACTTCGGTTGGTCCGAAGAGTTCGTCGCCGAGGGCGACTTTAACCCCAAGATGTATAACTCCTTTACCGATGGCACCAAGGCCGCGATCGAAATGGCGGCAGTGGCCAATGGCACGGGGCTGGATTGTCCGGATGACGGGTTGGCGTTCTATCCCACGGGGCTCCACGACCTCGCGGGCGTGTTCAAACCGGCCAGCGAGGGCGGACGGTTGCCGAAAGCGGGTCTTGTCGACATTGCCGCCAGCATGGAACCGGACGGCCGCCGTGTGGTGAACAACATCCAATACGGGATGTTCGTGACGTTCCGCGCGCCGGATGAGTACACGCGCGGCTGTTTCGAGCAATACGGGCTGCTGACCGATGACAGCGGGTGGTACGGGTCCATGTGGCGGCCATTCCACCTGATCGGGCTGGAAACCAGCGTTTCGGTGCTGTCGGCAATACTGCGGGGGGAACCGACGGGCAGTTCGATGACGTTCCGAGGCGATGCCGTGGCGACCGCAAAGCGCAATCTGAAGGCCGGTGAGTACTTGGACGGCGAAGGCGGGTTTGCCACCTGGGCCAAGGCGATCCCGGCGGCGCAATCTGTGGCGGTGGATGCCTTGCCGATGGGGCTGGCGCATCATGTGGAGTTGGTGCGGGATGTGCCGCAGGATCACATCGTGCGCATGTCGGATGTGCGGTTCACCGACGATCTGGACGTTGTTTCCTTGCGCAAAAGGCAGGTAGAGGAGATGTCGCCAACGTGACGTCCATAACTCTTATAATCTGTATTATGTAAATATTGTCTGTATGGGGAACGGTAGACAAGCGTCCCCCATGCAACGACTTTCCCGAAATCCAGACTTTTGCACGGCGATGCGCTGGACAGACCATAGACCGGACTTTTACCACTCGATCAAAGCCGGAGCACCCATATGACCTCGATCCTTGTCCTGAATGGACCCAACCTGAACCTGCTGGGCACCCGCCAGCCGGAAATCTATGGCCACACCACGCTGGCCGATGTCGAGGACATGAGCCGCGCCCACGGCGCTGCGCGCGGCGTCGATGTGGAATGCGCGCAGTCCAACCACGAAGGCGCTCTGGTCACCCATATCCACGAGGCACGCGGCAAACATGCCGGGATCGTGCTGAACGCCGGTGCCTATACACATACGTCGATTGCCCTGATGGATGCCATCAAGGGCACCGAGGTGCCGACCGTCGAACTACACTTGTCGAACGTGCATGCCCGCGAAAGCTTTCGTCATCACTCTTACATCTCACCTGTCGCAATCGGGGTCATAGCCGGATTTGGTGCAAACGGGTATAAACTGGCAATTGACGCCCTGCTGGGCCATCTGGGGACCACGTGATGAAGGATGATCTGCGCGACTATCTCATCGATCTGACCAATACGGACGATGTTCAGGCCCTCTGGGAGCGGCATTGCGCCAAGATGGACAGCTACGGTTTCGACCGGCTGATCTATGGCTTTACCCGGTTCCTCACCGCCAACAGCTTTGGCGACCCGAATGACCTGATCGTGCTGACCAACCACACGCCGGCCTATCGCAAGGGTTTTGTCGAGGACGGGTTGTACCGTTACGCGCCGATGGTCCGTTGGGCGCTGGAGAATGAGGGGCATTGCAGCTGGCGCGCGCTGGCCGATCAGATCAGTGAAGGCACGCTGGACGATCGCGCGGCCAAGGTCGTGGCCTTCAACCTGCAGCACAAGGTTCACGCAGGCTACACGATCAGTTTCCAATCGGTCTCACACCGGGCCAAGGGCGCGATTTCCCTGACCACGCGTGAGGACATGAGCCAGGACGACGCTGACAAGGTCTGGGCCCAGCATGGCCAGGACATCGTGCTGCTGAACAACCTCACGCATCTCAAGATCCTCACCCTGCCCTTGCCGCTGGCCGGTCAGAACCTGACGCCGCGCCAGCGCGAGGCACTGGAATGGGTTGGCGACGGCAAGACCATGCAGGACATTGCCACGATCATGGGCCTGACGCAGGCGACGATCGAAAAGCATCTGCGCCTTGCGCGTGAAACGCTGAACGTCGAAACCACGGCGCAGGCCGTGGCCAAGGCCGCGTTCCACAACCAGATGTACATCCTCGAAGCGCAGTAAATCGCAATACATGTCATTTGACACAGATTCTCTCAAGCCACCGGTTTGGGGTGCGAAACCTATACGAAAGTAAACATTTCCAGGGTGACGCCCCCAATTGTCCCTTCACGCGGGCCCATTCCGCCGCAATTGCACCGGTCGTCGATCGAAATTTTCGGGGGTGCCATAAGTTTCGCCGTCCCAAGGGTTTAGCGATCTTTCACCGCGTAATTTAAGCGTGAATTTTTCGATTTTACTCTTCGGTCAGGAAAACCGTACTTCCTTTACGGAGGGTAAATTGCGATTGTTCAGATGTTCCGTGAGTGGTGGCTTTGGCCATGGAACATTGGCAACGCAACCCGCGTATTTCCGGGCTCTGCAGAGCCTACGGTGCAAGCCGACGCTGGTCCGGCGGTGCAATTAACGCATCGTCGGCCAGCACTCTTCGGGGTCCCCGGATCTCATCCCCAATGTCTCACCGGGGGCCCCGATCCTTTCATGATGGCAGGCAGAGCCCTATCGCGAAACCAGAAATTGGTTTTCGCCGCTCAACCTGCGGAAATTAGCCTATCGAAGTGATAAAAGCCGCGACTTACCGCCAAGCCGTGGCCAAGCGCCACGCTTTTTGCGGGCGGAAGAGGTAAAGCTGCCCCCTGCCCCGCAAAAGAAAACGGCGCGGGAAATCCCGCGCCGTTCCGATTCGTAGCGTCCGGGAAAGGATCAGCCCTGAGCGGCCTTGGCCACCTCGGCTGCGAAATCCTCTTCCTTCTTCTCGATGCCTTCACCGACCTGCATCCGGATAAAGCCGAGGATCTCGGCGCCGGCGTCATCAGCGGCCTGCTGCACGGTCTTGTCGGTGTCGAGCGCGAACTGCTGGTTCACCAGCGTCACTTCGGCCATGAATTTCTTCATGCGGCCGACGATCATCTTCTCGATCACGGCGTCGGGCTTGCCCGATTCCTTGGCGATGTCGATCTGGACCTGCTTTTCCTTCTCGACAACGGCCGGATCGAGGTCCGCTTCGTTCAGAGCGGCCGGGTTCGCGGCGGCGATGTGCATCGCAACCTGCTTGCCGAACTCTTCGGAGCCGCCCTTCAGCGCGACCAGCACGCCGATCTGGCCCATGCCCGCGGTGGCAGCGTTGTGCACATAGGCTGCAACGATCTCGCCTTCGATCTTCGCCATGCGGCGCAGCGACATGTTCTCGCCGATGGTGGCGATTTTGTCGGTGATCAGCGTCTCGACAGTTTTGCCGCCAACTTCGGCCGCTTTCAGCGCCTCGACGTCATCGACCTTCAGCGCGGCGCCGGCAATGCCTGCGACCATGCTCTGGAAGTCGGCGTTCTTGGCGACGAAGTCGGTTTCCGAGTTCACCTCGACAGCAACACCGGTGCCGCCGTCGATCTGAACGGCCACAAGGCCCTCTGCCGCGGTGCGGCCCGATTTCTTGGCGGCCTTGGCGAGACCCTTGGTCCGCAGCCAGTCAACGGCTGCTTCCATGTCGCCATCGGTCTCGACCAACGCTTTCTTGGCATCCATCATGCCCGCGCCGGTCATTTCGCGCAGTTCTTTCACCTGTGCAGCAGTGATCGCCATGATTTGGCTCTCCTCATATCTAACTTGGCTTGGGGCGCGCATGCGGGCGGCCTGTCAGCCACCCGCCTATTGTCACGCGCACATGTCGCTATTGCGACAGTAAGATCAGGCTTCGCCGGACTCGGCCAGCAGCTCTTCTGCCGGGGCATCTTCGAGCGCGCCCAGGTCAACGCCGGCTGCTTCCATCTGGCCGGTCATGCCGTCCAGAGCCGCGCGGCTGACCAGATCGCAGTACAGCGCAATGGCGCGGGCCGCGTCGTCGTTGCCGGGGATGATGTAATCGATGCCGTCGGGCGAGCAGTTGGTGTCGACGATCGCAACAACCGGGATGCCCAGCTTGTTGGCTTCGGCAACGGCCAGTGCTTCTTTCTTGACGTCGATGACGAACAGCATGTCCGGCACGCCGCCCATTTCACGGATCCCGCCCAGCGATGCCTGCAGCTTCGTCTGGTCACGCTCCATGTTCAGGCGCTCTTTCTTGGTCAGGCCCTCGGCGCCGGATTCCATCTGCTCGTCGATGGTCCGCAGGCGGTCGATGGACTGCTTGACGGTCTGCCAGTTGGTCAGCGTGCCGCCCAGCCAGCGGTGGTTCATGTAGTACTGGGCGCATTTCTCGGCTGCTTCGGCGATCGGCTGAGCCGCCTGACGCTTGGTGCCGACGAACAGCACGCGGCCGCCCTTGGCGACACATTCGCGGATCGCGTTCAGAGCAGCGTCCAGCATCGGGACGGTCTGCGTCAGGTCCATGATGTGGATGCCGTTGCGCGCACCGTAGATGAACTCGCCCATGCGGGGGTTCCAGCGCTGCGTCTGGTGGCCAAAGTGAACGCCAGCTTCAAGCAGCTGACGCATGGTGAACTCAGGAAGAGCCATGCCTTGTATCCTTTCCGGTTTCTATCCTCGGCGGGGGATCAAGGCATCTGCCTCAACCGGTGGACCATTGGGGATGTCTGTCCAAGTGGCCCGCCCCCGCCTGCGGGGTTCGTGGCGCTGCCCTTACAGCGGTTTGGCGGGGGGTTCAACCCCCCCGCCGTTCTGCTGGGCCTTCTAACTTTGTCGCGTCAGGCAGCGCGTCCGGTTTCCGGCGTCCAGTCGATGCCATAGACCCGCTGCATCCGGTCCTGGAAATAGTCGCGCAGCACCGGGAAGCCCTCTGCCAGTTTCAGGAATTCATCCCGGTCCAGCACCAGAACCTTGGTGTCTTCCAACGCCCGCACTGTGCCCGCGCGGCGGTTGTGACCAAGGATCAGACGTTCTCCGAAATGCCCACCTGCGCCCAGCGTCCATGTCCTGGGTTCGCCGGTCGTCTCGTCCTCGTAGTTCAACTGCACGCTGCCGGACAGAACGGTGTATACGCCATCGGCGCGATTGCCCTTTTCGAACACACGGTCACCGGCCCGAAAGTGAACATAGCGCGCGGCGCTCGGGCGGTCTGCCCGGATCTGCACAACCGAACGCGGGCTGAGCGCGTCCAGCAGCCAGTTCAGCAGGACCCGCACCTTGGTGCCCACACCCGGCAGGAACGCCGCGTAATAGGCCCGCCACAGCAGCCATGCCGGAAATCCGGAAAAGTTCATTCCCCAGACCTGTGCCACGCCGCGTCGCGCCCCCAGCGAAGCCAAGGCCCCCTGCGAGACATACTGGAACGGCGCAAGGGGTTTGCCCTTGATCGCGGCCTCGATATTGGCCGCCACAGTGCGCGCTTCGCGCACGGCGAATTGTGCGGTTGGCGGTGCGAAATCACCGCGTTCCGTCGCGCCGTCCTTCATCGGGATCATGGCGCAGTCTCCCAGCGACCACACGTTGTCATGGCCTTTGACGCGCAGGCTACGCTCGACATCGATCCGTCCCTGGACCTTGGGCAGGTCCATCGCGGAAACCACCGGAGACGGCGCATTGCCGATGGTGGCCACGATGGTGCGCGTCGGAATTTCCTCGCCGGTGGTAGTGATAAGCCGCGTGCCGGTGGCCGAGGCGACACCGGTGTTCAGCAACACCTCGATCCCGCGCTCCTGCAGCTTCTTCGCTGCGTAGGTTCCCAGCTTTTCCGGCAGTTCGCCCAGAACGCGCCCGGCGAATTCCACCACTTTCACGCGCACTTCCTCTGGCGAGATATTGGGATAGTATTTCAGCGATCGGTCGATGAGTTCCTTCATCTCGCCAACTGTCTCGACACCTGAGAACCCTGCCCCGACGACGCAGAAGGTCAGTGCTTCTTGCTTGACCTCGGGCAGTTGCGTGATCTCGGCATGTTCCAGTCTTTCGATCACATGCGCCCGCAGACACCGCGCGTCTTCAAGGGTTTTCATGGTCAGCGCGTGATCGCTCAGGCCCTGCGTCCGGCTGAGATCAACACGCTGTCCCATCGCCACAACAAGGTGATCGTAGGGCACCTCGGTCGGGCGGCGCTGAACGCCCTGAAAGACCGTCACGATCCGGCGCTCAAAATCCACATTGTCGACCCGCGCCTTGCGGACGAAGATATTGCGCAACAAAAAGCGCAGCGGTGACACGGCGTGCGGCGCGGCAATCGACCCGGCGGCCACCTCCGGCAGCAGCGGCTGGAAAACAAAATAATTTTCGTCATTGATCAGCTCGACCTCGGCACTGTCACCAAGGCGCTTCTTGATCTCGCGCGCCGCGAACATGCCGGCGAAACCGCCCCCCAAAATCAGAATACGTTGCGGCATATCCAATCCTCCTTCGAGATTGCGGTGCTATGGACGCTGCGCGATTGCTGCGCCGCAGCATGTGCGCGGTTTAATGAACTTCGTGACGTCAGGCAAGAAAATTGAGCGTTTTCAATTGCATACGATGGAATACCGCGGGCGCCCGGAAATAAATCACGGAAAGTTACGTTTTATGCCAAAGGGCTAGCGACCAAGGCGGCATCCCGCAAATCCGCGCGGTGTTGCAAGAAATGTTAGCGCCCAAACAAGAACCGCCCCGAAGGGCGGCTCTGGCTGTCGCGAAGACAGCCGGTGATTCGAAGCTCGGGCTTCATGGCGGGCCGTCGCAGGTTACAGAAACACCCGCTCCACGAACCAGTAGGCCCCTACGGCGGCAATCGCCAGCGACGCAGGAACCGCGACGAAGTGGCGATAGGCTCGCACGTCATCCACGAAGGTCGCCGCCAGCAGACACAAGAGGCACAGCCCCGCCACCGGCCAGAGGAACACCGGGGCGCTTGCACCCATCATGCCGGTGAAGCCGGGACCGTTCAGCAGGAACCCACCCGCGACGAAAGCCAGAGCAAGTATGCCATAGACGATTTGCCCGGTGCGCAGATCTGTGCGCCCGCTGTCCACTCGCTGCGCGAGATAGACCAGCAGAAAGGCCGCCGCGATCACCGACAGTTGGCCCAGTTCCACACCCACGTTGAACCCGATCAGTGCCGGGATGAATTGTTCGGCGGGCAGGCCGAATTCGCCCAGCACGGAGGCAAAGCCAAGCCCATGCAGCAGCCCAAAGGCAAAGATCACCGCCGGGCGCCATTTGTGCAGCTTGTCGGAGATGATGTTCTCGACGGCCACATAGACAATGGAGGCGGCAATGATCGGCTCGACGATGCTGCCGGGAATGTTCACATACCCCAGCGCGCCAAGCGCCAGAGTGACCGTATGCGCCAGCGTAAAGGCCGAGATCTGCCACAGCAGCGGACCCAGTCGTGTGGACAGGAAGAACAGGCCCAGCACGAACAGGATATGGTCCAGCCCCATCGGAACGATATGTTCGAACCCGACCGGGATGTAATAGGCAAAGGCGCCCAGACCCGACATGGCATTGCCGCCTGCGATGGCGATGGGGTCCGAAGTGCCGCCGGTCAGATAGCCGGTGAACCCGTCCTCCACATCCATCTGGCGCAGGATCAGCGTCCCGTATTCCGAGGGCCAGCTGACGGTCAGCGTTTCGGCACCGCCAGGCAGGTCGCCATTCAGGAACAGCCGCGATTCACGCGGCAAAGTCACGTCCGGCACGCTGTCGACCTGAATATCCGCAGCGCTCAGCGGCACCGCCTGCCCCTCTGCGCTGATTGTCACCTGCGACAGCACTTGGCCCAGGCTCGCCTCGATCTCGGACTTCAGCGTATCCGGCTCCAGTGCCCGCAGCGTGTCGACCTTGTCGGCATCGTCGGACTCGTTGGTATCGTCCAGCCCCTCCAGATCGACACCGGCCAGAACCGGTTCCATGCTCAGACGCAGAACCAGAGACACCCGGCCGTCCTCGGTGGTCAGATCGCCAATCGCGGGACGGACTTCATGCGCCACCGCGCTGCCCATCCAAAGCAGCATCGCCACGACGGCCAGCCAGAATCGTGTCATGTGGTTCTCCTTCACTTGCAACGGAGAATGACGCGCCGCAGTCTCAATTCAAGCCCGTTCCCGAGCTTTCCCGGCGTTAGCCGGAGGGGTCGGTCACGGTCAGACCAAGCACGCGCCAGCTTTGCATCCCGCCGCGGTAGTAGAAGATCCGTTCCGCCGGATAGCCTGCTTCGATCATGTTGCGGATCGCGGTTGGCGACTGGCCGCACCACAGCCCGTTGCAGAACAGCGCCACCGGGCGCGCCTCGGCGCAGTCCCAGCCTTCGAAATCCACCTCGCAGCCCAGCTGGCCCATTTCGTCGATGATGTAGGTATAGGGAATGTTGATCGCGCCGGGGATGCTGCCGGAGCTGAACCAGTCGGAGGTTCGGCTGTCGATCACCACGGCCTCCGGATCCTGCAGCATGGCGATCAGTTCCAATTCACCGATCGTGGTCACCCCCTCGGCGGGTGTCATGGGCTGAATGCAGAAATTGGGACAGGGGCGCGAGGTCCGGGCCCATTCGCCGGTGATCTGGTGGTCCGTGTCCTGAATGCGTTTAATGACCACGGGGCCGGATGGGGTCTGAATCTCGACCTCTGCGAGGCCCTTGCCGATCCCAACCTCATCGGCGGCCAGTGATGTGGCTTGCAGAAAGGCGGCGGTGAATATCAGGGGTACTATGCGCATGGCGGCCTCCGGTCTGGATCATGTCCGTCCAGCCTACACATTCCGGAGAGACGATGCGACCGGTGAGCATGGGGAGACGTGTAGTTTGCCGAAGCGGTCATGAGCCGGGAAACCGGGGGCACAGAAACTGCCCCCCGGGGCTCCGTCCGTGCGAGACTTGAAAGGTTCACTGGACTTTTCATCCGGCTGCGCCGGAACCGTCCACCCCGGGGCTCTGCCCGTTCGAGACTTGAAAGGCCCACTGGACCTTTCATCCGGCTGCGCCGGAACCGTCTCTCACCCCAGCGCGTAGCCGGCGCCGCGCACCGTGCGCAAAGGATCGTCGCCCCCATTCTGGCACAGCGCCTTGCGCAGCCGTCCAATGTGGACGTCCACGGTGCGGGTATCGACATAGATGTCGCGCCCCCAGACCCGGTCCAACAGTTGTTCACGCGACCAGACGCGGCCCGGCTTTTCCATGAAGGTGGTCAGCAGGCGAAACTCGGTCGGGCCCAGTTTCAGACCCTTGCCGCCGCGCGTCACGCGATGCGTCTCTGAATCGAGCACGATGTCCTCATACTCCAGTTGCAGACCCGCCGCCGCCGGACGTGTACGCCGCAACTGCGCCCGCACCCGAGCCATCAGTTCGATCACCGAATAGGGTTTGACGACATAATCATCCGCCCCGGTTTCCAGCCCGCGCACGCGGTCGACCTCTTCGGACCGCGCCGAAAGCATGATGATCGGCACGTTGCGCGTATCGGGGCGCGTCTTTATCTGGCGGCAGACCTCGATTCCCGAGACATTGGGCAGCATCCAGTCCAGAACGATGATATCCGGCGATTCCTCTTCCAGAAGCACCAGAGCCTCTTCGCCGTTTTCGGCGCGGGCAACGCGAAACCCCTCCGCTTCGAGATTGTAGGTCAGGACTTCGCGTTGGGCAGCCTCATCCTCGACCACCAGAACCGTCGGCTGATCTGCAGACATGTGCTCAGTCCCCGTCCTCATCCCCAAGCGGCGCATCCGGTGCAAGGCTGGCATCCGTCGAGGTACGGTCCGCCTTGACCCGGACATCTTCGGGTTTGTGGCCCGAGGTCAGGAAAATCACCTGCTCGCAGATCGAGGTCACGTGGTCGCCCATGCGTTCGATGTTCTTGGCGATGAAATGCAGATGCATGCAGGCAGTGATGTTGCGCGGATCTTCCAGCATGAAGGTCAGGAATTCGCGGAACAGCGTGTTGTACATCTGGTCGACGTCGCGGTCGCGTTCGATCACGTCCTCGGCCAGTGCCTGATCGCGCTGAATATAGGCGTCCAGCGCGTCCTTGAGCATCAGTTCCACCTCGCGCGCCATGCGGCGCAGCGACGTGGCGGTGCCGCCGACGGGCTGCATCTGCACAAGGACGGAGGTCCGTTTGGCGATGTTTTTCGACAGGTCACCAATGCGTTCAAGGTTGGCCGACATGCGCATGACCGACAGCACGACCCGCAGGTCCGATGCGATGGGCGCGCGCAGGGCGATCACCCGGGCGGCCTCTTCGTTCAGCGCCTCTTCCATGGCGTCGATGGCGGCATCGCCGTGACGCACCTGTTCGGCCAGATCCTCGTCGCGGGTTTCCAGAGATTTGGCGGACCGGATGATCGCGGCCTCCACAAGGCCGCCCATCTTCATGATCTGCGCCTGAATCCCTTCAAGGTCCCGGTCAAAGGCGCTTGCGATATGCTGTTTCAGTTCAGACATTTTCTTATCCGATCCGTCCGGTGATGTAGGATTCCGTCCGGGGATCCACCGGGTTGGTGAAGATCTTGCCGGTTTCGCCAAATTCCACGAGGTTGCCGAGGTGGAAAAAGGCGGTTTTCTGGCTGACGCGCGCGGCCTGCTGCATCGAGTGGGTCACGATGACCACCGAATACTGCGAACGCAACTCGTCGATCAGTTCCTCGACCTGGCTAGTTGCGATCGGGTCCAGCGCCGAGCAGGGCTCATCCATCAACAGGACCTCCGGCTCGGTGGCGATGGCGCGGGCGATGCACAGGCGCTGTTGCTGGCCCCCGGACAGGCCGGTGCCCGGCGCGTCCAGGCGATCCTTGACCTCATCCCAGATGGCGCCACGGCGCAGGGACTTTTCAACGATCTCGTCCAGATCGGCCTTGGACCGGGCCAGACCGTGGATGCGGGGGCCGTAGGCGACGTTGTCATAGATCGACTTGGGAAAGGGGTTCGGTTTCTGGAACACCATGCCGACCTTGGCGCGCAGTTGCACCGGATCGACGCGCTTGTCGTAGATGTTTTCGCCGTCGATCTGGATGTCACCTTCGACACGGCAGATGTCGATGGTGTCGTTCATCCGGTTCAGGCAACGCAGGAATGTGGACTTGCCGCAGCCCGACGGGCCGATGAAGGCGGTTACGGTCTTGTCTTCGATGTCGACGTCCACGTCCTTGATGGCGTGGTTCGTGCCGTAATACACCTGAACCTTGCGGGCGCTGATCTTGGTTTCCTTCTGGTCCACGTGTCTCTCCGTGTGCGGTGCGTCGTACATTGTCTTATTCTCCTTATCCGCGGCGCTTCGGCCTTACCAGCGGCGCTCGAAGCGGCGGCGCAGAATGATGGCGATGATATTCATGGTCAGGAGGAAGATGAGAAGGATGATGATCCCGCCCCAGGCCTTTTCATAGAACGCCTGATCGGCGCGGGCGGCCCAGGTGTAGATCTGCGCCGGCATGGCCGAGTTCGCCTCGGTAAAGCCCGCGATCAGGCCGTCCGGATAGGCGCGGGCGACAAAGCCCACCATGCCGATCAGCAAGAGCGGAGCGGTTTCCCCCAGCGCCTGCGCCAGACCGATGATGGTGCCGGTCAGGATGCCCGGCATGGCCAGCGGCAGGACGTGGTGGAACACCGACTGCATCTTCGAGGCCCCTACCCCCAGTGCGGCATCGCGGATCGACGGCGGCACCGCCTTCAGCGAGGCACGGGTCGAGATGATGATCGTCGGCAGCGTCATCAGCGTCAGCACCAGCCCACCGACCAGCGGCGCGGATTGCGGCAGGTGGGCAAACTGGATGAACACCGCAAGGCCAAGGATACCGAAGACGATCGACGGCACCGCGGCGAGGTTCGAGATGTTCACCTCGATCAGGTCGGTCCATCGGTTCTGCGGTGCGAATTCCTCAAGGTAGATGGAGGCGGCGACGCCGATGGGCAGCGACAGGAACAGCACCACCAGCATCATGAAGAAGGACCCCACGACAGAGACGCCGATCCCGGCGCCGCCGGGGTTGTCCACACCCGAGTCCGCCCCGGTGATGAACCCCCAGTCAAAAGTCGTGGTGATGATGCCCGCCTCGGCCAGGGCGTCGACAAGATCCAGATCGGCCAGCGTCAGGAACCGGCTGTCGGTGAACCCGTCACGTTTGACCCGGCCCTTGAAATAGCCGTCGACCCGCGAAGATGCGTTCAGCTTGAACTGCACCGGTTCGCCCAGTTGGTTCTCGTTCGCGCGATAGTATTCACGCAGGGTGCCGCCGGCCTTGCCCATGATCCGTTCGATAGAGTCCTCGTCGAAATCGACCTGGATGTTCCGGGCATTCAGCTCTTTGTTCAGGGCCGAAATGAAAATCTCCGAATAGGCCTTGGTCTTGAACATCTGCTTTTCGGCAGCGTCATATTCGTCCTGCGTCAGGGTAAAGTTCAGGCTGACCACCGTCGTCGTGAAGGCGGGCGCACCGGAGCGCACGATAGAAACCGCCAGAATGGCGAGAAACAGAAGGCCGGTTGCAATGGCGGCGATGCCATAGGCCTTGAACCGCTTTTCGGCTGCGTTGCGCTTTTTCGTGTGCACATCCTCGGCCGTGAGCGAGATCTTCCGGCGCGGTGCGGGGCTGTCCATGCTTGCGTCGGTCATTAGTCGTACTGCTCCCGGTATTTGCGCACGATGTAGAGGGCGAAGACGTTCAGCCCCAGCGTCAGGATGAAGAGGGTCATGCCAAGGGCGAAGGCAACCAGCGCCTCGGGCGAGGCAAAGTCGCTGTCGCCGGTCAGCTGGGACACGATCTTGGCGGTCACCGTGGTCATCGCCTCGAAGGGGTTGAGGCTAAGCCGCGCGGCAGCGCCGGCGCCCAGAACCACGATCATGGTCTCGCCGATGGCGCGGCTGGCGGCCAGAAGAACGGCGCCCACAATGCCCGGCAGGGCGGCGGGCAGGATCACCTGCTTGATGGTTTCCGATTTGGTGGCACCAAGGCCATACGACCCGTCGCGCATCGCCTGCGGCACCGCGTTGATGATGTCATCAGACAGCGAGCTGACGAAGGGTATCAGCATGATGCCCATTGTGATGCCTGCGGTGATGACCGCACGCTGACCGGCCATCCAGCCAAGGCTGTCGGGACCAAAGACCGTCAGCAGCAGCGGTCCGACCGTCAGCAGCGCAAACAGGCCGTAAACGATGGTCGGGATACCGGCCAGAACCTCCAACATCGGTTTGGCAATCCCGCGCACGGTGGGCGTGGCGTATTCGGACAGGTAGATCGCCGCGAAGAGCCCGATCGGAACCGCGACCAGCAGCGCCACGAGGGAGATGTAGAAGGTGCCCCAGAGCAGCGGCAGAATTCCAAGGCTGGACGATCCGCCACGGCCGGAAAAGCTGGGCGCCCATTCCAGCAGCGTAAAGAACTCTGCCGCAGGATAGAGGCGGAAGAACTCGATGGTGTTGAACAGCAGCGAAAAGATGATGCCGATGGTCGTCAGAACGGCGATGGAGGCCGCCGCGATCAAGAGCGCCAGCACCCCCTGCTCGACCACGTTGCGGGCGCGGAATTCCTTGTTGGTTTCCCTTATCCCCCAGAACGCACCGAACAGCGACAGCAGAATGACGACACCGGCCATCAGCATGTTGCCGGTCGCGTTCAGCTGCCGGTATTCCTGCGCCGCCACCAGCATCGGCTTGGTCACAGTCGAGGTGACGATCTGACCGGCGTCTTTCAGCCGTGTGGTCATATCCTCAAGATCGGCATCCGGGTTGCGGGCAAAACTGTCACTCATCGCGCCCTGCGCGACGGAGTTTTCCAGCCCCTCGGCGGTGCGGCGAACCTCTGACAGCACCAGTCCGAGGCTGGAGCCTTCCTTGATCGCCGTGTCCGGGATCATGCCGGAGATCACGCTGTTGACGTAGAAGGGTTGCGCGATCAGCCAGACGACCAGCGCCAGCATGGCCGGGACCAGCGACTTCAGCGCCACGTTCGAGCCATAGTAGGACGGCAGCGAATGCAGGTCGCGCCTGTCGCCCCCGGCGCTTTGCATCGCGCGGCGCGACCCGAGGATATACCCCAAGGCCGCCAGCGCGAGCACGATCACGATGAGCCAGATAACAGGCATATGCCCCCCGAGTTCCGAAGTTGAGAAAAGGTCGTAAAAGGAAGGGGGGCGGCGGAATATGCCGCCCCCGTACAGGTCAGGCGAAATCGAACCCTTGCGGGCTGGATTACATGCCGCCGCCCATGACAACCTCGTCAGCGATCATCTGCTGGGTCTTGGCCAGCTCGGGATCGGCAACCAGACCGTATTGGGCCAGCGGGCCGTCGGGGCCTGCGATCTGTTCGTGGGTGAAGAACTGGGCGTATTCCTTCAGGCCGGGGATCACGCCGATGTGCGCTTTCTTGACGTAGAAATACAGCGGGCGCGACACCGGGTATTCACCGGTCGAGATGGTCTCGGTCGAGGGGGTGACACCGGCCATGGTGGCAACCTTCAGCTTGTCGGTGTTGTTCTCGTAGAACGCCAGACCGAAGACGCCGATGCCGTGCTGGTTGGCGTCGATGGACGCCAGCGTCTCGGTATAATCGCCGTCGATGTCGACAGACCGGCCGTCGGTGCGCACCTCAAGGCAGGCGTCTTCGGCGTCGTCTTCGGACATGCCGCCGTCGATCATTGCCTGCATCGCGCCGGTTTCTTCACAACCAACCGCGATCACTTTTTCTTCAAAGACTTCGCGGGTGCCGTGCTTGGTGCCCGGGATGAAGGCGAGGATTTCGGCGTCCGGCAGATCGGCGTTGAAATCGGACCACTTGGTGTAGGGGTTGTCGACCAGTTCGCCGTCAACCATGACCTTCGGCGCCAGAGCGTTGAAGATGTCGGACTGGCTGAAGGCGGTGTAGGCCGGGCCGTCGGTCTGCGAGGCAAAGACGATGCCGTCATAGCCGATGCGGACTTCGATGATGTCGGTCACGCCGTTTTCGGCACAGGCCTTGATTTCCTTTTCGCGGATCTTGCGCGACGCGTTTGCAATGTCGGTGTGCTCGGTGCCGACGCCCTGGCAGAAACGCTTGAGGCCAGCGGAGGAACCGCCCGATTCAACAACCGGCGTCGGGAAGTCGGTGTTGTCACCGAACAGTTCCGCCACGATGGAGGCATAGGGCAGAACGGTCGACGAACCGGCAACCTGAACGTTGTCACGTGCGGCAGCCGAAGTGGCTGCGACAGCAGCGATCGCCAGAGCGGAGGCGGACAGTTTAGCGAATTTCATAGGGTGCTCCCTGAGCTTAGGAATCGATCATCCCCACGATGACCTCTGTGCCGGAGCGCTAAAGGTTGCGCGCAATGCTTTTGTGACAGGTATGTAACGGTTTTATGACAACGCGCGGAAACGGCGGATTTGTCTGAAATCAGCCCTGAAAAAAGTGGGGAAACCCATCCGTGCGCGAGGGAAGGCAGGCCATAAAGAGCCGTATTTTCCGTCACTTCCACAACGTGGGCGGGTGGCGCCCCATGGCCGACAGCATGGGCGGGAGTTCACGTAGGGTAACGCCCCTCCACCGCCTGTTAGAGGGCGAATCGATACCGCGATCACCGCCGTCTTGCGGCCAGACGTTCCTTCATCCGGGTCTTCGCGGTCTCGGTTCCGTCATGAAAGGTTCCAAAGAACCGGTCCCACGGAACTTCCAGCGTGCCGTAATTCACTTCGAAATAGCGGTGGTGCATCTGGTGGTGAAAGTTGCCCAGGTGCAGCCGCTTGCGCCCGGCGGACCACAGACCTTCGAAGCCCGTGTGCGTCGTCACGGCGTAGAGCGCGTAGAACATCAGGTGAAAGATCAGATGCACCGGATGGGTCGGCACGACGAAATGGATCATTGCGGTCCCGAAATAGAACAGATGCTCGACCGGATGCATCGACAAGCCCGACCACGGGCCGACATCGGTGTTGCGGTGGTGCAGGGCGTGAAACCGGTAGAACAGCCCCGTGTGCAGCAACCGGTGCATCCAGTAGAAGTAAAAGCTTTCCCAGATCGGGATCAGAAAAAACACCGCAACGAACCAGAGCCGCCCGTCCTGCCATGACCAGAGCGGCGCATAGCCGTTGGCCATCGCCCACCAGATCAGCGCCTCCCACGCAGTCCAGATCGGCACGCCGGAGGCCAGCGTCCAGAACATGTTGTCCCGCAACTGGTCGCCAAAGGTGAACATCCGGCCCATGCGCGGAAACGGGCGCGGGTCATACTTGTGCGCCCTGCCCTGCATATCCCGCGCATGAAAAACAGTGTGCAAGCCATGGGCCAGCAGCGCGATCAGGACCAGATTGCGCAGCCCGATCGCCACGATCCACAGGCCCGGGGTGGCCGCCTGTTCCAGTGTCGGCGCGGTCAGCGCCCATGCGGCACAGGCCAAGGCAACGATGCACAGGTTGATGCTCAGCGGAAACCAGCTGGACCAGTACCAGTGCAGCACCGCCCCGGGACGTGGCGGCCAGTTGAACAGCGGGTTCACCTGCAGGGGCAGATGCTCGGGGACGTGGTTCCATTCGGCGCGGGCCATCAGGGCATCCTTTCCACAGATTGCCCCAGCCTATCCAGCGCCCGGAGCCCAAGGCAATACCGTCAACGACACCCCAGGGCGACGCAGCGCCGCCCTTTGCCCTTAACTGACGGGCAGTGTGATGGTGAAATGCAGCCCCTGCCCCGGCTCGCTTTCGACCCGCATCCGCCCGCGGTGCCGGTTCACGATGTGCTTGACGATGGCAAGGCCCAGCCCGGTGCCGCCCATCTCACGTGAGCGGTGACTGTCGACCCGGTAGAACCTTTCGGTCAGGCGCGGCAGGTGAAAAGGGTCTATGCCGGGGCCGGTATCCTCGACCTTCAGGACCACCGCGCGGGTCCGCAGACGCGGCGCATAGTCCGGCGGGCTGAGGCGGACCGTGACGCGCGTTCCCGCACCGCTGTACTTGATGCCGTTCTCGACGAGGTTTGTCAGAACCTGCCGTAACTGGTCATTGTCACCGGCAATCACAACCGGACCTTCGGGCAGGTCATGCTCCAGCGTCACTTCCCTGTCGCGCGCCATCGGCGCAAGGGCGTGCAGGACGGATTGGATCAACTCGCTCAGATCCAGCCGCTCGGTCGGACGCACCCGCTCTTCGGCCTCGACCCGGCTCAGCGACAGCAGATCACCGACAAGGCGGTTCATCCGGTGCGCTTCGGAGTGCATGATGTTCAGGAACCGCGCCTGCCCATCGGGGTCGTTGCGGGCCGGGCCTTTCAGGGTCTCGATAAAGCCGATCAGCGCAGTCAGTGGAGTCTTCAGCTCGTGGCTGACGTTGGCGATGAAATCGCGCCGCATCTGGACCAGTTGCTGCGCGTTCGAAATATCATCGAAACAGACCAGAACCCCGGCCCCGTCGGGCAGGTCGACCGGCCGGACAGAGACCCGGAAGGTGGTGTCCTGTCGGCCGTCATTGGTCAGGTAATCCGCCTCGCGCGCGGCACGGTCGCGCAAGGAGCTTTCGATGGCGTCCAGCAGTTGCGGCTGGCGCAGGGCGGTGATGAAATGCCGCCCCGCGATGCCATCGCCCAACAGCCTGCGCGCCTCATCGTTGGCGGCCTCGATCCGTTCATCGCGGCGGATCACCAGCGCCGGCAGGGGCACGGCCTCGACAAAACCATCGACGAAGCGGTCCACCAGATCAGGCCTTTCGTGCCGCAGCCAGACCATCGGCAAAGGTCGCGATCAGTGCCTCGGGGTCTTCCAACCCGACCGAGACCCGGAAAAACCCTTCCGTGATGCCGATCTCTGCCCGCGCCTCTGGCGTCAGCGCCCGGTGAGAGGAGGAGGCGGGATGCGACAGCGTCGTGCCCACATCGCCCAGCGTGGGCGCAAAGGCGATGCCCTGGGCGGCCTCGGCAAAGGCATTGGCCTGCGCCCGCCCTCCGTTAAGGATAAAGCTGACCATGTTGCCGCCCTGACCGCGCAGCAGCCCCTGCGCCCGCGCCGCGTCCGGGTGATCGGGCCGTGTTGGATAAAGCACCTGTTTCACACCCTCGGCGCTGCCCAGATACTCTGCCAGACGCAGCGCGTTTTCCTGAGCGCGATCAAACCGCAGCGGAAAGGTCGCCAGCCCGCGCTCGGCCAGCCAGCAGTCAAAGGGGCTGGCGGTCAGGCCGGTGGTGACGGCGAAAACGCGCATCCGCTCGGCGATGGCCGGATCCTTGGCCGCGACCCAGCCCAGCGTCGTATCCGAATGGCCCGACAGCAGCTTGGTCACCGAATGCAGGACGATGTCGGCGCCCCGCTCAAAGGGTTTCAGCGCCAGCGGCGTGGTAAAGGTGTTGTCCACGGCCAGCAGAAGGCCACGCGCCTTGCACAGCGCCGCGATGCCATCCAGATCGGCCAGCCGCAGCGTCGGGTTCGACACGACCTCGATCAGGATCAGCTTGGTCTCGGGGCGGATCGCCGCCTCGACCGAAGACACATCGCAGACATCCGCCAGCGAGGTTTCGATCCCCAGCCGTGGCAGATCTTCGGTCATCATGCGCAGCGACCGGCCATAGAGCTGATCCGCGCCAATCACATGATCGCCCGCCTTGAACAGACCCAAGAGAACCGCCGACACCGCCGCCATGCCGGACCCGGTGACGATACCGCCTTCGACGCCTTCCAGCGCGTCGATCCGGCGGGCAAGAACATCGGCGTTAGGATGCCCTTCGCGGGCATAGGTGTAGCCTTCGGCCCGGCCTTCGTACTGCGAATCCAATTCATCCGGCGTGGTCGAGGCATAGACCACGGAGGGCATGATCGGCGTCACGACCGGGGTCGAAAGCGAAGCGGGCAAGCCGCCCGGGCGCTGCAATGTCGGTTTCATGTCGCACATCCTTTCCCTGAACCCGCCTGCCCCATCAGGGCCACAAGGGGTCTGTTTCCCTGGTATTTTCGGCTGTTCGCCCAACAGGGGGCGCCCGCTGCGGCGCAACCACCCCTGTCGGGGCGCGGCCGCTATGACCCCGCTTTAGCCCATCGCCCCGGTGTCGTCGATAGGGGCCGCGGCCCCCTGCGGCGATCTATTCTGTTGCCATTAATTGGTTGACGATGCATCTAAAAACCAATTCGCGAGCCGCCCGGGAACCGGATCGTGGGATACGGTAAGAGTTGAAAACGGGTCGGACGATGTACAATAGCCAAGCTGACGACGCCGAGGCGCAAGAGATATATCAAGACCTCCTCGACAAGATCGCACAGCATTTCTGGGCGCGGGACTGGGTGGGGCTGGAACCCTGTTTCATGATTCCCAACCGTGTCAGCAGCAAAGACGCCGAACGGGTCTTTGACGATTACACCACCTGGACTCCGGTGCTGAACGCGGCGCGCGACAGCTATGACCGGATCGGCGCAAAGGAGTACCACAGGCTCTGTCGCGGCGCCCATTTCACCAACGACAACCGGACATCCCTGACCGGGCAACACATCACCTACATCATGCGCGATGCGCAATTCGTCATTCCGCCCTACATGGCCTACCTCACGGCCGTCTATCATGACGGCCACTGGCGGGCGGCCAGCTTGCACACGGACAAGAGGGACGCCGACCTGCCGACGATTCACCCCGAACTGCGCAGCCCGCCGGAGCCCCGCCCGGACTGAGCACGATGCGCAGGCTGCGCGTCAGACGGCTTTCAGTCCGGCGGCAAACCGGGCCGCGTTCGCCTGATAGCCAAGCGCGGATTTCCGCAACCCTTCGATCGCGGCCTCGTCCAGTGCGCGGACCACTTTTCCCGGCATGCCCATGACAAGGCTGCCGTCGGGGATCTCCTTGCCTTCGGTGATCAGGGCCCCCGCGCCGATCAGGCAATTCTTGCCGATCTTCGCGCCGTTCAGAATCGTCGCGCCCATGCCGATCAGGCTGTTTTCGCCGATGGTGCAGCCGTGCAGCATGACCTTGTGGCCGATGGTACAGCCCGGTCCGATGTGTAGCGGATAGCCCATGTCCGTGTGACAGACCACGTTCTCCTGCACGTTCGATCCGGCGCCCACGCGGATTTCCTCGTTGTCGCCACGCAGGGTGCAGCCGAACCAGACAGAGGCGCGCGCCTCCAGCACCACCTTGCCGATCAGGTTGGCATCCGGCGCGGCCCACGCGTCCGCAGCCAGTTCCGGGGCAATTCCGTCCAGTGCATAAAGGGTCATGACAGTTCCTCGAATTCCTGTTGCAGTTTGCGGACGTGATCCACCAATGCGGGCTGTTGCAACCGGCGCAGGCGGGTGGCTGTCACGATGGTCTGCAGATCGGCAAAGGTGCGGTCCAGATCGTCATTGATCAGCACGTAGTCATAGCTGCCCCAATGGCTGATCTCGTCCCAGCTTTTCTGCATCCGCTTGGCGATCACATCCGCTGCGTCCTGTCCCCGGCTGATCAGACGGCGGCGCAGTTCGGCGATAGAGGGCGGCAGGATGAAGACTGACAGCGTGTGCCGCCCCAGCCCAGAGTTCACGATCTGCTGCGCGCCCTGCCAGTCGATGTCGAAAAGCACGTCGCGCCCCTGCCCGATCGCCTCTTCGACCGGCGCGCGGGGCGAGCCGTAGAAATGGCCAAAGACGTGCGCATGTTCCAGCATCCCGTCCTCGCGCACGCTGCGCTTGAAATCGTCTTCGCTGAGGAAATGGTAGTGATCGCCATCCACCTCGCCCGGGCGCGGCGCGCGCGTCGTGGCTGAAACGGAAAAGCTGAGAGACGAGTCCCATTGCAGCAGGCGGCGGGACAGGGTCGATTTGCCTGCACCGGAAGGTGAGGACAGGATGATCAGCAATCCACGGCGGGTCTTTGAGTCGGTCATTGCCGGGTCACTCCACGTTCTGAACCTGTTCGCGCATCTGGTCGATCACCGTCTTCAGCGCCAGCCCGGCCTGCGTCAAGCGCGTGTCGCCGGATTTGGAACACAGGGTATTGGCCTCGCGGTTGAACTCCTGCATCAGAAAATCGAACTTGCGGCCGATGGCCCCCGGCGTGGCCAGCAGTTGATGCGCAGCGGCGATATGGGCGTGCAGACGGTCGATTTCCTCGGTCACGTCGGATTTGACCGCGATCATGGCCAGTTCCTGCGAAACCCGGACGTCATCAACGCCGTCCGCATTGTCTATCACCCGTTGCAAATGAGCCTGCAGACGCTCTGCCTGTTGCGGCTGCCGTTCGACCACCGCCGCTTCGGCCTCGGCCAGCAGGTCGGTGATTTCGGTCATCTGGCGGGTCAGCACCTCGGTCAGGGCTGCGCCTTCGGCGCCTCGCATGGCGGCAAAAGCCTCCAGCGCCTTGTCGAAATCGGCAAGAATGGCGGCGCGCAGGACCGCCGGATCCGCCTCTGGGGCCTCGGCTGTCAGAACACCACGCAGCGCCACGATATCGGCAGAGGTCGAAGGCGCCAGCGATATGCCCTGCGACATGGCCTCAGCCTCGATCCGCGCCATTGCCGCCAGAACAGAGGCCAGGTGCGCCTCGTCCAGACGCATGCCGCCATCGCCCTCATCGGCGGCGAGCTTCAGCGAGATCTGCACGTTGCCCCGTGCCAGCCGATCGGCACAGCGCTTGCGCACCTCGGCCTCCAGCCCCTCGATCCAGTCCGGCAGGCGAAGACGCAGGTCCAGCCCCTTGCCGTTCACGCCCCGCAATTCCCAAATCCAGTTGCGCCCAAGCCCCTGCCCGGACTGGCTGGCGAACCCCGTCATGGATTGCCGCATCTCTCATCTCCCGCTTTGCGTCAAACGGGCCTACCCATTGCAGCGCGATGGTGCAAGTATTGCCGGATCGTTAACCTTGGAAAGAGAATTGGGGCGAAATTTAGGCGAATAGCTGCTAGTAAGGTTTTCGTAACTTTGATTAAACAGGCTTGGTGGACGGGGGCCCGCCATGTTTCTGAACGAACAGGAGAGAAACATGCTGGGTAAGGGCGGAAGCGGACGGGATGTCGTATCCATGACGGAACGCGAAAAGATGCGAAGGCTGGCCCCGCTTCGGCAGGTCGAAGCCTATTGGAACGGCCTTTGCGAAAAGGACGCCGTCCCGCTGCGCAGCCAGATCGACCCGCGCGGCATGGAAGACGCCCTTGAAAACGCCTTTCTGATGGAACGCATCGCGCCGACAATGGCCAAGGTTCGCGTTGCCGGCACGCATCTCAATGACCTGATGGGCATGCAGGTGGCTGGAATGCCGCTGTCCTCGCTCATCGCGCCCGCCGAACGGGAACGTTTCGGCGAGGCTGTCTCACATCTGTTTGCCGACCCGGCCATCGTGCGCATCGACCTTCGGGCCGAAGGCGGCTTTGGCAAACCGGATCTTGAGGCCAACATGGTCCTGTTGCCGTTGCGCTCGGATTTCGGTGATCAGAGCCGCGCATTGGGCGCGTTGGTCAGCCACGGCCGGATCGGACGCACCCCGCGCCGTTTCGTGATCCGCAGCATCGACGTCACGTCGGCTCTGGGCGGCACGAAGGTCTTTTCTCGCGAAACCGTCGACGTGGAGAGCCGCAAACCCGAACGTCTGTTCCGCGAAGAGACCGCCGCTTTTGCGCCAGGCACACAACCCGAAAAAGCGTCGCGCCCGGAACCGGGTACGGGGCATCTGCGCCTGATCGTCAGCAACGACTGACGCGCCAGTCCTGACAGGGACAAATGGAAAACAGGCCCCGGCACCCTGCCGGGGCCTTTGCTTTTGCAGGCAAGGCTGGCGGTCAACCTCCACCGGGGTTTGGTTCTGCGAGCTGCGCGGATCGACGGTCTGGGATCACCTGTAGGTCCGTTCCTCCATCGGTGTCTCTTCGATGGCGCGCAGCACGCTGTTCAGCAACAGCGTCTCTGCCCGGTTCTTGGCCGCGTTGGTGTTCCAGACCACATGCACGTCGATCGCGGGCAAATCGGTATAGGGCGGCAATTGCCACAACAGACCGTCCCGCACATCCCGCGCCGCAACATGGACCGGCAAGGGGCCGATCCCCATACCGGCCACGATCATGCGCCGCACCTCTTCGAGGTTCGACGACACGCCGGTGATCCGGTGCCCCAGATCCGCCTGCGCCCGCATCAGCGTCACAGGCCGCAAGACATCCTGCAGGCGGTCGGTTTCAAAGCTGACCGTGCCCTGCCCCGCCAGATCGGTGAGGCTCAGATCCTCGCGCCCGAACAGCGGATGCGGCGGTCCGCAGAACAGGCCGAAAAATTCGCGGTACAGCCTGCGGTACTCCAACCGTGGGCTGTGTTCCTGCACGAGGCAAATCGCAAAGGATGCCCGCTTGGCCATGACCTCAGCAATCGCCTCGGCGCTGGAGCGTACTTCGATCGACAGGCTGGCGCGCGGGTGGTCCTGATGGAAGCTGGTGAGAACTTGATCGAAGAGCGGACAGACCACATGGCTGGCGACCTCGATCTTGACGTGACCTTGAATCTCTTCGGTCATGTCACGCATGAGGGTCGACAGCCGCAGGACAGAGCCGTTGATCTCTACCGCCTCGCGGTACAGCAACTGGCCCGCCTCCGTCAGCGCGAAATGCCCCGGCGACCTGTTGATCAGCTTGCGCCCCAAACGGTCCTCCAACCGCAACAAGGCCGCGGAAACAGAGGGTTGCTTCAACCGCAGCCGATTGGCCGCTTCGGTGATCGAATGGCTGTCCGCCAGCACAACAAAGGTCCGCAGCAGATTCCAGTCCAGTTCGCGCGCCACGCGTTCCGGATCGAAGCGCGGCTCGCGCGCAGAGTCCTCAGGCGGCATAGATTTCATCGATAACCACAATTCTCATTATCTATTTGATCTATGAATGGCCGCTCCGCATGGTCTGCACAAGTCACGATCTAGCCCGGACAGATTTCTCCGGGCTGCCCGGCGACTGGTTCAGACCATCAACACCAACGGACGCCCCTTTGCGCAGGACGCGACCGTCACCGCGGCTTTCAGGGCCAAAGATCGCGCAGGTTTGCAAGGGTGAGGACATGAGCAACCTTTTTTATCAGGGACGGGGCCGCAAGCCGGTGCTGGATCAGGCGCGCGGCGTCTACATGTGGGACAAGAACGGGCGGCGCTATCTGGATGGCTCCTCTGGCGCCATGGTCTGCAACATCGGTCATTCAAACACCCACGTTCTGGCCGCGATGCAGCGCCAGATGGAGAAATCCACCTTCGGCTATCGCCTGCACTTCGAGACGGAAGCCTCTGAAAACCTTGCGTCAAAGCTGGTCGACAAGATGCCGGAGGGGCTGGAAAAGGTCTTTTTCGTTTCCGGCGGGTCCGAGGCGGTGGAAAGCGCGATGAAAATGGCGCGCCAACATGCGCTGGCCACGGGTCAGGGCAGCCGGTGGAAGATCATCTCGCGCACGCCGTCGTATCATGGCTGCACGCTGGGCGCCCTGGCCACCACGGGGTATACACCGCTGACCGCGCCCTTTGCGCCGATGCTGCGCGACATGCCCAAGATACCCGCCCCCCGCGCCTATCTGGACGGGCTGAACCCGGACGATCCCGCCACAGGCCATCACTACGCCGATATGCTGGCGCAACGGATCGAGGCAGAGGGGCCGGAAACCGTGCTGGCCTTTATTGTCGAACCCATCGGCGGCGCCTCGACCGGCGCCTTGGTGCCGCCTGCGGGTTACATGGCTCGAGTGCGTGAGATCTGCGATCGCTACGGGATCCTGATGATCATGGATGAGGTCATGACCGGCGCAGGCCGCACCGGCACCTTCCTTGGCGGCGAGCATTGGGGCGTGAAGCCCGATATCGTGGTCATGTCCAAGGGACTTGGCTCCGGCTATGCGCCTCTTGGCGCAATGGTTGTCGCCAAACGGCTGGTAGAGCCGGTGCTGGATGCGGGCGGCTTTGCACATGGGTTCACCTATGCCGGCAACCCGCTGGCCTGCGCCGCCGGGCTGGCGGTGCTGGAAGAGATTGATCGGCTGGACCTCTGCGCCAATGCCGCCGCGATGGGGGAGAAGCTGTTGGCACGGCTGCAGGGGTTGATGCAGAGGCATGAGATCATCGGCGACGTGCGCGGTAAGGGCCTGCTGACCGCTTTCGAATTCATGTCAGACCGCAGCACCAAGGCACCGCTGCCCAAGGCGTTGAACGCGCACCAACGCTTTGTCGATATTGCCTATGAGCGTGGGTTGATCGTCTATTCCCGCCGCACGCGCGACGGCATCGAAGGCGACCATATCCTTGTCTGCCCGCCACTGATCCTGAACGAAACCCATCTGGACGAGATCATCGAGGGGCTGGATGCCTCCCTGACGCACTTCAGCGATGAGATCGCCCCCGCGATGAAGGCCCTCTGACATGTCAAAGATCATCATCACCTGCGCCGTCACCGGGTCCATCCACACGCCGTCGATGTCACCGCATCTGCCGGTCACGGCGGATCAGATCACCGAACAGGCGCTGGGCGCGGCAGAGGCCGGGGCCGCCATCCTGCACCTGCACGCCCGTGTTCCCGACACCGGGCAGCCCTCTGCCGATCCGGCGCATTACATGGCTTTCCTGCCGCGCATCAAACAGGCCAGCGACGCTGTGCTGAACATCACCACCGGCGGCAGCGCCGTGATGACGCTGGATCAGCGTCTGGCCGCCCCAAAACTGGCCGAACCGGAGATGTGCAGCCTGAACATGGGGTCGATGAACTTCGCGCTGTATCCGGCGGCGGACAGGATCAGCGACTGGAAACACGATTGGGAAAAGCCCTTTCTGGAAAACTCCGACGATCTGGTGTTCAAGAACACGCCGCGCGACATCGCCGGGATCCTGCGAATGATGGGCCAGGAACGCGGCGCGCGGTTCGAGTTCGAATGCTATGATCTCAGCCACCTCTACATGCTGCGCCATTTCGCCGACCGCGGCATGGTTCAGGCGCCGTTCTTCATTCAGTTCGTGTTCGGCGTGTTGGGCGGGGTCGGCCCGGACCCCGAGAACCTGACCCATATGAAGACAATCGCCGACAAGCTGTTCGGACAGGATTACATGTTTTCTGTTCTGGCGGCGGGTCGTCACCAGATCCCGCTGACGACGATGGCCGCCGCGATGGGCGGGCATGTGCGCGTCGGACTGGAGGACAGCCTCATGATTGCCCGGGGTCAGCTGGCCCGCAACAATGCCGAACAAGTGTCCAAGATCCGCCAGATCGTCGAGGCGATGGGCCGCGAGGTGGCCTCACCCGACGATGCCCGGCAGATGTTGGGGCTGAAAGGCGCGGACAGGACGGAGATCTGAGAAACATGAACATCCACCCACAGCCCCTTGAAGTAGATTGCTTTTGTTTCCACAATGCCGATCATACTGCCCCGGAGGAAGATGAATGAAAGCCGTTTTTGACGACCGCCAATGGCGGCATGATCCGAAACATTTCATGGCCAACGGGGCCATCCTGCCGAACCCCGAACAGCCGCGCCGGATCGAGGTTCTGAAGGCCGCCGCCGAAGAGGCCGGCTGCGCCTTTCAGGCCCCTAAGGACGCGGGCTTTGGCCCCATCGCGGCGGTGCACACGCCCGAGTATCTGAGTTTTCTGGAAAACATCTACACCCGCTGGCGGCGGATCGACGGTGCGGGCGAAGAGGTCATTCCCAACATCCACCCGGCCAGCCGCACGGACGGTTATCCAAAATCCGCCGTGGGACAGGCGGGCTATCATCAGGCCGACACCGCCTGCCCCATCGCCGAAGGCACATGGGAGGCCGCCTATTGGTCCGCGCAGAGCGCCGTGGCCGGGGCCGACCTGCTGTCGGCAGGCGACCGTGCCGCCTATGTCCTGTCGCGCCCGCCCGGGCATCACGCCTTTGCCGATCTGGCCGGCGGGTTCTGTTTCCTCAACAATTCCGGCATCGCCGCCGAGCGGTTGCGCGCCAAGGGCTATCGCCCGGCGATTTTGGACGTGGACGTGCACCACGGCAACGGGACACAGGGCATGTTCTATGACCGCGATGACGTGCTGACGGTCTCGATCCACGCCGATCCGGCGCGGTTCTATCCGTTCTTCTGGGGCCATGCGCAGGAACGCGGTGCGGGTCGCGGGCTGGGCTGCAACCTGAACCTGCCGCTGCCGCGCGGAACCGCGGATGATGCGTTTCTGTCAACGCTGAACACCGCGCTGCATCGGGTGCGCAGCTTTGGCACCGACGCGCTTGTAGTGGCCTTGGGACTCGACGCCTCGATCGACGATCCGTTTCAGGGGCTGGCGGTCACGCAGGACGGGTTCGCCCGCATCGGCTCAGCCATCGCAAAATTGGGCCTGCCGACATTGTTCGTGCAGGAAGGCGGATACCTGTCGGACACTTTGGGGACCAACCTGACCCGCACCCTGACCGGCTTTCAGGAGGGCGCATGACGACCTTGGATGTGGTGGTGATCGGCGGCGGGATCGCCGGGATCAGCGCCGCGGCGGAATTGTCGGCAGAGATGTCCGTCACCGTGTTGGAGGCGGAGCCGCAGCTTGGCTATCACTCGACCGGGCGCTCTGCGGCGATCTTCATCCGCAACTACGGCAACGCCACGCTGCGCGCGCTGAATGCCGTGGCAGCGGAATTGCTCGAAGCGCCCGAGGGTGTATCCGACCACAGCCTTTTGTCGCCACGCGGTGAATTGATGGTCGCCACAGAGGCGGAACTGGACACGCTGGAGGCCTATGCCGAGGGCGCCGAGGGGCTGGAACGCCTGAGTGCCGCGCAGGCGGTGGAGCTTGTGCCGATCCTGCGTCCGGACCTGATCGCGGCGGCGATGATCGAATGGGATGCGCAGGACATCGACGTTGACCGGATGCTGACCGGCTACGCGCGCCTTCTGCGCCAGCGTGGCGGGCGGATCGAGACCGGCGCGCGGGTTTCGGGCCTGCGGCGTGCGTCCGGTGTCTGGCAGGTCACGACGGCAACGCAGACCTATAGCGCGCCGCTTATCGTCAACGCCGCCGGAGCATGGGCCGCCGAGTTGGCAAAGATGGCGGGCGTCCCCGTGATCCCATTGCAGCCGATGCGGCGGTCAGCCGCGATACTGCCCGCGCCGGAGGGGCATGACGTCAGCAAATGGCCACTGACCGTTTCCGCCTCTGAACAGTGGTATGCCAAACCGGAGGCTGGCAAGCTGATGGTCAGCCCGGCGGATGAGGACCCGGTGGATCCGCACGATGCATGGCCCGATGACATGGTGCTGGCCGAGGGGCTGCACCGGTTCGAACAGGCGGTGACTATGCCCGTCACCCGGGTCGAACACAGCTGGGCGGGCCTGCGCAGTTTCACGCCGGACCGTACACCGGTCGCCGGCTTTGCGCCCGGGGCCGAAGGGTTCTTCTGGCTGGCCGGTCAGGGCGGCTATGGCGTGCAGACCGCCCCTGCCCTGTCGCGCCTGACTGCGGCGATGATCACCGGCGCACCGCCTCAGATGTCCGAATCTGTTCTGGCGGCCTTGTCCCCGGCGCGGTTCCCCTCCTGACGCCAAGGAGCGCCTTACCGTATCCACGAAACGAAAAACGCCCCCCCAATTCCTGCGGGGGCGTTCTCTATTTCCGGCCTTCGCGCGTTATGTCAGGCGCTGGCGGCTTCCTTGGCCTGTTCGCGCCGCGCAACCAGCTCCTCGGCCACGAGGAAGGCCAGTTCCAGCGACTGCGAGGCGTTCAGGCGCGGGTCGCAGGCGGTGTGGTAACGGTCCGACAGATCCTCTTCGGTCACATCGCGCACGCCGCCGGTGCATTCCGTGACATCCAGACCGGTCATCTCGAAATGCACGCCGCCGGGGATGCTACGCTCTGCCTCGTGCACGGCAAAGAACTCACGCACCTCACGCAGGATCGAATCGAAGGGACGCGTCTTGTAGCCGGTGGCCGACTTGATGACGTTGCCGTGCATCGGGTCGCAGACCCATGTCACCTTGGCGCCCTCTTCCTGAACTGCCTTGATGAGGCGCGGCAGGTTTTCGGCCACCTTGCCCGCACCGAAGCGCGCAATCAGGGTCAGCTTGCCCTCTTCGTTCTTCGGGTTCAGCTTTTGCATAAGGACCTTGAGATCCTCGGCGGTGGTGGTCGGGCCGCACTTGAGCCCCACGGGGTTCAGCACGCCGCGTGCAAATTCCACATGCGCGCCGTCGGGCTGGCGCGTGCGATCACCGATCCAGATCATGTGCCCCGATCCTGCCAGCCAGTTGCCCGAGGTCGAATCCTGGCGGCAGAGCGCCTCTTCGTATTCCAAGAGCAGCGACTCGTGGCTGGTGTAGAATTCGACGGTCTGCAGACTGTGCGCCTGATCGCCGGTCACGCCCGCCGCGTTGATGAAATCCAGGGCATCCTGAATGCGGGTCGACATTTCGCGGTACTGCGCGGCCTTTTCGGATTCGGTAAAGCCCAGCGTCCAGGCGTGCACCTGATGCACGTCCGCATAGCCGCCGGTCGAAAAGGCGCGCAAAAGGTTCAGCGTCGCCGCCGCCTGCGTGTAGGCGCGCAGCATGTTCGCCGGATCGGGAATCCGTGCCTCTGCGGTGAAGGGCAGCTGGTTGATGATGTCGCCACGGTAGCTGGGCAGTTCCACACCATCCTTGACCTCTGTCGGGGCAGAGCGCGGCTTGGCGAACTGGCCCGCCATGCGGCCGACCTTCACCACCGGCACCTTGGCGCCATAGGTCAGCACCATCGCCATCTGCAGCATCACCTTGAAGGTGTCGCGGATCGCGTCGGCGGAAAACTGTTCAAAACTTTCGGCGCAATCACCGCCCTGCAGCAAAAACGCCTCGCCACGCCCGGCGGCGGCAAGGTGGTCCTTCAGACGCCGCGCTTCGCCGGCAAAGACGAGCGGCGGATACTTGGCAAGCTGCGCCTCGACGGCGGTCAGGGCCTCTGCGTCCGTATACTCGGGCATCTGAACCCGCGGTTTCGCACGCCAGTTCGATTTCTGCCACTCGGTCATCTTTTCTCTCCGGTATATCGTTTCGAGCGCTAACGGAGCCGCTGTATACTTAACGTCAAGCGGCAAGGCCACAGTGTTTTTTGCGACATGCCTTGACGCTGCCGATCACATCTGCCCATCTGCTTCGATACCCTCGCGGACCCCGCGCAAGCCCCCGTGTCAGAAGGAACGCCCCGATGTTTCCGCCGCCGCAGCGCCAGGTTGTCGAACTGGACACTGTTCCGGCCAAGCCGCGCCGCTTTGTCTTTGTTCTGCAGGACAATTTCACCCTTCTCTCGTTTGCTGCAGCGCTGGATTGCCTGCGTCTGGCCAACCGGATGTCGCAAAAAGAATTGTATGAATGGCGGGTGATCGGCGAAGGCGGCGAAACCGCCCGCTGTTCGACCGGCACGGTGTTCAACCTCGACGGAGATCTGGACGAATTGCACCGCGACGACACGGTCGTGGTCTGCGGCGGCGCCGAGGTGCAGAAGGCCACAACCAAACGCCTGCTGTCATGGCTGCGGCGCGAGGCGCGCAAGGGGCTGACCATGGGCGGACTCTGCACGGCGACCTACACGCTGGCCAAGGCCGGATTGATGGACGGCAAGCGCGCCACCATCCACTGGGAGAACCAGGACAGTTTTTCCGAGGAATTCGAAGATGTGGACCTGACCAAGTCGGTATTTACCATCGACGGCAACCGCATCAGCACGGCGGGCGGCACCTCCTCGATCGATCTTTTTCTGCAGATCATCGCCAATGACCACGGCGAAGAACTGGCCACTGCAGTCGCCGATCAACAGATCTATTCCTCGATCCGCACCGATCAGGACACCCAGCGTCTGTCGGTGCCCACCCGGATCGGCGTGCGCCATCCGAAACTCAGCCAGGTCATCCAGATGATGGAGGCCAATATCGAAGAGCCGATCTCGCCATCCGTTCTGGCCAAGGACGTGGGCATGTCGACCCGACAGCTGGAACGGCTGTTCCGGCGCTACCTGAACCGCTCTCCCAAACGCTATTACATGGAACTGCGCCTGCAAAAGGCGCGTAACCTGCTGATGCAAACGGAAATGAGCGTGATCAACGTGGCGCTGGCCTGCGGTTTTGCCTCTCCCTCGCATTTCTCGAAATGCTACCGGGCGCATTACAAGACGACGCCTTACCGCGAACGCGGCGCACAGGCGACGCGCCTGTCGGTATGATCCGAACGGCGCGCCTGTTGCTGCGTCCGGCGCGCCCCACGGACCTCGAAGCGCTGCATGCGGTCTTCTCCGATCCGCGCGCGATGCGTTACTGGGACCGCCCCGCCTATGAGGATATTGCCCTGACCCGCCGTTTTCTGCGCGGTTTCATGGCCACGGGTGACGGGCGGGTCGAGTACATCCTCGACCGGGAGGGGCGTTGCATCGGCAAGGCGGGCATGTGGCGAGACCGGGAAATCGGTTATATCCTGCACCCGGACCACTGGCGTCAGGGCCTTGCCTATGAGGCACTCAGCGCCATTCTGCCTGAAATCCCGCGCCAGCGGCCGGATATCACCGAACTCACCGCCGAACTGGACCCGCGCAACATCGCCTCGGCACGGCTGCTGGAAAAACTGGGTTTCCTCCACCAGCGGACGGAGGAAAAGAGCTTCCTCTATGGCGGCACAGAATGGTGCGACACCGCCTATTACACGCGCGCCCTGCCCATTTGATCTGGCCCCGTTCCCTGGTGGAACCCACAGCGCCGCAGACGCGTCACAAGGCCGGGCAGTGACGGCTGGGAGGCTCCCCGTACCAACGGGAAAACGCCCGGGAAAACGCCGTCTGGTCGGAATAGCCCAGCGAAAAGGCCACATCGCTCAGCGACAAACCCGATCGCTTCAGCAGGGCCAGCGCCATCGACCGGCGACACTCATCGCGAATATCGTGGAAAGAGGTCTCTTCCGCCGCAAGCGTCCGGCGTAGCGTCCGCTCCGACATCCCCAACTCGCTGGCGATCTCCATCTGCCCGATGGAGCCCAGACCGATGCGCTGCAATATCTTCTGACGCACCCGACGCGAAACCGGCAAATGCCGCAAGTGGCTGGTCAGCTGCTGGTCCGGGGCGCGCAGATCGCCCGTCCCTCCGGCATCGGGTCGCGTCAACGACAGGCATCGCACCGGAAAGACAAGGTAATTCTCGCTCTCGTCACAGAGCGTATCGGCGCGATTGTAACGCGAGATCGACTGCGTGCCGTCATCCGCCCCATGTTCGAACCCCACGTCCAGCAGCGCATGCCGATCCATGCCGTAGCGCATGCAGACCGCGTGGATAATCGCCAGCGTCAGTTCCGCATCCGCCCGCCGGGGCCAGATATCGGGATCCAGAATGCGGTATCCCACCCGCACCCGGTCCTCGGCGATCTCCATCGACAGGGCCGTATTGCTCTGCACCAGGGGGATGCCATGCACGAAACACCGCAGCGCAGAGCCCAGCGTCGGCGCCCGCAGGATCGCGTCGCCCAACACGCCAAGGCTCTCCAGCGGCAGTTGTTCCCCGATGCACCAGGCCGATTGCGCCTCTCCCGGCTTTGCGCGCTGGCGTTCCAGCCCGGCTACGAAAAAGGATAGCGGCACATCCGCAACCTCCGCAGCCGGGGACAGCCCATCAAAGACGGACCGGGCTATGGACGAGGATATGACAGACGTCTCCATGACGTGGCTCCAAATCTTGCTGCGCCGTTCATAGAACTTTCACACTATCACATTTTCCGAAGGGGCGAGGAAAATGCACCGTCGCCAACCCTGCCCAAAAAAACGCTGAAAGTTCAGCGCACGGCAGTCTTGCCCATTATTCCGGCGCACCGTGGATCACCCTGTCCGGATCAGCCGCGCCGGTGGTTCGGGGCTCATCTGGCCGGGTGAGTCGCCCGCCAGATCGACGATCCGGTCAAAGGTCAGTGCCCGTACCGGCCCCGCATGGGCAGTGAAGATGCACAAGGCTTCGGGCAGATGCGCCTTTAGGCCCGACAGGATGCGGGTGCAGGTCGCCGCGTCGATCTCGGAAAAGCTTTCGTCGAAGACGTAGACCTGCGCGGACCGCAGCAGCGCCCGCGCCAGCGTGATCCGCTGTTGCATCCCGCCAGACAGGTTGGCCCCGGTCTCTTGCAGGTTGGTGTCCAGCCGCTGCAACCCGCGCGCCCAGTCGCAAAGATCCACGAGATCCAGCACCCGCCACAGCGCCTCCTCCTCCGGGTTGCCGTTGCCCAGCCGCAGGTTGTCGCGCAGCGTGCCGCGGATCAGGCATGGCCGCTGCGGCACGAATGTCACCGCCCGGCGACGGCTGGACAGGCTGAACCCGGCGGCATCCGTGCTGTCGATCTCGATCCGCCCCTCGGCCAGCGGCGTTTCCCCGATCAGGGCGGACAACAGGCGGGATTTCCCGATGCCGGACCGCCCGTCCACCAGCACCCATTGACCTGCCTCCAGATCAGCGCTCAGCGGCGCATGTGTGCCGCCCTGCCCCCGCGCGTCCACAAAGGCAATCCGACCAACGTGCGCCGGGCAGACCGCACCCGCCTCCGGGTCGGCGCTGTCGCCCACCACCTGATCCAACCGTTTCAGCGCCACCTCGGCCCGCGCCTGCGCATGGTACAGCCCCAACAGGTTGCGCAGCGGCCCGGACATCATCGTCGCATAGGCAAGGAAGGCCACCAGAGACCCGATCTGCCAGTCGCCGCGAATGACCAGCCAGCCTCCCACCAGCAGGACCGCCGACCGCATCACAGCCGTCAAGAGTTGGCTGACCGCGCCCACGCCTTCGCTCCACAGCCGCTGCCGCGCCTGCGCATCGAACAGCGCGCCCTGTTGGCGGCCAAAGCCCTCGGCCCGCGTGGTCAGCGCCCCTAGCGCGCGTAGCCCGCTCATCTGCATGAAGGTTTCGGCCAGTTGCCCGTTCAGCCCGCCACGTTCGGCGCGCACCTCCTCGGCCCGCGCCTGCGTGCCGGGGCGCGCCCATTTCAGGAACCTCAGCTCGAACGGCGCCGCCAGCAGAGGCAATAGCGCCAGCCGCCAGTCCAGCAGCAGCATCAGCACTGTCCCGCCCGCCAGCCGGAACAAAGCCGTCACCGCGACCAGCACGGAATCGAACAGGAATTTTTGAATCTCGGCGGTGTCGCCGTCGATGCGGGTCTGGATCTCTCCCACGGTCATCGGCTGCATCGCCGGGTTGCGGTTCAGCGCAGCACCCAGCACCGTCATCCGCAGATCGCCCAGCATCCGCATCGAGGCGCGCAGGTGCTGCATCCCGTTAAAGATCCCCAGCGCGACCACCGCCAGCCCCATGGCAAAACTGACCGCCGCCCAGAACAGCAGCGCGTTCATGTCACCGCCCATGATGCCCTGATCGATCACCGCCTTGGTGATCATCGGCGCGGCCAGCCCCGCCGCCGCTGCCACCAAAGACAGCATCAGCACCATCGCGGCACCGGGCAACGCACGGGCCATGACCGGCACCAGCCAGTCCGCACCGTGAAAGACGCGGGCGATCATTGCCTTGGCCGTGCGGGTGCGAAAGGTCATGCGCAGCGCCTTTCGCGGCCTTTATAGGCGGCCCGGTCCGACAATGTCGCCATGATCGCCTGCGGATCCCGCGCATGGCCCTGCGCCATCAGCGCCGCCAAGTGACCGGTCAGCCGCGCGGCGCCAAGGCTGGCCCCCGCCATCCCCTGCCCGCCGCGTTCCGGCGAATTGCACCAAGCGCCGAACAGCCTGCCGCGCAGGTGCGATACCTGATCCCAGGTACAGCGCGCATCGCCCGTGGCGGCGATGACACCGGGATAACCGGCGGGAAAGGGCGATGGCCCCTGCGCCGGATGCGCGGCGACCAGTACCACGCCCGCCGCAACGGCGCGCGCCACCGCCTCGGCCAGAACAGCCCGATCGGCGGCAAGCCCAAGGCTGAGGCCGACGACATCCACATCCCCTGCCCCAACAAGCCACTCCAAAGCCGCGGCCACCCGAAGCGCGGAGGTCACGGCGCGATCATCAAAGACCTGCGCATGGCGCAGCGCGGCCTCCGGGCAGGCCCGCGCGATCATGCATTCCACCGCCGTGCCGTGGCCCAACCGGTCAGGCCGGGCGGCAACCGCCCGGCCATCGGCGTCAAACGCCATCGCGTCGGCCCCGCGCAGATCTGCGGGGCCACTGTCGATGATGCCAACCCGCACCATCACTCGTGGCGCTGAAAGATCCGGATGCTGGCCAGCGACATGGCGGCACCGCCAGGCATGTCCACCTGTCCCTTCTTCTCCAGCGTCTCGGCGTCATAGGCCGCAAGGTCCGACAGCGCCCCGCCCAGCCAGACAATCTGCCCGTCGGAGCTGACGTTGACCGAGTAATAGCTGTGCGGCAGAGGCACCCGCTTCAGCGGCTCGCCGGTTTCAAGGTCAAAGCTTTCCAGCACGTTATAGGCCCCGTATGCGCGGGTCCGGTCCGGGTTCGCGGCGGTCGAGAAATAGAAAACGTCCAGCGTACGCACGTCCCGCATTTCCATCTCGCCGCTGCGCAGATCCATGGTCAGCAACCCGGTGCGATAGGCCTCGGGATCGTCAAGGCTCATGTCGCTGCGCGCGGTGTAGAACGGCGTCACCAGCATGTCCGAGGTTTCGAACTGGCTCCACGCGTCCAGCACATCCGAGGGGTAATAGCCCGCATCGGTCTTCCAGTCCTGGATGGGGTAGTCGTCCACATGTTCGCCCGTGGCCACGTCAAAGACATGCATCTGACGGCCCAGTCCGTAGACCTTGCTGCCATCGGTCGAGAACATGACAACCGTGATCTGGCGCGGCACCTCGAAACTCTTGATCGTCTCCAGCGTGCCGGTGTCGATCAGCGACATGCGCGTTGGCAGCACCTCGAAATGCGACAGGTGCTTTTTCATCGGCGTCTCGAACACCGCCAGCATCGACCCATCGGGGGAGAGGTCCATGCCAAACATGGTCTTGACCTGTTCGGTCGGCGTGCTCAGGTCGCGCCGCGCCACGGTCTCACCCGTTTGCAGGTTCACCTTCACGATGCTTTCGGACTTGTTCACCGTGACATAGGCAAATTCGCCCGCCGCATCGATGACCGGGATCATCGGCGTCGGCCCGGCGTTTTCCAGCGTGATGACCTTGTCGACGGCCATCGCCTCGGCATCCACGATCACCAGCTTGTCGGGACGCGCGGGCGCAAGGATGTAGTCCTTGGCGGCGACCGGCGCCGACATCAGCAGGCTGGCCGCAACACACAACAGGGGGAGTTTCGTCAGCATCGGGCTCATCCTTTCGGCTCGGGGAAGACGGATTGCAGGTTCCGCCAGTCCTCGCCGACATTGTCGGCGCCCGCGCTCCAGTCCGGGTAGGTGTTCAGCGTGTCGGCCACCTGCGCGGGCCACCAGCAGGGATCGGCGCAGCCGTAGAGGTCCGCCTCCATCGGCTGGCACAGGTTGGACACCGCACCAAAGGCGTCGACTTCCCAACCGGGGTCAAAGGAAGTGGTACAGCCCACGAGGCTGTTCATCGCCACAACCTCTTCTTCGCGGCCCTCGGCTTGCGCCTCGACAAAGGCCTTGGCCTTGGAATTTGCGGGGGTGAGATGTTTCATTGGGCAATCTCCTGAACGGTATCAGTGGCTTGGGCACGCGCTGGCCCCGGTTTCGAAAGGCGCGGCTCCAGTTGCGTGCGGAAGAAATCCGGATTGGCCTGCATGATGCGCACGTAGGATTCGATGCCGAAATCCACCCAGTCGCGCATCAGGTCGCAGTAGTGATAGACCGGCGCAAAGGCATCGCCCTGCCGGGCATAGCTTTCGTGGTAACAGCCGCCCGCACAGATCGACCGGATGCGACAGGTCTTGCAGCCAAAGGCCGACCGGTCCTGCGCCTTTTCGATGAACCCGGCCAGCTTTGGCACGTCGATGCCGGTGTCCACATTGCCATAGGTCGGCTCATCCGAGCCCACGAACCGGTGACACAGGTGCAGGTCGCCCTCCTTGTCCACGGCTAGCATCCCCAGACCCGCGCCGCAGGGGACCGCCTTTTTCGTGCCTTGGGCAATGTCTGTCAGCAGCTGGTGCATGTTGGAAAAGCCGATATTTTCGCCCCGGCAGGCGGCCTCGGTATAGCGGCGGCCAAGTGCCTTCATGTCGTCGAAGACCCGCTTCAGCGCGCCGTCATCCAGGTTGAACACCGCAATCGGGCCGGATGTGGCGGGGCCAAAACCGACCTCGGCAAAGCCTAGGTCGTTCTTAAGGTGGTCATGGATGCCGATCACGTCTGTTACGCCCCGCGTCAGCGTCACGCGCACGCCCACGGGCCGCGCGGTATAACGTTCCAACAGCATCCGCACCTTGCGCTGCACCACGTCATAGGTGCCCTTGCCGCCCACGGTCTTGCGATTCTTGTCGTGCAGCGCCTTTGGCCCGTCCATCGACACCGTCAGGGCAAAGCGATGCGCGTTGAACCAGTCGACCATTTCCTCTGTCAGCAGGGTGGCGTTGGTGGTCAGGCTGAAATCCACCACCTTGCCCTCTTGGGCGGCGCGCGGCACGGCATAGTCCACCACGGCGCGGATCAGTGGCATGTTGGACAGCGGCTCGCCGCCAAAGAACACCACGTTCACCCGGTCCCGGTCATGCGCCTGCCGCAGCAGCATCTCGAAGCTCTGCCGCGCGGTCTCGAACCCCATCTTTTCGCCCTTGGACGGGACGGCGAGATCTTCCTTGTAGCAGTAGGTGCAGGCCAGGTTGCAGCCGGTGTTAACGTTCAGGATGATCGTGGACAGGGGGATTTCCTCGACCTTGACGATCTTGCGCGGCACTTCGGGGTCTGCCGCGTCGCGCAGGATGTCGAGATCCAGAAAGCTTTGGACGCAGTCCGACAGATCGGACGGGGTATGCAGCGTGCCCAGCGACGTGCGCATCGCCTCGGCATCCACCGCCGCGCTGCGCTGAAACAGGTCATAGACGTCTTGCGACACCCGGTCGAGTTCGAACAGCGACGAGCTGGGCACATGCATCAGCATCGCGTGGCCATCCACGTCGACCCGGTGCGCGTTGTGCTTGATAAGGGTCAGTTCTCCCATGATGCCTCCTCAGCGGATCGGTGTGTCGACAAAGCGCTGCACGGTTGCGTACAGATGCGCCTCGGCGGTCAGGGGGGTGGCACCACCGTCATAGGTGGCGATGACCTTCAGGTTGCCGGTGTTGTTGGTGCCCATGAAGCGTTCGGGATTCGGCCCCGCGCCCGCCGGGGTGAACAGCCCGGTCGGGTCGATGGAGCCTGCGTATTTCGCATCCTCGATGGCGGCGGCGGCCTCGTCCCAGTTGTCCACGGCCCAATTGACCTTGACCACGCCAAGCGGCAGGTCATCATCGGTTCCGGCCTCGCCGTCCGGGCCATCGGCCCAGCCCATCGCCTCGAATTGCGCCGGGACCTTGGGGATGGGGCCGCCATTGCCGCCGACCCGCGCGATGGACACGTCAGGCACGATGGTGATGCGGTCAACGCCGTCATGAGCGACCAATTCGGCGGGGGCGGAAAGATCGCCCAGCCCGATGGTCAGCGGGCCCTCGGCCTGCGCGGTGATGGACAGCACCATCTTGTTCGGCCCACTTTCGACCACCTCTGCCGTCACGCCGTCGGGCAGGACGGGATCGCCGCTCAGCCCGCTACCGATCAGCGTCACCTCGGTGGCCTCCCCCACGGGGACGGAGGCCGGGCTCATGGCAAGGATCTGCGGCGCGGCCCCTGCGGGCAACGCGGTCAGACGCCCGCCCACCGGGTCCTGATCGGCCACGAACCAGCGGCCCGACAGCGCGCCGTCCTTCAGCGCCATCACCTGCCGGATCATCACGTCCCCGGATGTCAGCGTCGCGCGCCATTCGCCCGCGCCGTAGAGGATACCGCTACCGGTATAGGTTTCGGATCCATCGGCGAAATCCAGCACCATGCTGACATCATAGCCGCCCTCAGCCGCCGTCAGATCCAGCGTCCCGGAATAATCGCCGCGCCCCGGTTCATGCCCTGCGACCACATAACTGCCCGACAGATCACCGGCAAAGACCTCTGGCGCGTCGCTCATCGGGTAGGTTTCGGCGAGGTAAGGAATGATCTGCTCATTGGCGATGCCCCACCAATCGCGGTCCCGCGCCAGCGCCTGGTATTCAAGCGAGGGAAACTGGCCGAGGTGGAAGTTGATCAGGTGGTCCCAATCCTCTGCCGTGCGCCGCTGCAGCGCGACCCGCGCGTAGGAATGGCAGCGCCCGCAGGTTTCGGTCATCAGCTGATCCGGCCCCGCATCGCTGGCCACCGGCTCTTTCTCAAGGATATAGCGCCACCCTTCGGTCTCAGCGATGGACAGGCCGCGCGTATTGGCCAGATAGGTGACGATGCTGCGCCGCTCATCCGCCGTCAGCGACACACCGTGGTTGCGCATCATCCGCACCACCGTCATGTCCCAGGCCTCCGGCGTCTTGCGCACCGCGTCGATCCGCACGATGGACCCGTCCTCTGCCTTTGCGTGGCAGGCGGAACATACGTTGGATAGGATCTCCTCGCCGGACTGGGCAAAGGCGGGCATGGCCGCACCTGTCCCCAGCACGACGCAGGCGGTCGAGACTGACAGGGCAAAACGCGTTCTGGATGTCATACTTGGGGTCCTCCGGCGGATCGACAGGCCGTGTGCCTTCGATGTGGCTGTGATCTGAACAGGCTGACGAAAAGACCGGCAGCGCGTCCTGACATTTCCGGCCACGGCGCGATTTTGGCCGGAAATGTCAGGACGGGTGCCCGGGTGCGCCGGTTGAGTGATCATATGGCAGGCAATCCCGACATGGCCGCGCAGACGCGGCCCGACATGATCGTGCTTGGCGGTGGTCCGGCGGGCGCGGTGTCCGCATGGCTGGCCGCCCGTGACGGACTGCGCGTTCTGCTGATCGACCCGGCAAAACCGTCGGGCCGGATCGAGGGGCTCAGCCCGCGTCTCCACCGCTGGCTGCAGGCCACCGGGATCGGCGATGGCGGCACCACCATCGGGCCGTTTCCGCGCCGCGTGCACTGGGCCAATCAACCGCAATCCGTGAATGCCGAACACGCAGTGGACCGGGACCGGTTCGACGCCCACCTGCGCCGCGCGGCAGAGACCGCAGGCGCGCATTTGCTGACAGGAACGGCGCGCTTGTCGGACCGGAATGTGACGCTGCAGGACGGAAGCCGCCTGACCGCGCGCTGGATCATCGACGCACGCGGACGGCAGGCGCGCCATGGCGAGCGCGGCGCCCTGCCCTTTTCAACGCTGTCGATCTGCGGCTGGTATCGGCAGGACCACCCCGGCCCGCCCGGGTTCGACATCACCGCCCTGCCCGAAGGCTGGCTCTGGCGCACCGCCCTGCCCGATGGATGGACATGGGCGCAGCTGACCACCGACGCCCGCAGCCCCGCAACGATGGAGGCGCGACTGACGCAGGCGCTGACCCGCGCGGGGACAACGGGGTTCACCCTGCAAATGCCGCTATTGGCCCGCGCCTCGGCCCCGCTGCTGCCAGCGCCGATTGATGATCTCAGCTGCCTGCCCGTGGGCGATGCGCTGGCCGCGATGGACCCACTGTCCGGGCATGGCCTGTTCTGGGCGGTGTCCAGCGCGCTGTCTGCCGCCGCCGCGCGCCGCACCCTGACCGCCCGACCGGGCGCAGAGACAGAGGCCCTGTGCCGCCGCTACCTGCAGGACCGAGCGCGAGAGACCTATCTGCGAAACGCCCGGATCGGGCGCGATTTCCTACGGCTGGAAACCCGCTTCGCGGATCAGCCCTTCTGGACCGCGCGCGCAGGCTTTCCCGATGACCTGCCGGCTCATCAACCGGTTACCCGGCCAGAAATCCGACCCGGCATGGTGCTCCGCAACGGGTTGATCGAGGAAATGGACCTTCTTTTCACGCCACAGGAAACCGAAGGCGTCGGCTGGTTCGGAACCATCCCCGCCGCGCCGCTCTGGCGGGCGATTTGCGCCGGGCAACCGCGCGAGCAACTGGTGGCGGACTGGGGACCGTTGGCCTCGGGCCTGTACGACCGGTTGTCCAATCTCTGCACCACGCCCGAAACCGCGGGCTGAAGGACGACGGAATATGCCCGCTCAGTTCTCGCCCACAATCCGCACGTTCACACCCCAATCGGCGCAGCGTGCGGACAGATCGCCGGGCAGGGCCTGATCCGTAAAGAAGGTATCGATCCGCGCAAGCGAGCCGATCCGTGCGGGCGCGTTGCGGCTGAACTTGGAATGATCCGCCGCGAGAAAAACCTTGCGCGATTGCGCCATGATCGTCTGGCTGACGGCCACTTCCTGAATGTCGTAGTCCAAGAGATCGCCATCCGCATCCAGCGCCGAACAGCCGATCACCGCCAGATCGAACTTGAACTGGCTTATGGTGTCCGCCGCCAGATTGCCAATCAACCCACCATCGGACCGGCGCAGATGCCCGCCAGTCACGATGATCTCGCATTCGGAATTGGCCACAAGGATATTGGCCACGTTCATGTTGTTCGTCACCACCATCAGCTTGCGATGGTGCAATAGCTCCCGCGCCACCGCCTCTGTCGAGGTTCCGATGTTCAGGAACAGGGAAATGTCGTTCGGGATGCTGGCGGCACAGGCACGGGCAATGGCCGTCTTGGCGTCGGGGTTCAGGGTACGGCGTTCTTCGTAACCGATGTTGGTGATGTTCGACGGCAGCACCGCCCCGCCGTGCACCCGTTCCAGACGTCCGGCCTGCGCCAGATCGCTCAGGTCCCGCCGGATGGTCTGCAGGGTGACACCAAAGTGTTCCGCAAGACCTTCGACCGTCACCTTCCCCTCGCGCCGAGCGATATCGAGGATTTCCGGATGGCGGAAGGTTTGCGACATGTTCGTTTCCTTTCGGATCTCTCCGAAACCGGCTCCGGACCGAAGAATTAGGCAAAACTAGCCTTTCGCGGGCGCAGCAAGCAAGAGCGTTTCGCCGCGACACTCTGGTTCGAAAGATGTGAAAAGCCTGTGGAAAAGAAATCTGGAAGGCAGATCAGCGATTTGCGCGAAAACGAACAAAACCGAAAACAAACCTGTTGAATCCGCCGCGCGCTTTTGAGAGAGTTCGGCAAGTTTCGCGAGCAGGGGGAGAATCGCGTGGCGCGTTCTGACGATACCACCACAACCGATCTGTTCATTATCGGTGGCGGCATCAACGGCTGCGGGATCGCGCGTGATGCGGCGGGGCGCGGGCTGTCGGTCGCCCTGGCCGAGATGAACGACCTTGCATGGGCCACATCCTCCTCTTCGACCAAGCTGTTCCACGGCGGGCTGCGCTACCTCGAATATTTCGAATTCCGCCTTGTGCGTGAGGCGCTGATCGAGCGGGAAACCCTGCTGCGCGCCATGCCGCACATCAGTTGGCCGATGCGCTTTGTCCTGCCCTACCACAAGGATATGCGGTTCGAGTCCGAGACGCCCACCTCCAAGCTGCTCAGCTTTGTCATGCCCTGGATGAAAGGCCGCCGCCCGGCCTGGCTGATCCGTCTGGGCCTGTTCATGTATGACCACCTGGGTGGCCGCAAGATCCTGCCCGGCACAAAAACCCTGTCGCTGAAGGGCACGCCCGAAGGCGGGCCGCTGCAGGACCGCTTTGAAAAGGCGTATGAATATTCGGATTGCTGGATCGAGGATTCGCGCCTTGTGGTGCTGAACGCCCGCGATGCAGAGGCGCGCGGCGCCAAGATCATGACCCGCACCAAGGTCCTGTCGGCCAGCCGTGAGGGCGATCTCTGGCGCATCGAAACACAGGCCGAGGGCAGCGACCAGGTGCGGGTTCATCACGCCCGGATGCTGGTCAACGCGGGTGGACCATGGGTCGGCGACATCATCCAGAAAAAGGTGCGCATCAACTCTCAGGAAGGCGTGCGGCTGGTGCGCGGCTCGCACATCGTCACGCGCAAGCTGTATGACCACGACAAGTGCTACTTCTTTCAGGGCACCGACGGGCGCATCATCTTCTCCATTCCCTATGAGACCGATTTCACCCTGATCGGCACCACCGACGCCGAACACGACGACCCCTCGCACCTGCCCGTCTGCACGCCCGAGGAACAGAGCTATCTGATCAGTTTCGCGAACCAGTATTTCGCGCAGGACCTGTCGGACGAGGATGTGGTCTGGACCTATTCCGGGGTGCGCCCGCTGTATGACGATGGCGCCTCCAGCGCGACGGCGGCGACGCGGGATTACACGTTGAAGGTCGACACGCAGGGCGGCGCGCCGCTCTTGAACATCTTTGGCGGCAAGATCACCACCTACCGCCGTCTGGCCGAAAGCGCGCTGGAAAAAATCGCCGATCATTTGCCGATTAAAAAGGGGCCGTGGACCGCAGGCGTCCCCCTGCCCGGCGGCGATTTCCCGGTGGACGGGGTTCCGGCGCTGATCTCGGACCTGCGGGCGCACTATGCCTTTCTGAGTGACACTTGGGCGCGCCGTCTGATCCGCGCCTATGGCACAGAGGCCGCCGCGATCCTGGGCAAGGCCAAGAGCGCCGCCGATCTGGGTCACGACTTTGGCGCCACGCTGACAGAGGCCGAAATCATCTGGCTGATGACCCACGAATACGCCCGGACCGCCGAAGACGTGGTCTGGCGCCGCAACAAACTCGGTCTCCGCATGACCGAGCAACAAATACAAGAATTGAACGCATGGATGGCGCAACGCCGCTGATCCATCACCGCTTCGGCGGAAAAAGGAGGAAACCCGATGACGCTTGAACTCAAAGGCGTGTCGAAATCTGTGGATGGACAGGTTCACATCCACCCCACCGACCTGACCCTGCAGAACGGCACGATGAACGTACTGCTGGGGCCGACCCTGTCCGGAAAGACCTCTCTGATGCGGCTGATGGCGGGGCTGGACGTGCCCAACACCGGCCAGATCTTTTGGGAAGGTCAGGACGTGACCGGCGTCCGCGTGCAGGACCGCAAGGTGGCGATGGTCTACCAGCAGTTCATCAACTATCCGTCGATGAGCGTTTACGACAACATCGCCTCTCCGATGAAGCTGATGGGCGTGAACGCCAAGGAAGTTGACCGCCGCGTGCGCGAAAGCGCCGAGCTGATGAAGCTGACCCCGATGCTGGACCGCAAGCCGTTGGAACTGTCCGGCGGGCAGCAGCAGCGCTGCGCGCTGGCCCGTGCGCTGGTCAAGAACGCCGGGCTGGTGCTGCTGGACGAACCGCTGGCCAACCTTGATTACAAGCTGCGCGAGGAACTGCGCGTCGAGATCCCCAAGATCTTCGAGGCCTCGGGCAGCATCTTTGTCTATGCCACCACCGAACCCGAAGAGGCGCTGCTGCTGGGCGGCCACACCGCCGCCCTTTGGCAAGGCCGCGTCACCCAGTTCGACGAGACCCCCAAGGTCTACCGCCAGCCGGTGAACGCCACGACGGCGCGGGTGTTCAGCGATCCGCCGATGAACTTTCTGCAGATATCCAAGACCGGCAACCTGATCATGTTCGGCGACGGGCAAAAGGCCGAGGCGACCGGCAAACTGGCCGAGCTGGCCGATGGCCGCTACACCGCAGGCTTCCGTCCGAACCACCTGGAGATCGGCAAGCACACCGCCGACGCGATGGAATTCAGGACCACGCTGAATGTCACCGAACTGACCGGCTCGGAAACCTTCGTGCACCTCGATCACCACGGCGAACGCTGGGTCGGGCTGATCCACGGGGTGCATGACCTGACGCTGGATGCGGCGCTGTCGGTCTGGCTGGACCCGCGCCATGTCTACATTTTCGGCGAAGACGGCAGTCTGGTTGCACCGGCTGCCTACGCGCTGGCCGCCTGAGGGAGATACCGATGGCCAAGATCACACTCGACAACCTTGCGCATTCCTACCTGCCCAACCCGAAATCCGAAGACGATTTCGCGCTGAAGGAGCTGAACCACGATTGGGACGATGGCGCCGCCTATGCGCTGCTGGGCTCCTCCGGTTGCGGCAAGTCCACGCTCTTGAACATCATCTCCGGACTGTTGCAGCCCAGCCAGGGCCGCATCCTGTTCGATGGCAAGGACGTGACCCACGCGCCCACGGCGGAACGCAACATCGCGCAGGTGTTCCAGTTCCCGGTGGTCTACGACACGATGACCGTGCGCGACAACCTTGCCTTCCCGCTGCGCAACCGTGGCCGGGATGAACAATACGTGGCCGAACGCGTGCAGGAAATCGCCCGCATGATCGGCATGGAGGACATGCTGAGCAAGAAGGCGCGTGGCCTGACGGCGGATGCCAAGCAGAAAATCAGCCTTGGCCGCGGCATGGTCCGCAAGGACGTGAACGCGCTGCTGTTTGATGAGCCGCTGACCGTGATCGACCCCCACATGAAATGGGAGTTGCGCACGCAGTTGAAAAAGCTGCACCATGATTTCGGCCACACCATGATCTACGTGACCCACGACCAGACAGAGGCGCTGACCTTCGCGGACAAGGTTGTGGTGATGTACGATGGTCGCGTCGTGCAGATCGGTACGCCGGAGGAACTGTTCGAACGCCCCGAACACACCTTTGTCGGCTATTTCATCGGCTCTCCCGGCATGAACGTCATCCCGGCGCGCATCGACGGCAACAAGGCCTATATCAACGGCTCTCACGTCGATCTGGCCAACGGCTATGCCCCGCTGGAGGGCAAGGTGGAAATCGGAGTGCGGCCCGAGTTCGCCCGCCTTAGTCAGTCCGAGGGCCTGCCGGTCAAGGTGCGCCGGGTCGAGGACGTGGGCCGGCACAAGATCATCCGCGCCGAATTCTTTGGCCATGACATCAACATCATCGCCGGTGAAGACGAACACGTGAGCGCGGACATGAACCGCGTCACCTTCGACACCGCGCATGTGAACGTCTACGCCAACGACTGGCGTGTGCAGGGGAGCGCCGCCTGATGGAAAAGACAGTCAACCAAAAGGCATGGTTCCTTGTCCTGCCGGTCCTTCTGCTGGTGGCCTTCTCTGCGGTGATCCCGCTGATGACCGTGGTCAACTATTCGGTTCAGGACACTTTCGGGAACAACCAGTTCTTCTGGGCCGGGCTCGAATGGTTCAAGGAAATGCTTGAATCCGAACGGATGTGGGATGCGCTGGGACGGCAGTTGATGTTCTCGCTCATCATTCTGGCGATCGAGGTGCCGCTGGGCATCTTCGTTGCGCTGAACATGCCCAAGTCGGGCTTCTGGTCGTCGGTCTGCCTTGTGCTGATGTCGTTGCCGCTGCTGATCCCCTGGAACGTGGTCGGCACCATCTGGCAGATCTTTGGCCGGGTCGATATCGGCCTCTTGGGCTACACGCTGGACGCGCTGGGCATCAACTACAACTATACGCAGGACACCCTGGCCGCGTGGATCACCATTGTTGTCATGGACGTCTGGCACTGGACCTCGCTGGTGGCGCTTCTGGCCTTTGCCGGGCTGAAATCCATCCCCGAGGCCTATTACCAGGCGGCCAAGATCGATCAGGCCAGCCGCTGGAAAGTGTTCCGCTACATCGAACTGCCCAAGATGGCGGGCGTGTTGATGATCGCCGTGCTGCTGCGCTTCATGGACAGCTTCATGATCTATACCGAACCCTTCGTCGTCACCGGCGGTGGCCCCGGCAACGCCACCACCCTGCTGTCCATCGACCTTGTGAAGATGGCGCTGGGACAGTTCGACCTTGGACCGGCGGCAGCCTTTTCGCTGATGTACTTCCTGGTGATCCTGCTGGTGAGCTGGGTGTTCTACACCGTGATGACCAACCTTGAAAAGCGGGAGTCCTGAGCCATGGCGGACACCACCCTCAACCAACCAAACACGCGCCGGATGAGCCTGCCCAAGGTCAACGGCCGCGCCGTGGTGATGACGTTGTACCTGTTGTTCCTGCTGCTGCCGATCTACTGGCTCTTGAACATGAGCCTGAAGACCAACACGGAGATCCTGAATTCCTTCACGCTCTGGCCGCGCGATCTGACCTTTGCGAACTACGCCACCATCCTCACCGATCCGGCGTGGTACATGGGCTATGTGAACTCGCTGATCTATGTGGTGATGAACACGGTGATTTCGCTGGCTGTGGCCCTGCCGGCAGCCTATGCCTTCTCGCGCTATCACTTCATGGGCGACAAGCACCTGTTCTTCTGGCTGCTGACCAACCGCATGGCGCCGCCTGCCGTCTTTGCCCTGCCCTTCTTTCAGCTCTATTCGTCGGTCGGCCTCTTCGACACGCATATCGCCGTGGCGCTGGCACACTGCCTGTTCAACGTGCCGCTGGCGGTCTGGATCCTCGAAGGCTTCATGCGCGGCGTGCCCAAGGAAATCGACGAGACGGCCTATATCGACGGCTACTCGTTCGGGCGCTTCTTCGTAAAGATCTTCATGCCGCTGATCGCCAGCGGCATCGGGGTCGCGGCCTTCTTCTGCTTCATGTTCTCATGGGTGGAACTGTTGCTGAGCCGCACGCTGACCACGGTTGACGCAAAGCCCATCGCCGCGATCATGACCCGCACCCAAGGTGCCAGCGGCATCGACTGGGGCGTGCTGGCCGCCGCCGGGGTGCTGACCATCGTTCCGGGGGCGCTCGTGATCTACTTCGTCCGCAACTACATCGCCAAGGGCTTTGCCCTGGGCCGCGTCTGAACCGGGAAAAGGGAGGACCTCCAATGGACTGGATGGCATGGACATGGCCGACCGCGATCTTCTTCGCCGTCATCGCCACGCTGCTGATCACCTTCACCTTTCTGGCGATCAAATTCCCGGAAACGCCCCGCATGGGCATCCTGCGGATCGAAACCACGCGCGGTGATCGCTTGTTCATCACGCTTCTGGGCTCGGCCTTCATCAACCTGGCCTGGCTTGGCCTTGTGGGTGTGCAACAGCCGCTGGCCCTTGTTGTTTGCCTGATCTACGCCGCTGCGGTGTTCCGCTGGGTGTAGATCGGGCCGCCTGCCCGGGATTCGAGGAGCCCGGGCAATGCTCTGACTTTCCTCGATAAAAATGGTACCATGGGAGGATACCAATGAACCTTAAGCTTAGATCCACAACAGCGGCGCTGCTGATCCTTGCGGGTCCGGCATTCGCCGACATGGACGCGGCCCGCGCGTTCCTGGATGCAGAGATCGGCGATCTCTCATCCCTGCCGCGCGACGCCCAAGAGGCGGAGATGCAATTCTTCGTCGACGCGGCCAAGCCGTTCGAAGGCATGGAAATCAAGGTCGTCTCGGAAACGATCACCACGCATGAATACGAATCGCAGGTGCTGGCGCCCGCCTTCACCGCGATCACCGGCATCAAGGTCACCCATGACCTGATCGGCGAAGGCGACGTGGTCGAAAAGCTGCAGACGCAAATGCAGTCCGGCCAGAACATCTATGACGCCTATGTCAACGACTCCGACCTGATCGGCACCCACTGGCGCTATCAGCAGGTGCGCAACCTGACCGACTGGATCGAGGGTGAAGGCGCGGACGTTACCCTGCCGACGCTGGACCTCGACGATTTCATCGGCCTCAGCTTTACCACCGGGCCGGATGGCAAGGTCTACCAGATGCCGACCCAGCAGTTCGCGAACCTCTACTGGTTCCGCTACGACTGGTTCAACGACGAGAAGAACAAGGCCGACTTCATGGACCAGTTCGGCTATGAACTGGGCGTTCCGGTCAACTGGTCTGCCTATGAGGACATCGCCGAATTCTTTACCGGGCGTGACCTCAGCCACATGGGCGTGGATGGCGACATCTTCGGCAACATGGACTACGGCAAGAAAGACCCCAGCCTTGGCTGGCGCTACACCGACGCGTGGATGTCGATGGCTGGAATGGGCGACGTGGGTGAACCCAACGGCCTGCCGGTCGACGAATGGGGCATCCGCGTGAACGACCAGTCGCAGCCGACCGGGTCCTGCGTGGCACGCGGCGGGGCGACCAACTCTCCCGCGGCGGTCTATGCCGTGACCAAGGCGATCGAGTGGCTGAACAAGTACTCGCCCCCCGCCGCCGCAGGCATGACCTTCTCCGAGGCAGGCCCGATCCCGGCGCAAGGCAACGTGGCCCAGCAGATGTTCTGGTACACCGCCTTTACCGCGGACACGGTCAAGCCCGGCCTGCCGGTCATGAACGAGGACGGCACGCCCAAGTGGCGCATGGCCCCCTCGCCGCATGGTGTCTACTGGAAAGAAGGCCAGAAGGTCGGCTATCAGGATGCCGGTTCCTGGACCCTGATGAAATCCACGCCCGAGGACCGCGCCAAGGCGGCCTGGCTCTACGCCCAGTTCGTCACCTCCAAGACCGTGGATGTGAAGAAGTCCCATGTGGGCCTGACCTTCATCCGCGAATCCACCGTGCAGCACGACAGCTTTACCGAGCGCGCGGACAAGCTGGGCGGTCTGGTCGAGTTCTATCGCTCGCCGGCCCGCGTGGCATGGTCGCCGACCGGCACCAACGTGCCTGACTACCCCAAGCTGGCACAGCTGTGGTGGCAGAACATCGGTGACGCCATGTCCGGCGCCAAGACCCCGCAAGAGGCGCTGGACGCCCTCTGCGCGGATCAGGAAAAGGTGCTGGAGCGTCTGGAACGCGCCGGTATCCAGGGCGACATCGGCCCCAAGCTGAACGAAGAGCGTGACGCCCAGTACTGGTTCGACCAGCCCGGCGCGCCCTACGCCAAGCTGGCCGAAGAAGACGAAGAGCCCCAGACCGTCAGCTACGATGAGCTGATCAAGTCCTGGCAATAAGCCTTCCTCCCGCCGGGGCCCTTCGGGGCCTCGGCACCTCTTTACTTCCCAAAAAACACCACGGGTGGCCCACCCGACACACACCTTGAGGAGCCGCGCCCATGACGCATGTTCTTGCCATCGATCAGGGAACCACATCCACGCGGGCCATCCTGTTTGACGGCGCCCTGTCGGTCATCGCCAGCGCGCAGGAAGAATTCACACAGCATTTCCCGGCCAGCGGCTGGGTCGAACACGATGCCGTCGACCTGTGGTCGACCACCGCCGCCACCTGCCGCGCCGCCATCGAAAAGGCGGGCGTAGGGGTCGAGGATATCGCCGCCATCGGCATCACCAACCAGCGCGAAACCACCCTGGTCTGGGACCGCAAAACCGGCAAACCGATTCACAACGCCATCGTCTGGCAGGACCGCCGCACCTCCGACATGTGCCGCGCGCTGAAAGAGGACGGCTTTGAGGAGGTCGTGACCGAACGCACCGGCCTGTTGCTGGACCCCTATTTCAGCGGCACCAAATTGGCCTGGCTCTTGGACAACGTCGAGGGCGCGCGCGCCCGCGCAGAGGCCGAGGAACTGGTGTTCGGCACCGTGGACAGCTGGCTGGTCTGGAACCTGACCGGCGGCGCGCTGCATGTGACCGACGCGACCAATGCCGCGCGGACCATGCTCTATGACATCCGCAAAGGCCGCTGGTCGCAGACCATCTGCGACCGTCTGAACATCCCCATGTCCATGCTGCCAGAGGTCCGCGACAGCGCCGATGATTTCGGCCAGACCCGCCCCGATCTCTTTGGCCGCCCGATCCCGATCCGGGGCATCGCGGGCGATCAGCAGGCCGCCACCGTGGGTCAGGCCTGCTTTCAGCCCGGCATGCTGAAATCCACCTATGGCACCGGCTGTTTTGCCCTTCTCAACACCGGCGACACGCCAGTTCGGTCGAACAACCGCCTGTTGACCACCATCGCCTACCAGTTGGACGGCGAGCCGACCTACGCGCTCGAAGGCTCGATCTTTATCGCGGGCGCGGTGGTCCAATGGCTGCGCGACGGGCTGAAGATCATTCGCGACGCCAAGGAAACACAGCCGCTGGCCGAACGGGCGGACCCGGCGCAGGACGTGGTTCTGGTCCCCGCCTTCACCGGCCTCGGCGCGCCCTACTGGAACGCCGATTGTCGCGGCGCGGTCTTTGGTCTGACGCGCAATTCCGGGCCAGAGGAGTTCGCCAAGGCCGCGCTGGAAAGCGTCGGTTTTCAGACCCGCGATTTGTTGGAGGCGATGAAATCCGACTGGAACGCCGAGGCAGAGGCCGCCACCCTGCGCGTCGACGGCGGGATGAGCGCGTCGGACTACGCGATGCAATTCCTGTCCGACATCATCGGCGCACAGGTCGACCGGCCCAAGGTGCTGGAAACCACCGCCATGGGCGCGGCCTGGCTGGCCGGACAAAAGGCGGGAATCTACCCTTCGCAGACGGAATTCGCTGCAAGCTGGGCGCTGGAACGCAGCTTTGAGCCGCAGATGCAGGATGACACGCGAAGCGCGAAATACGCCGCCTGGAAACGCGCCGTCGACGCGACGATGCGCTTCTAAGCCCAAACCATCACGCCCTGACCACAGGAGTTCCGGCATGACCCCATTTGGTCTGACCACCCCGCGCCAGATGCTGTTCGGGCGCGATTGCCGACTTGACGCCGCGCAGCACGTCGCGGCGCTTGGCCAGCGTGTTCTGCTGGTGCGCGGCCGCTCTGTCGCTTGGGTCGATACCCTCGCCGCCGAGCTCCGCGCCAAGGGCCTGACGGTGACTGAACATTTCTCGAACGGCGAACCCACGCTGGACCTGCTGCGGGATGGGCTGACGCAGGCGCGCGCAGCGGCGCCGGATTGTGTGGTGGCCGTGGGCGGCGGCGCGACCATCGACTATGGCAAGGCGCTGTCGGCGCTGATCCGGTCAGACAGCGATCCGGCCACGCATCTTGAGGTGGTCGGAGAGGGCCGGCCCATCGGCCCGGACCCCCTGCCCCTTGTCGCCCTGCCCACCACCGCAGGCACCGGCGCGGAGGCCACGAGAAACGCCGTCATCACCGTGCCGGAGGCCGCGGTAAAGGTCAGCCTGCGCGACAACCGCATGGTGCCCGACTTGGCAATCGTGGACCCGGCGCTGACCGATGGCGCACCGAAGGGCCTGACGCTGGCCACCGGGCTGGATGCCATTACGCAACTGATCGAAAGCTATCTCAGCATCCGTGCGAACCCGCTGAGCTATGCGCTTTGCGCGGGCATGATCCCCGATGCCATCGCCGCCCTCGCCCGTCTGATGCAGGAGGAGGACGCCGATGCCCGCGACACGCTGGCCAAGGCCAGCTTTCTCAGCGGCATCGCGCTGGCCAACGTGGGGCTGGGCATCGTCCACGGACTTGCGGCGGTCATCGGCGGCCACGGCGGCGCGCATGGCGCGATCTGCGGCCGTTTGCTGCCCGCGGCGCTGGAGGTGAACCAGCGCGCCCTGCGAGACCGGGGACAGGACGCTGCGCGCGTGGCACAGGTCGATGACTGGCTGAAGACGCTGGACCCGGAGGCAGCAACGGGCACCCTCGCCCTGCGCCGCTTCATGGACCGTAACGGGCTGGAGACGCTGGAGGCCCTTGGCTGCCCCAAGGACAGCCATCCCGACACCGCCCGGGACGCGCTAAAGGCCTCTTCAACAAAATCCAACCCGGTCGTTCTGACCCTCGAAGAGGTGCTTGACCTGCTGACCCGCACCGCAGCGCCACTGGCCAACCTGCGCAGCCGCTGATCAAGGGGCCGACGAGGCCCTGACCGCTGCGGGCCAGCTTGGCGGCCTCGGTCAAAACCATGGCAGGCGCGGTCAAGAACGCGACAGGCGGCAGAGGCTATCCCTTGGGGACCAATCCCAAGGAGAGATCCCATGTCCGACAAACCCATCCTCGTCATCGGCGCAAGCGGCAAGACCGGCAGCCGCGTCGCCCGCAAACTCGAAGCCAAGGGCTTGCCCCTGCGCCGTGGTACGCGCCGGTCCGCCACGCCCTTCGACTGGGACGCGCCCGAAACTTGGGCCCCGGCCCTGCGCGGGACCCGCGCCGCCTATGTCACCTACTTCCCCGACCTCGCCTTTCCGGGTGCCGTGGACAAGCTGGAATCGCTCTGTGAAACGACCCATGACGCAGGGGTCGAGCACCTTGTCCTGCTGTCCGGCCGGGGGGAGCATCATGCCCGCTTGGGTGAGCAGGTTGTCCGCGACTCCGGCGTCGATTTCACCATCGTCCGCGCCGCGTGGTTCGCGCAGAACTTTTCCGAAGGCTACCTGCGCGATCCGATCCTTGCCGGTGTGCTGCCCATGCCGGGCGGCGATATCGCGGAACCGATCATCGACATAGAGGACATCGCCGACGTGGCCGTTGCGGCCCTGACCGAGGATGGCCACAAAGGCGCGCTCTATGAGGTGACCGGACCACGCCTGATGACATTTGCCGAGATGGCAGCCGACCTGTCGCAGGCCACCGGGCGCGAGATCCGGCACATCCCGATCACCTTTGACGACTTCCACGCCAATATCGCGCAGGCGGGCGGTGATTTCGTGGCCGATGTCTTTACCGCCATCGCCCGCGAAACACTGGACGGGCGCAATGCCCGCACCAGTGACGGAGTGATGCGCGCGCTGGGCCGCCCACCGCGCGACTTTGCCGATTTTGCTCAGGACGCCGCCCGCGCCAATGCCTGGGCCGACGCGGCCTGATCCGCGCCTTGCACATCGAAAGGAGATACCATGACCCTTACCCTGCTTGAAAAAACCGCGCTGGGCCTGTCCGGCGTCACGGCGCTTGGCATCGGCGCCTTCATCCTTGCCGCCCCGCAGGCGTTTTACGCCAGCTACGGCATCACGCTGGGCGATGGTGCCAGCCTGCTGAGCGAGTTGCGCGCCCCGGCGGCCGGTCTCGCCGTCTTTGGCGCGCTGATGCTGGCCGGTATCTGGCGCGCAGCCCTGACCCCTGTGGCCATCACGGCTGCCCTGACGGTGTTTCTTGCCTTTCCGGCTGGGCGGATTGTCGGGCTGGCTGTCGACGGGATGCCATCGGGTGGCATCATCGGTGCCCTTGGCATCGAATTGGCCATCGCCGCGCTATGCCTCACCGCCTTTCGCCGCCGCCTATGGCGGACGGACAGAGGTCACGCCACGGCGCGTCCTGCGCACTGACACGCTGGCGGCGGCATCCCCCGGCCGCCGCCATTCACAAATCCCAAAGGAAATCCCCATGTCACCGTTTTTCAATGTCCTGATGCCCTTCGCCGTTCTTGCCTACGCGCTGGTCGGGGGCGTCTTTCTCGCCTTTTCGGACTTCATCATGCGCGCCCTGTCGCTGACGGGTGGCGCAGGCGGGGTCGAGGCCATGCAGGTCATCAACCGCGAGGTGTTCCGCTGGGTCTTCATGGCCCTCTTTCTCGGCCTTGCCGGTCTGTCGCTGTTCCTGACCGGTTACGCCGCGATCAGCCTTGGCGGGTCTGCGGCCATCCTCATCGGCATGGCCGGACTGGTCTACCTGCTGGGGTGCTTTGGCGTCACCATCGTCTTCAACGTGCCGATGAACGAAGCGCTGGCGGGCATGGACCTGTCGCAGAAGACGACTCGCGCCTATTGGACAGGCACCTACCTGCCGCGCTGGACCTTCTGGAACACGGTCCGGACGGTTGCCTGTGCGCTCTCTGCCGCGCTGTTGCTTTTGGGGCTGCTGTCGCTGACACAAGCGCAGACCGCTTGACGAAGGAGAGTTCCGGTATGTCCAGAACCCCCGCCCCCGCGACGCTTCATCTGCTTTGCGGCAAGATCGCGTCGGGCAAATCCACCCTAGCCACTGATCTGGGCAGGGCCAAAGGCACCGTGATCATCCGGGAAGACGACTGGCTGAGCGGGCTATTCGGCCCCGAGATGACCTCTGTTGCCGATTACGTCCGTTACACGGCGCGTTTGCGGGATGTCATCGGCCCGCATGTCGCCGCGCTGTTGAATGCGGGCGTCTCCGTGGTGCTCGACTTTCAGGCCAACACAGTCGAGGCGCGAAGCTGGATGCGGGGGATTGTCGATCAAACCGGCGCGGCGCATGTGCTGCATTTCATGGACGTGCCAGAGGAGGTCTGCCTGCGCCGCCTGCGGACGCGCAATGCGGGTGGGAAGCATCCCTTCGCGGTAACAGAGGCGCAGTTCCACCAGATCTCGCGACACTTCGTGCCCCCCTCACCCGAGGAAGGATTCACCCTGCGGATTCACCGACCGGACGAAGCGCCGTGAACGGTCCCGCGCCTCACACTCGATGCCGCAGCAGAAGCGCCCGCCACGGAGCCAAATCTCCGGGCGGGACGCATCTATTATTCTGGCTGATCTTCAGCCAATTTACCGAAGAACGGCGGCCGCCGGTCGGATCATGTCGCCGGGGTGTCAAACCCGGCGCTCTCGGGGCGTCGCCCCCTCGTTCCGCGGAGATCGAAAGGCCCCCGAGAGGGGCGTTGATCCGGTTTTCGGTGGTACCGCGGGCAAAGATGCAGCGCAGGTCTTAACCAATCCCGACCGCACCGCGCGCCCCGTCCGTTTCAGCCGTTTTCCGCAGGCACCAGACGGTAGAGCGTCCCGTTGCCGACGCTGAGGAACCACAGGGCGCCATCCGGCCCCTGCGCCACGTCGCGCACGCGGATCGTCTCATCGCTCTTGATCTGTTCGACCTCGGTCAGGGGATCGCCCGCCATGCGCGAGATATAGTCGAACTTCAGCGACCCGACGAAGGCGTTGCCCTGCCATTCAGGCACGCTGCCATCGTAGAAGGTCATGCCAGAGGGCGCGATGGAGGGATCCCAGTAGTAGACCGGCTGCGCCATGCCTTCCTTTTCGGTGCCTTCGCCGATCTTGGAGCCGTTGTAATTCACTCCGTAGGAGATCACCGGCCAGCCATAGTTCACCCCGGCCTTGATCCGGTTGACCTCATCGCCACCCTTGGCGCCATGTTCCACGGTCCACAACTGCCCCGATCCGTCCAGCGCCGCGCCCTGCGGGTTGCGGTGGCCCCAGCTCCAGATCTCGGGCAGGGCATTGTCGCGGTCGACAAAGGGATTGCCCGGCACCGGCTCGCCATCGCGCGAGATACGCAGGACCGACCCGTTGTGCATCGAAAGATCCTGCGCCTTGTCGCCGTCGCCCCTGTCGCCGACCGTCACATATAGATGTCCGTCCGGCGCTTCGACGAGGCGCGAGCCGAAGTGAAAGCCGCCGCCTGTTCCGCGCGCGATCTCGAAAATCGTGCGCCCGCTTTCCAGCCTGTCGCCATCCTCGTTCAGGCGGGCGCGGTAAACCGCCGTTCCGGAGCCGCGAAAGCCCTGCCGCTTGGCATAGGTAAAGAAGACCTCGCGAGACTGGGCAAAGTCGCGCGGCACCATCACGTCCAACAGACCGCCCTGCCCCTGATCGACCACGCGCGGCGTGCCCCGCACCTCGACCCGTTCACCGTCCCGAACCAGAAGCAGACGCCCGTCCCGTTCAGTCACGAGGATGCCGCCGTCCGGCAAAAAATCGAACGCCCAAGGTATATCCAGCCCCTCGACGACCGGATCGGCTGTCATTGGTCCGGCGCCGGTGGGAACCGAGTCGGCCATCAGCGGCTGGGCCAGACCCAACGCAAGAAAGATTGTTGCAAAATCGCGGACCATGACAACACCTCCTGTCTTTCCAGCCATATGGCGGCGCAACCTTCTGCGACAAGGGGTTGACGCAACTGGAAGCCACAGGATCGGTCTTTTCTTTTCCAAAAAGCCTGAATAGGCTCCGGCCAGGACGTCAGATCCACCTAGGGAGTTACAAATGAAGAAACTGTTGATGGCCACCACGGCCTGCGCCCTGACTGCATCCGCAGCTTTTGCCGGCAGCCATGCCAGCGAAGCGAAGATCGGCATCATTCTGGGGTTCACCGGCCCCATCGAATCCATCACCCCCGCCATGGCCGAAGCCGCCGAATTGGCGATCGCCGAGATCAACGACTCCGGCAAGTTCCTGGACGGCGTGACGCTGACCGGGTCGCGCGCGGATTCGACCTGCATCGACGCCGCAGCAGCAACCGCCGCTGCCGAACGTCTGGTCTCTGAGGGGATCGTCGGCATTATGGGCGCCGACTGCTCTGGTGTGACCGGCGCGATCCTGTCGAACGTGGCATTGGCCAACGGCATCCCGATGGTGTCGCCCTCCGCCACCTCGCCCGCGCTGTCGACCGCCGAAGACAACGGCCTGTTCTTCCGCACCGCACCGTCTGACGCGCGTCAGGGTGCCGTTCTGGCAGAAATCCTGCAGGAAAAGGGCATCAGCGAAGTTGCTGTGACCTATACCAACAACGACTACGGCAAGGGCTTTGCAGATGCCTTTGCATCGTCGTTCGAAGGCACCGTCACCCTGTCGGCCCCGCATGACGACGGCAAGGCAGACTACTCGGCCGAAATCGGCGCTCTGGCGTCGGCTGGCGGCGAGGCGCTGCTCGTTCTGGGCTATACCGACCAGGGCGGCAAGGGCATCATTCAGGCGTCCTACGACACCGGTGCCTTTGACCTCTACGTGATGGGCGACGGCATGTACGGCGACACGCTGTTCTCGGAACTGGCGGACGCGCTTGAAGGCTCGATCGGCACGGTTCCGTGGGCACAGGGCGCTGGCGCAGATGCGTTTGCCTCGATCACGGCAGCGGCAGGCATCAACGGTGACAGCTCTTACACCCGCGAATCCTATGACGCGGCAGCCCTGATGGCGATGGCCATGATGAAGGGCGGCGCAGCAACCCCCGAGGCAATCGCCGCCAACCTGCTGGATGTGGCCAACGCTCCGGGCGAACCGATCCTGCCGGGTGAACTGGGCAAGGCGCTGGAAATCCTCGCAGCCGGTGGCGACGTGGACTATGTCGGCGCATCTGGCGTCGAGCTGATCGGACCGGGTGAAGCGGCGGGCAGCTACCGTCACTACACCATCACCGGTGGCGCAGCCGAAACCGTCGAGTTCAAGTAAACCGACACATCGCACAAGAGCAGCCCGGAACCCCCGGGCTGCTTTTGCGCATTTCGGGTGACGCCCTTCGGGGCGGCATTCATGGGGGTATATCCTTGATCAAGGTGGAAAACCTGCACCGTCACTTCGGTGCCTTCCGGGCCGTCGACGGCGCCTCACTGGAAATCGCGACGGGCTCGATCACCGGGCTGGTCGGACCGAACGGCGCCGGCAAGACGACACTCTTCAACGTGATTGCGGGCGAACTGCCGCCGACCAGCGGCAAGGTGACGATGGACGGTGAGGACATCACCGGCCTGCCGCCGCACGAGCTGTTCCACAAGGGACTGCTGCGCACCTTTCAGATCGCGCATGAATTCAGTTCCATGACCTGCCGGGAAAACCTGATGATGGTGCCCGGCGGCCAGTCGGGCGAAACGCTGTGGAACACGTGGTTCGGTCGCAAACGTATCGCCGAGGAGGAACGCACCCTGCGCGCCAAGGCCGACGAAGTCCTTGAATTCCTGACCATCTCTCATCTGGCGGATCACCCCGCCGGGGCCGTTTCCGGCGGTCAGAAAAAGCTGCTGGAACTTGGGCGGACGATGATGGTCGACGCCAAGATCGTCTTTCTGGACGAGGTCGGCGCCGGTGTGAACCGCACCCTTTTGATGACCATCGCCGACACCATCGTGCGCCTGAACAAGGAGCGCGGCTATACCTTCTGCGTGATCGAGCACGACATGGATTTCATTGGCAAGATCTGCGACCCGGTGATCGTCATGGCCGAGGGCAAGAAGCTGGCCGAAGGCACGCTGGACCAGATCAAGGCCAACGAGCAGGTCATCGAGGCCTATCTTGGCACGGGTCTGAAGAACAAGGATCAGGTGGCCACGGTATGAGCGACGTGCAGAACATCCCGCCCCGGAGCGTACCCGGACATCGGGGGCTCTGCCCCCGTCTCCCTTTGGTCGACTCCCCCGAGGTATTTGAAAACCCAAAGAAACACGACCTGCGGTCCCGTCCATTCCAGGGAGGGCGGACATGAGCGGCAATCCCTATCAGAACGACCGCGGCAACAAGGATGCCTCGATCACCAAGCGCGGCGGCGAAGGCACGGTGGATCCCACCCGCCGGTCGGGCAAGGTCACGGAGGCGCCGGGCGGCCCCTACCTGATCGGTGACACCATGACCGGTGGCTATGGCAAGGGGCCCGACATCCTGCACGACTGCACCATCGCCGTGGACAAGGGCGAGATCGCGGTCATCGTCGGCCCCAACGGCGCGGGCAAATCGACCGCGATGAAGGCTGTCTTCGGGATGCTGGACGTGCGGTCCGGCGCGGTGCGGCTGGATGGCAAGGACATCACCGCGCTGACGCCACAGGACCGCGTGGCGCAGGGCATGGGATTTGTCCCGCAGACCTCCAACATCTTCACCTCGATGACCGTCGAGGAAAACCTGGAGATGGGGGCGTTCATCCGGCTGGACGATTTCCGCAGCACGATGGAGCAGGTCTATGAACTGTTCCCGATCCTCAAGGAAAAGCGCCGCCAGCCGGCGGGCGAATTGTCAGGCGGTCAGCGTCAGCAGGTGGCCGTGGGCCGCGCGCTGATGACCCAGCCCAAGGTTCTGATGCTGGACGAACCCACCGCCGGGGTATCCCCCATCGTGATGGACGAACTTTTTGACCGGATCATCGAGGTGGCGCGCACGGGCATTTCCATTCTGATGGTGGAACAGAACGCCCGGCAGGCGCTGGAGATCGCGGACAAGGGCTATGTGCTGGTTCAGGGCCGCAATGCCTATACCGGCACGGGCAAGGAACTGCTGGCCGATCCCGAAGTCCGCAAATCCTTTCTGGGGGGCTGAGCGGATGCGGGCCGCCGAGGGAACGGTTCTGGGCGCGGCTGCCGCGCTCAGCGCGCTGGCCGGTGCGGTGCGCGCCGCGTCGTTGGAGTATGACTGCCTGTTGACGCGCGACGATGCCAACCTGCGGCTGAGTTTCACCTTTGAGCCTGCGTCTTTTGCCCCGGCACTGGATCCCGCCGACCCGCCCAGGCGGCAGGTCAGCCGGGTCACGGTCGAGGGGGCGACATTCGAGGCAGAGGCCCTGCTGACCGGCGACGGCACGCGCGGTTTCTGGGCCGCCGGGCGTGGCCTGATGTTGACGCGGGCACCGGATGGCGCGGCGCGCCTGACCGATGATGCGCACGCGGCCCCGTGGCATGGCCATTGTGAGGAGGCCCCATGAGACAGCGGATGTTCTCTTTCGCCGTGGTCCTTTTGCTGGCGGCGCAGGCCGGTGTCGCCGAGGGCGTCGACATCATCGAGGAACCGGGCGAGGCCCGGATGCTGTGCGAATACACGGTGGAATGCCTTGATGAAGAGGAGTGCACCTTTGCGCAGTTCGGCCATGAACTGGACCTGCCCAAGACCTTTCCCGGAGAGGCCACCATGCTGCTGGGGACCGGCGATGCCAAAGGTCAGGTGGGCGAGGCGAACGGCGCGCTGGTGCTGACGGCGACCGATCAATACGGCAGCTACATGTTGACTCAGAAGATGGACGGGCAGGCCCGCCTGAGCGTCCATTTTGTCGAGCCGCTGACCGTTGTGACCTATCACGGCAGCTGCGAGTTCATCGAATGAAGCGTGCGGTGCGTTTCCCCAACGCGGGCAAGACCGCCGCACGGACCAACACAACAAGAGCGCCCGGAGTAACCGGGCGCCGTCAGGACGAGGACAACGACTGATGGATTTCCTCAACGCCATCGTGGCGCTATCCAACTTCGTGATCATCCCCGCGATGGCCTACGGCAGCCAGCTGGCTCTGGGCGCGCTGGGGGTCACGCTGATCTACGGGATCCTGCGGTTCTCGAACTTTGCCCATGGCGACACCATGGCGTTCGGGACCATGGTGACGATCCTGTTCACTTGGCTGTTCCAGTCCTGGGGCATCAGCCTTGGGCCGCTGCCGACGGCGCTTCTGGCCATTCCCTTCGGGATTGCCGGGACCGCCGCGCTGGTGCTGCTGACGGACAGAGCCGTCTATCGGTTCTACCGGGCACAACGGGCGAAACCCGTGGTTCTGGTGATCGTCTCCATCGGGGTGATGTTCATCTACAACGGGGTGACGCGCTTTATCCTCGGGGCCGATGACCAGCGGTTTGACGATGGGGAACGCTTCATCATCAATGCGCGCGAATTCAAGACAATGACCGGGCTGGACGAAGGGCTGGGGATCAAGACGACCCAGGGCCTGACGGTGATCACGGCGGTGATCGTCGTGGCGGCGCTGTTCTGGTTCCTTGGCAAGACCCGCACCGGCAAGTCCATGCGCGCCTATTCCGACAACGAGGATCTGGCGCTGTTGTCCGGGATCAACCCCGAACGCGTGGTCATGGTGACATGGGTGATCGTCGCCGCGCTGATCACCGTGGCGGGCGTTCTTTACGGCCTCGACAAGTCGTACAAGCCCTTCACCTACTTCCAGCTGCTGCTGCCGATCTTTGCCGCTGCCATCGTCGGCGGGCTGGGCAGTCCGCTGGGGGCGATTGCGGGCGGGTTCACCATCGCCTTTTCCGAGGTGGCGATCACCTATGCGTGGAAAAAGGTGCTGGTCTACCTGATGCCCGAAGGGCTGGAGCCTTCCGGCCTGGTCCAACTGATGGCCACAGAATACAAATTCGCGGTCAGCTTCATGATCCTCGTGGTGGTGCTGCTGTTCAAGCCCACAGGTCTGTTCAAGGGGAAATCGGTATGAGCCATCATTTCCGTACCTTCGCGCTGTTCGCCCTGGTTGCCGTGCTGATCCTTGGCACCGGTGTCTTGCAAAGCTGGGACCTCGCGCTTGTCATTCTGAACATGGGCCTGATCAGCGCGATCATGGCGCTGGGGGTGAACCTGCAATGGGGCATCGCCGGTCTGTTCAACGTCGGCATCATGGGATTTGTCGCCGTCGGCGGCATGGCGGTGATGCTGACCTCCTATGCCCCTGTGCCAGAGGCATGGGCCGCGGGCGGCGCGCGGGCGCTGCTGGCGCTGGTCATTGGCGCGGGCACAATCATCGGCGCGGTGGTCCTGTGGAAGAAGACCGGCAACCGCTGGCTGGTGGCGGCCGCGATCGTCATCGGGTTCATCGTCTACCGTCTGGTGCGGGACCCTGCAGTAGACGCCATCGAGGCGGTCAACCCGGCCGGCACCGGTTTCCTTGGCGGGCTTGGCCTGCCTGTGGTGATCGGCTGGATGGCGGGTGGTCTGGTGGCTGCGGGGGCGGCGTGGATCATCGGCAAGACCGCTCTGGGCCTGCGCTCTGACTACCTTGCCATCGCGACGCTGGGCATCTCCGAAATCCTGCTGGCGGTGATGAAGAACGAGGAATGGTTGACCCGGGGCGTCAAGAACGTCACCGGCCTGCCCCGCCCCGTTCCCGATCCGCTGGAACTGCAGAACGATCCCGGCTTTGTGGAATCCGCCGCCGGTTGGGGGCTGGATGCCACCGCCGCCTCGACCCTCTATATCAAGCTGGGCTACACGCTGTATTTCACCGCCGCGCTGATCTTGCTTCTGGTGCTGGCGCAGCTTGCGCTGAATTCGCCCTGGGGCCGGATGATGCGCGCGATCCGCGACAATGAAACCTCGTCGCGGGCGATGGGCAAGGATGTCACCTTCCGCCACTTGCAGGTCTTTGTGCTGGGTTCTGCCATCTGCGGCATTGCCGGCGCCATGATGACCACGCTGGACGGCCAGTTGATCCCAACCAGCTACCAGCCGCTGCGCTACACCTTCCTGATCTGGGTGATGGTGATTGTCGGCGGATCGGGCAACAACCTTGGGGCGGTGCTTGGCGGGTTCCTGATCTGGTTCCTCTGGGTGCAGGTGGAAACCGTCGGCCCGGCCTTCATGACGTGGATCACAAGCTGGATGGCGGATGATTCCATGCTGAAGGCCCACCTGCTGGACAGCGTGCAGCACATGCGCCTGCTGACCATGGGGGTCATCCTGCTGGTGGTCTTGCGGTTCTCGCCGCGCGGGCTGTTGCCGGAACGTTGAGGTGAAACCCCGTGCCGCCGGTTCCGTGAAGCGCTGGCGGCACGGGACGCCGAAGCGCGCCCCCAAGAACCAACCGATTCTCTCCACAAACCCCATTCGCCGCATGACACCGCGTTCCGATCCCGGATCGCGGTGTTATTCGTGATGCCCGCAGAATGGGCAACAAGCCGCCTGAACTTGCGCATTGGAAATAGATCGACCGCATTTATCAATCAAAGGTTTAGTGAGCTTGGGACCGCCAACAACCCAGACTGGAACGCCTCCTACTTTGGCACATGCGGCAGACTGACGCTTTATTGAGCGTCGTGGAAAAGATACATTTCAAATCTGACGGAGGGGGAGTCCGTGCAGAAGGAGCGCAACATGGACTGGCATGAGCTATCCGCGAACTGGGACAACATGGTATCCCGGCTTGAGGGACACTTTCCCCGCATTGATCGAAGCCGTCTGGCGGAACGCCCCCGCGACAGCCGCGCATTGACGCATCACATCGCGGACATGCACGAACTGACAGTGAGCGAAGCCCGCGAAGCGCTGCAGGATTTCATCGAGATCGAAGGTCTGGCGCGGCGCGCCACCGAACTGACAGAGGACTGAGCGCGCGGCGCTCAGCCCAGCTCAACCCAGCGAAGTGACCCAGAGGATTGTGGCGTCTTCGGGAGAGACCGAGATCACGTTGTGCCCCATGGTCGCGTCGTAATAGGCGCTGTCGCCGCGCTTCATCTCGACCGGTTCGTAGAATTCCGTGTACAACTTGATGACGCCGGTAAGGACGTAGAGGAACTCCTCGCCGTCGTGGCGCACCCAACCGTCGAATTCATCCATGCTGCGTGCACGAACTCGCGCGCGATAAGGCAGCATCTTCTTGCGGGTCAGGGTTTCCGCCAGAAGGTCATGTTCGTAGGTAGTGGTCGCCTGATGCTGGCCTTCGCCGCCGCGCGTCACCGCCATACGTCCGTTGACCTGTTCACGCTGTGGCGGGGTGAACAGCTGCGGCACCGAGATTTCCAGCCCGACGGCCAGCTTTTTCAGCGCGTCATAGGTGGGTGACATCTGCCCATTCTCGATCTTGGACAGGGTCGACCGCGCAAGCCCGGCCTGCCGGGCGGCCTGTTCCAGCGTCCAGTCCTTCTCCTTGCGCAGTTCCCGGACACGCTGGCCAAGGTCCAGCGGTTCGGTATGCGTGGTATCGCCGTTTTCACGCGCGATGCGGATCAGGGATTTTGGATCGTTCGCCATGGGAAAGTGCTATAGGCTCCGTCGTGGGACCTTGCAAGCGCAGGCCCTTGCACGCAGAGGCCGCGCGGCCTAAGCCAAACGCCATGTCCAAGGAACTCTCTCTTTTCGACGAGGGGCGGTTTGCCCCCTGCCCCGCGCCCTTCAACCTTGCCGCGCATGTGTTGGCCGCCGGAGAGAAGACGCCGGAAAAGATCGCCCTGTCGGTGGTGAAACCCACGGGCGCGCAGCGCTGGTCCTATGACCGCCTGATCGCCGCCGTGCGCGGCACCGCGACGGGTTTGCTGCAGGCCGGGTTGACTCCCGGGGACATCCTGCTGATGCGGCTGGGCAATACGGTGGATTTCCCGATTGCCTATCTGGGCGCCATCGCGGCGGGCGTGGTGCCGGTGCCGACCTCATCGCAACTGACCGAACCGGAAGTGGCCCGGATCATCGACACGCTGGCCCCCAAGGCGGTGCTGCGCGCCGACGGTGTGGCCTGCCCGGACACGCAGGTGCCGGTTTTCGGGCCGGAGATCTTTGAGGCCTGGCACGCCCTGCCGCCCGCCGATTTCCAGATGGGAGATCCCGAACGGCTCGCCTATATCATCTACACCTCCGGCACTTCCGGCACGCCGCGCGCTGTGGGCCATGCCCATCGTGCGATCTGGGCCCGCCAGATGATGATGGACGGATGGTACGGACTGACGCCCGAGGATCGGCTGCTGCACGCGGGGGCATTCAACTGGACCTACACGCTGGGCACCGGGCTGATGGATCCCTGGACACGGGGGGCAACGGCGCTGATCCCGGCGGCGGGCACTGATCCGGCGCAGATGGGCCTGCTGATGAACCGGTTCGAGGCGACGATCTTTGCCGCCGCCCCCGGTGTCTATCGCCAGATCCTGAAATTCCCGGTCCCCGCCATGCCCAAACTGCGACATGGGTTGGCGGCGGGCGAAAAGCTGTCGGAGGCGCTGCGCGCCCAGTGGCAAGAGGTCACCGGCACCTCGATCTTCGAAGCCTACGGCATGTCGGAATGCTCCACCTTCATCTCTGCCGCGCCGGGCCTTCCGGCGGCGGCCGGCACCCTTGGGCGTCCGCAGCCCGGGCGGCGCATCGCCATTCTTGGCGAGGACGGTCAACCCGTGCCGCGCGGCGATGAAGGCGTGATCGCCGTGGACCGAAACGACCCCGGTTTGATGCGCGAATACATCGGCGCCCCAGAAGCCACGGCGGCGAAATTCAGCGGCGACTGGTATCTGACCGGCGACCGCGGCGCGATGACGGCGGACGACAGCATCACCTATCTTGGCCGCGATGACGACATGATGAACGCGGGCGGCTATCGCGTTTCACCGCTGGAGGTCGAGGCCGCGCTTGCCGGTCTGCCCGGCGTGCAGGATCTGGCCGTGACCGATATCGCAGTCAAACAGGACGTGCGCATCGTCGCCGCCTTTTACACCGCAGAGGCAGAGCTGGACGAAGCCACGCTGAAGGCAGAGGCCGCAACCCGGCTGGCGCGCTACAAATGCCCACGCACCTTTGTCCGTATCGACGCGCTGCCGCGCAATCCAAATGGCAAGCTCCTCCGCAAGGCGCTGAAGGATCACGTGATCGATCCGTCTGGCGCTACATGACCGGAGGCACAGGGAGGCCCCATGATCCAACTCGACATCTTTTCCGATCCGATCTGCCCATGGTGTTACATCGGCAAAAGCTATCTTGACCGCGCGCTGGAGGCGAACCCGGATCATCCGTTCAACATCCGCTGGCTGCCCTTCATGCTGAACCCAGAAATGCCCGCCGAAGGTATGGACCGCCGTGCCTACCTTGAGGGCAAGTTTGGCGGCAAAGCGGGCGCGGTGCAGGCCTATCTACCGGTCGAAGAGCACGCCAAGAAGGCTGGGCTGGACATGCGGCTGGACCAGATCAAGCGCACGCCCAGCACCATCGACGCACACCGGCTGATCCACTGGGCCGGGATCGAGGGCCAGCAGACGCCGGTGGTCTCCGGCCTGTTCCGCGCCTATTTCACCGAAGGGCGTGACATTGGCGACCATGAGGTGTTGGCCGATGTCGCGGACATGAGCGGCATGGACGCCAGCGTGGTCCTGCGTCTGCTGTCCAGCGACGAGGACCGCCGCGAAATCGTCGAACGCGATGCGGCGGGGCGCGGCATGGGCATCACCTCGGTCCCCACCTTCATCGTCGCGGGCAAACACGCTGTTCCCGGCGCGCAGCCGCCGGAACTGTGGACACGTGTGATCGAAGAGCTCCGGACAGGGGCCGACCCGGAGGCATGAACCCGATGCGCCTGTTCACTCTGTTGATGACGGTGGCGGTGCTGATCGCGCTTGGCACGGTGTTCTTTCGCCACGTCGAGGGCTGGTCTTGGCTCGATTCCTATTTTTTCACGGTCGTGACCCTGTCGACCGTGGGCTATGGGGAACTGGTCCCGGCGACGCCGATGGGCAAGATCGGAACCACGGTGTTCATCCTTGTGGGGCTGGGCATCTTCGCGGTCGCGGTGCAGCAATTCGGCAGCTTTGCCATGCGCAAGCGTGAAGAGCACACCGAATGGTTGGTCGCGCGGCTGGGCCATCATCAGGAAGCCCGCAAGGTCGCCAATGAGGACGACGAGCCGGAAAAACCAGACTGACCTGTTCACTTCTGCAAGTCCGTGTTACAGGCGCGGAGTTTGTAGCCAGAGGTTGTCATGTCCTCCCCCCGTCCCGAACAGATGAGACCCGCGCCCGAGGGGCTGCCGGAGCGCGCGGAACTGATCGCGCTGATGGCCATGCTGGCCGCCATCATCGCCTTTTCCATCGACGCCATGCTGCCCGCCCTGCCCGACATGGCAGAGGCGCTGACACCGGATGCGCCGAACCGCGCGCAGCTGGTTGTGACGGTCTTTGTCTTCGGCATGGGGCTGGGCACCTTGTTCACCGGAGCGCTGTCGGACAGCTTTGGGCGCAAGCCGGTGATGTTGGCAGGATCGGCGCTGTATATCGTCTCCGCCGCGCTGGCGGCGCAGGCAGAAAGCCTTGAGATGCTGCTGCTCGCGCGGGCCTGTCAGGGGCTTGGCGCCGCCGGGCCGCGCGTGGTTGCGATGGCGGTCATCCGCGATCTCTTTGCCGGGCGGCAGATGGCGCAGATCGTCTCGCTGGTGATGATGGTGTTCACGCTGGTTCCGGCGGTGGCGCCCTCCATCGGGGCGCTGATGCTGCGGCACGGCGGCTGGCCGATGATCTTCTGGGCCTTTGTCGTTTTTGCCCTGCTTGCCGGTTTCTGGCTATGGTGGCGGCTGCCGGAAACCCTGCCAATCGAGGCGCGCCGTCCATTTCGGATCATGACCCTGCGGGCGGCAGCGATGGAGATGTCGGCGCATCCCGTGGTGCGTCTGTCCATCGTGGCGCAAAGCCTTGTCTTTGCGATGCTCTTTGCGACCATTTCAAGCGTGCAGCCCATCTACGAAGGGCTGTTCGACAAGGCAGACAGCTTTCCCCTGTGGATGGGGGCGACCGCCCTGCTGGCGGCCTCGGGCAGTCTGATCAACGCCTTGTTGGTCGTCCGGCTGGGGATGCGGCGGCTGGTATCGCTGATGTTGCAGGTTCAGATCGCCGTCAGCGGCCTGCTGCTTGGCCTGCAACTGGCGGGGCTGCAGGGCGATGCGCTGTTCGCGGGCTTTTTCTTCTGGCAGTTCCTCGCCTTCTTTCAGGCGGGTCTGACCATCGGCAACCTGAATGCCATCGCGATGGAACCGATGGGGCATATCGCGGGCATGGCGGCCTCGATCACCGGGGCGATTGCAACGGTCGCCGGGGTTCTGCTGGCCGTCCCGATCGGGTTGATGTTCGACGGCACCGCCATGCCGTTGGCCTTTGGCGTGATGCTGTTGGCCACTGCCGGGGTTGTGGTGATGCGCGCCATGCGACGGGCGGAAAGCGGGCTGGAACCGGCCTGACGGCGGTTCAGCGGGATGCTTCCGACATTCCGCGCATCAGGTCTTCCTCGGTAAAGGTAAAGGCCTCCAGATCGCAGGAGAGTTTCTTGGACGCGATGGTCATCCTGCGGGAGCGCGCCGCCAGCGACTCCCCCAGCTTGGCGGTTCCTTGCGTTTCCCGGTCCGCCTCGCAGACCTGGGTGTGCAGCTGGTTCAGCGCGGCGGCCTGTTCTGCATTGCTGGCGGAGATGGCATCGGCCTCATCGCTGGCGCGTGATATCTGGGACTGGATTTCCGCCAGGCGTTGCCCCACTGCGTCGACCAGTTCGGAACCGGATTTGACCTGATCGGAACTGCGCGAAATCAGTTTCTTGATCCCGGCCGCGGCCTCCGAGGTGCTTTGCGCAAGGTGGCGTACCTCTGCCGCGACCACGGCGAAGCCCTTGCCGGACTGACCGGCGCGCGCGGCCTCAACCCCTGCATTCAGCGCCAGCAGGTTGGTCTGAAAGGCCACGTCGTCGATCAGGTCAACGATCTGCGATATCTCGTAAGAGCTGTCCTCGATCCCGCGCATGGCCTGTATCGCCTCGGCGGTGACCTTGCCGCCGTCCACGGCGCTGGTGCGCGCCTGCCCGGCAGCCTTGGCCGCATGTTTGGCCTGTTCCGCCGTCGCGCCAACGGTCTGAAGCAGCTGGGTCGTCGCGGCGGTCATCTCGCTCAACCGTTTGACATGGGTCCCATTGGTGGCGGAAAGCCCGGTCATTTCCTGTGCAATGTCCTGCGCGTCCCGGGTAAAGCTCTCGGCGACATCATTTGCGTTGAGAAACGCCTCTCTGAGGGTTTCCACGGTCGAATTGAAATCCTGCCGCAGGAATTCGTAGGCGGGCGGAAACTCCCTGTCGATCGAACAGGTCATGTCGCGACCGGCCAGCCGCGCCAGCGCCACGCGCATGTTTTCGATCACCTGCTGGGCCTTTTCGCCATTTTCCACTGCCTCTGCACGGGCGTCGGTCGCCATCTCACGTTCGGTCTGCAGGCGCTGGATCACCCTGTCCCGTTCGTCCTGCGCCGCGCGTCGTTGCAGGATCGCAACCGACAGCACAAGGGTTTCCAACAGCAACACCATCACCAGGAGCCCACCGTGCAGCATGGCCGTCCCTTGGGTTTCCGGCGGCCAGACCAGCGCGGGCCAGTAGAGCCCAACGCCGATCAGATGCACGACCGACAGCGCGCAGGCCAGAACCAGCGGCCCGGTCCGCCGCATCGTCGCGATGATCGCAAGCATTGCAAAAGAGATGACATGGGTATCGGCCTGCCACGGATGGCCCGCAAATTGCGCGGTCACCAGCGCGGATTGGGCAATCAGGATGGCCGCCAGCACCTCCTCGCTCTTACCGAACCGAAACCGGAAGGTCAGCGCCGCCCCCGCCGCCAGCACCGCCATGCCCGCCACCCCCGGCAGCGGGTTGTTCCCCGAGGCAAAGCCCACCGCCGGCGCCAGGGGTACGAACAACAGGCTGACGAGGGTCGCCAGAAACCGGCCATCAAGCCGCTGCAAGCCGCTGACAAGCGCATTCATCACAAAATACTCCGCTATGCCCGGCGCACGAGGCGCGTGCCGGTCACGTCCACCTCCTTGCCTACAATCACGACCCTTACCTGAGATTTAAGGCGACAATTTTAGTGCTTAAAAACAGCGCAGCGACAGGGGCGATGTCCCCCTTCAAGGTCAGAAATTTCGGTATACATTTGCATACCACATTTGCGGCACCGAATAACTGCGCTACAAGTTGACCGAGTCAGCCAAGCCAAAGGGGCGTATCATGACAAAGATCAAGGTCGACAACCCGATGGTCGAGATGGACGGGGATGAGATGACCCGCATCATGTGGGATTTCATCAAGCAAAAGCTGATCCTGCCCTATCTCGATATCGACCTGCTGTATTACGACCTCGGGATCGAGGAACGCGACCGCACCGAGGATCAGATCACCATCGATGCCGCCGAAAAGACCAAGGAAGTCGGCGTCGCGGTCAAATGCGCCACCATCACGCCGGATGAGGCACGGGTTGAGGAATTCGGCCTTAAAAAGATGTGGCGCAGCCCGAACGGCACCATCCGCAACATCCTTGGCGGCGTGGTCTTTCGGCAGCCGATCATCTGCAAGAACGTGCCGCGCCTTGTGCCCGGCTGGACCTCTCCGATCGTCGTCGGGCGGCACGCCTTCGGCGATCAGTACAAGGCCACGGATTTCACCTTTCCCGGCAAGGGCAAGCTGACCATGAAGTTCGAAGGCGAAGATGGCAACGTGATCGAGCGCGAGGTCTACGACGCCCCATCCGCAGGCGTCTACATGGGGATGTACAACCTCGACTCCTCCATCCGCGATTTTGCCCGCGCGTCGCTGAACTACGGTCTCAACATCGGCTGGCCGGTCTACCTGTCGACCAAGAACACCATCCTCAAGGCCTATGACGGCCGCTTCAAGGACCTGTTCGAAGAGATCTACGAGGCCGAGTTCGCCGACAAATTCAAGGCGGCCGGGATCTGGTACGAACACCGGCTGATCGACGACATGGTTGCCTGCGCGCTGAAGTGGAACGGCAAGTTTGTCTGGGCCTGCAAGAACTACGATGGCGATGTGCAGTCCGACACCGTGGCGCAGGGCTTTGGCTCTCTGGGCATGATGGCCAGCCAATTGATGACCCCCGACGGCAAGATCGTCGAGGCCGAAGCGGCCCATGGCACCGTGACCCGCCATTACCGCCAGCATCAGGCGGGTCAGGCGACCTCCACCAACTCCATCGCGTCGATTTATGCTTGGACCGGTGGGTTGAAGCACCGCGCCAAGCTGGACAACAACACGCCGCTGCAGGAGTTCGCGGAAACGCTGGAGCGGGTCATCGTCGATACCGTCGAATCGGGTCACATGACCAAGGACCTTGCGCTGCTGGTTGGCCCGGATCAGGGCTGGCTGACGACGATGGGTTTCCTCGAAAAGATCGACGAGAACCTGAACAAGGCACTGGCCGGCTGAGCCATGCCCCCCCGGCGCGCGCCCGACGCGCCGCGCGCCGGGGGGATTCCAAGTCACAGAGACGTGTCGCCTGAACCCCGGTCTAGGAAGAACCTGCCGGCGCGGCTATACATGTCCGGGCCGTCGCGGCAACAGGTACGGAGGATCAGAATGCTGAAAGCCATCTCACCCGCCCGCAGCTTTGCAGCGCTGCTTTGCGCAACGATGCTGGCCGCCCCGGCCGCCCATGCCGCTGATTTGCTTACCACCCCGGGAACGACCTTCGATTGCGGGGCCACGCTGAGCGGCGTCATCGCCGCTGGCGATCTGGACCAGATTCGCCGCATCAACAGCCAGCGCCGGTTTTCCGGCGACCGTCCGCTGTGCCTGAACAGCGAGGGCGGGTCCTTTGACGAGGCGATCCGCATCGCCGATTACCTGTACGATCAGGGCATTTCCACTGCCATCGATGAAGGGGCACGTTGCCTTGGGTCCTGCGCCTTTGCCTTTCTGGGCGGCTCGAACCGGGATGGCGGCGCGCCGCCCCTGCCCGCCAAGACGCTGCACCTGAACGCCGAACTGGGCTTTTCCACGCCACGCCTGAGTGCAGAGGGCGAAACCACGCAGGACATCGTCGCCGTGGCCATGAAGGCGGCGGGCCAAATCCTGTCGCGGGCCGATAAATTCGACATGTCGCCGGATTTCGCGGCCAAGGTCCTGTCCGTGCCCGCCAGCGATGTGCTGTACGTGCGCCGCATCGACGAGGCGCGCGCCCTTGGCCTGACGCTGCAGGGCTATCAGCCGCCCAGCAGCCTGACCGACGAGATGGTCACCCGCGCCTGCATCCTGGAAGACGCGGAATTCGATCCCGGCAATACAAGCGCCGAAAAGGCCGTCTACGACAATCGGGTTCTGCGTGAGAGCGGCGCGATGGCGCATCGCAAGGCCACCTACCTGGTGGAGGCGATCATCGACGGCGTGCCGTCGTGGCGCGCCTGCCTTGTGGAGTTGAACAATGCCGGGCGGTCGGCAATCGACCCGACGCCCTTCATCCGGTTCCGCACCAGCCCGGAATGGACCGAAGGTGGTAACCCGCCGCTGCGGCAGGTGCAAACCGCCCTGGTGTCAGAGTCGTGGAAGGAAATCGCCTATCAGGATATCTGGAAGCTGTTCCCGGCCTCGCAGACGCTGGCCGACTCGGTCAAGCAGCCCTCGCCCGAAGCGACCGACGCCATCCTCGTGGCGGCGGTCGGGGAACTGCCGCCGACGACGCGGGGCACAGAGGAAAAGCTGGACCTGCGGTTTGACGACCGGCAGGAAATCCAGAACCGGCTGACGCTGCTCGGCTTCGATACGCGCGGGGCCGACGGCATCTTTGGTCCCGGCTCTCGCGCGGCATTGCAGGAATGGCAGGAAAGCATTGGCACACAGCCGACCGGTTTCCTGGACGCGGCGCAGCGCGATCAGCTGTTCCGCCAGAGCGAGGCGCTGTACCAGGATTTCCTTGCAGAACAGGCGCGCGAAGAGGCGGAACGGGAACGTCTGGCCAATCAGGCTCCGGCCTTTACTCCCCGGCCGCGCCGGACGGCACCCGCCCCGGCCCCGGCGCCAGAGCCGCAGCGCCAGCGCGTGCGCGTTTGCCAGCGCGGATTGTTCGGAGAACTGGTCAACTGCCGGATCGAATTCCGCTGACCCGGCTCAGGGGTGGCGCGCCCCGCGGTTAGTAGGGGACGGCGGGGCGCGCCAGAGCGCCTTAGCCCTCTTCGTCCGCGGGCAGCAGCCCCTCGGCACGGGCCATGGCAACTTCGTCGGCGTTCAGCATGCCATCCGCATCCTTGTCCGCCGCCGAGTAAACATCTTCGCTGACCTCCGGATAGACAGCCTGCACCTCTTCGATGGTGACAAAGCCGTCGGCATCCGCATCCAGCACCGGCCCGGTCTGGGCCTCCTGCGCAAAGGCAGGCAGGGTGAATGCGGCCAGTGCTGCGGTGGTGATCAAAGTGGTCTTCATGTTTTCCTCCGTGAGTGGTTGTTGAAAACACGGCTAACATGGCGACGATTTCGGCGCTGTGCAGGGGGTGCCGGCACAGCGGGCCGATCCGTGCAAATCCTTGCCATATCAGGGGTATAGCGCAGGCGGACCAAAGCCTATTATACGGCACCGGCGGCGCTATGCGGATAGTCGTGGCATGAACCGGCACGCGCCCGCCGAAACCGGCGCACAGCCGCGTCGGCGGGAACCTGCAGGACCGGACTCGGGGCAAGAAAAAAGGCGCCCCCGGGGGAGGGACGCCTAGTTTCGCCGACAAGGCTCATCTGTTAACCGCCCGTGTTTTTCTGCCTGCGGCCTTGTCTGCGTCAGGAACCAGCGCACCGGTTCCGGGATCGGATGTCGGGACGGGACTCCCGGACCACCCTAACCACGCGGGGCCAATGGCAACCGGCCCCGCCTCACCCCCCCCCCAGGAGTGTCTTTTCAGGCCCGTTTCCGGACCAGGAATTCCAACGCACCAAGCGTTTGGAAATATGCGATGCCCGTGCGCATGTCGAACCGCGTCACCTCGATGTCAAAGCCTGTACCGTCATGAAAGACGACCTTGGGCGAGGTGCCGCTGCGCTTGGCCGGTCCGACAAAGCGCGCGGGCATTGCGAAGGATCCGCTGCCGCCAACTGCATGCCCTGCCCCGGTCACATTGACCGTGAGGCTCATGGGATCGCTGAGGATGCCATCCCATTCGAGCACGCAGTCGAGGCGGTGGACCTCCATTCTCACAGTCCTCAGCTACAGCCGCTCGTCGCGCCGCAGGTGTTGCACTTCATGCAGGTGCCGTTGCGCACCAGAGTGTAGTTGCCGCACTCGCCGCAGGCCTCGCCCTCGTAGCCCTGCATCTTGGCCTTGGTGACCGCCGTCATGGCCATCGCCGAGACTGAGACCGAGGTTGAGGTTCCGCCTGATTTCGGCCCGGCCGCGGTGGCGGGCACCAGTGTGCGCAGCACATCGTCGGCGTTGGTCCCGGCCTCCAGAGCGACAGTTGCCTGACCGCCCTGCAGCACCACCAGTTCCTGCGGCAGACGCTTTCGCAGGTAGCCGGTGGAGCTGATCTGCTTCAGCACCTCAAGGCTACGCGACGCGGCGCTTTCCGACAGTTCCTTGACGTTGCTGACGCCCTCTTCCTCGCCACGGCCAATGTCATCAAAGGTGGCACCTTCGGGTTTGACGTGCGCCAGATCGGTCCGGTCGAGGTAGCTGACGGCCAATTCGCGGAAGATGTAGTCAAGGATCGAGGTGGCGTTCTTGATGCTGTCGTTGCCCTGCACCATGCCCGCCGGTTCGAACTTGGTGAAGGTGAAGGCGTCGACGAACTCCTCAAGCGGAACACCGTATTGCAGGCCAACCGACACCGCGATGGCGAAGTTGTTCATCATCGCACGGAAGCCAGCGCCTTCCTTGTGCATGTCGATGAAGATCTCACCAAGGCTGCCGTCCGAGTATTCGCCCGTCCGCAGATAGACCTTGTGGCCACCCACGATCGCCTTTTGGGTATAGCCCTTGCGGCGCTCCGGCATCTTCTCGCGTTCGGACTTGACGATTTCCTTGACCACGATCTTTTCGACGATTTTTTCGGCCAGCACCTGCGCCTTTTCATGCGGTGTGCCGGTTTCCAGCGTCTCGGCGGCCTCGTCGTCATCCTCGACCAGCGCGGCGGCCAGCGGCTGCGACAGTTTCGAACCGTCACGGTACAGCGCGTTGGCCTTCACACCCAGCGACCAGCTGAGTTCATAGGCCTTCTGGCAGTCCTCGATGGTGGCGTCATTGGCCATGTTGATCGTCTTGGAGATGGCGCCCGAGATGAAGCTTTGCGCCGCCGCCATCATGGTGATGTGGCTGTTGACAGACAGGTAACGCTTGCCCTTCTTGCCGCAGGGGTTGGCGCAATCGAAGACTTTGAGGTGCTCTTCTTTCAGGAAGGGCGCGCCTTCGAGCGTCATGGTCCCGCAGACGTGGTCGTTGGCCGCCTCGACATCGGCCTTGGAGAAGCCAAGGTGCCGCAGCATGTCAAAGGACGGGTCGTTCAGCTTTTCCGCCGGGATGCCCAGAACATCGGTGCAGAACTCTTCGCCCAGCGTCCACTGGTTGAAGACAAAGCGGATGTCAAAGGCCGACGGCAGCGCGCTTTCGATCTTGTCGATCTGCGAGGGGCCGAAGCCGTGACCGATCAGGGCGGTGTGGTTGATGCCCGGCGCATTGCCCAGCGTCTGGTGGCCCACTGCGTAAGAGATGATCTCTTCGATCTGGCTGGAGCTGTAGCCCAGGTTGTCCAGCGCCGCCGGAACCGAGCGGTTGATGATCTTGAAGTAGCCGCCGCCGGCCAGCTTCTTGAACTTCACCAGGGCGAAGTCCGGCTCGATGCCGGTGGTATCGCAATCCATGACAAGGCCGATGGTGCCGGTGGGCGCAATGACGGAAACCTGCGCGTTGCGGTAACCGTTCTTTTCGCCAAGGCTCAGCGCCTCATCCCAGGCCGAGGTCGCCAGATGCACCAGCGTTTCGTCGGGGCAGTTTACAATGTCCAGCGGCACCGGCTTGACCGCCAGTTTCTCATAACCTTCGGTCGCGCCGTAAGAGGCGTTGCGGTGGTTGCGGATGACCCGCAGCATGTGCTCGCGGTTGCGGGTGTAGCCCTTGAAGGCACCCAGTTCGCCGGCAATCTCTGCCGAGGTCGCATAGGCGGTGCCGGTCATGATCGCGGTCAGCGCGGCGCAGAGTGCGCGGCCCTCGTCCGAGTCATAGCCAAAGCCCATGTTCATCAGCAGGCCACCGATGTTGGCATAGCCAAGTCCCAGCGTGCGGAAGTCATAGCTGAGCTGCGCGATTTCCTTCGACGGGAACTGCGCCATCGTGACGGAGATTTCCAGCGTCAGCGTCCACAGACGCGTGGCGTGCATGTAACCTTCTGCGTCGAACTTGCCGTCCTTGAGGAAGGTCAGCAGGTTCATCGAGGCAAGGTTACAGGCCGTGTCATCAAGGAACATGTACTCGGAACAGGGGTTCGAGCCACGGATCGCGCCGTCTTCGGGGCAGGTGTGCCATGCGTTGACGGTGTCGTGGAACTGGATGCCCGGATCAGCACAGGCCCAGGCCGCGTGGCCCACCTGTTCCCACAGGTCGCGCGCCTTGATGGTCTTGGCGACGCTGCCGTCGGTGCGGCGGATCAATTCCCAATCCTTGTCTTCTTTGACGGCCTTGAGGAAGGCGTCGGTGACGCGGATCGAGTTGTTGGAATTCTGGCCCGAGACCGACGCGTAAGCCTCTGAGTCCCAATCCGTATCGTAGGTCGGGAACTCGATCGAGGCATAGCCCTGACGGGCGTAGTCCAGAACGCGCTTGATATAGGTCTCGGGGATCATAGCGCCCTTGGCTGCACGGATGGCCGCCTTCAGGGTCTCGTTCTTTTTGGGATCATATGCGTCCGCTTCATCGCCGTCCCAGACACCGATTGCCTCGAAGATGCCATTCAGCATCTTCTCATGCATTTTCGAGCCAGCGACGATAGACGCCACCTTTTGCTCTTCCTTCACCTTCCAGTTGATGAATTCTTCGATGTCCGGGTGATCGGCGTCGCAAATCACCATCTTCGCTGCTCGACGGGTCGTACCGCCCGACTTGATCGCACCGGCGGCACGATCACCAATCTTCAGGAACCCCATCAGGCCGGAGGATTTTCCCCCGCCTGACAGAGCCTCTCCTTCGGCACGCAGGGAGGAGAAATTCGTGCCGGTCCCGGAGCCGTATTTGAACAGGCGCGCCTCACGCACCCACAGATCCATGATACCGCCTTCGCTGACCAGATCGTCAGCAACCGACTGGATAAAGCAGGCGTGCGGCTGGGGATGCTCATATGCCGATTTCGACCGGGTCAGTTTGCCGGTTTTATAATCGACATAGTGATGGCCCTGACCGGGGCCATCGATGCCATAGGCCCAGTGCAGGCCGGTGTTGAACCACTGCGGGCTGTTCGGGGCGGCCATCTGGGTGGCCAGCATGACGCGCATCTCGTCGAAATAGGCGCGGGCGTCTTCCTCGGTCGAGAAATAGCCGCCTTTCCAGCCCCAGTAGCACCAAGCACCGGCCAGACGGTCAAAGACCTGACGCGCGCTGGTTTCACCTGTCCGGGGCGTGTCCTTGGACGCCGGGACCGAGCGCCACAGGAATTCAGGCACACCCTCTTCGGGGACGCGCTTCAACTCGACCGGGACACCGGCCTTGCGGAAGTATTTCTGCGCGATCACGTCGCTTGCCACCTGGCTCCAGCCCGCCGGAACCTCCAGATTGTCGAGCGAGAACACGGCTTTTCCGTCCGGGTTCCGAATCTCCGACTTGGTGGTGACAAAGGCGATCTCCGCATATGCGTCCTGCCCTGCCTTGGTGTACTTTCTTTCGATTTTCATCCCTGCTGCCCCTGAGCGCTGTCCCGTGTGTTCGTGCCAGCGAGAGAGCAAGAAAGAAAAAGCCACCTGCCCGCGGTTGCCGCGCGGTCCGAGGCTATGCGCCCCGAAGTTCAGTTTGCTGTGTTTTCTGTCCCTTGCCACCGACCACTATATGTTGTGGTTCTCTCGACCGGCCTACACAAAATGCACTTTGGATCGGAGAGTCGTCAACGGGTTTTTCAAGTTTCTTACATATATTTTGTGTTGACTGGGCGTCAGTCCACTAGGGGCGGTAGGCCCGTCCCGACTCGTCCACAGTTGTTAAGGATTTGCACAGTGCGGCCAGACGCAGAAATACAAGGGGGGAGCGGTATTTATCCCCACGTTTGTGTGGATAACTTTAGGTTTGGCAGGCTGAATCGTTAATAATACTTAACTTCTCTGCGCGGCCGTCGATGTTGCAGAGCGACAACGATCAACCCCTCACTTCGGGCGAATTTCGATGCGCGCCACTACATCTGGTGGCCGAACCGATTCTCATGCCCCTACCCTATCTTGTGGTTCACCAGTCAGAGACAACCGCCAGGAACGTCCACGCCGGACCACGTCCACGTCCTTGGTTCGCGCCAAAATGATGGAGGGGTTTAAAAGACGATCCGGTCACCACGCCCGCCGCCGCGTGCGGCGCGGTGATGTGGTCAGCGATCTTTCTGGAAAGTGGTCGGGGCGGCGAGATTCGAACTCACGACCTTCTGTACCCAAAACAGACGCGCTACCAGGCTGCGCCACGCCCCGACTTTCGATGCGGTCTAGCCGCACCGACGCGCGTTGAAAAGCCCGAATCGTAAGTTCAGCACGGCCATGCGGCGCGACGGATTTCCGGGTGACGCAATTCAGAGCCTTCGCGGATGCCCAGCATCCTGGCCAAACCGCCGTTGATCTCCAGCACGTATTGCACGTCATCGCCTCCGGGGATCGAGGTTTCGTCCCCCGGCACCGCGCTGTCATGCACCTTGACCACGACGCCGCGGCTGTCGGCAAAGATCATGTCCAGCGGGATCAGAGTGTTCTTCATCCAGAAGGCCACCGGCTGCGGCACCGGGTAGACAAAGAGCATCCCCTTGCTGGTGGGCATGTTTTTCACATTCATCAGACCCTGCGCGCGTTCATCCGCCGTCTTGGCCACATCCACGGAAAAGCGCGCCTTGCCGAACAGCCCGCGCACAAAGATCGTGTCGTCACGGCACGCCCCGATCGTATTGTCGGGATCGGCCAGCACGTCTTTCTGGGGTTCGGTATCGGGAATGACCTCATCGCCGATGGGCAGGATCGGCGCGATGACCGGCGGTTCCTTGACTGGCGGTTCCGTGACCGGATCGGGCTGGTCCGTCGGGGCCTTGGCCACGGGGGCCTGTGCGGCGGGCGGTCCGATGACGGGCGCCGAAGCGGCGGGCGGTGTTGCCCCCGGTGTCGCAGATGGCGCAGCGGCTGTCGGCGGGATTGTTGTTGGCACCTTTTCTGCCGGCGCCGTGACCAACGGGGCCTCGGATGCGGGCGGTGTCAAAACGGGCGTTTTCACCACCGATGGTGGCGGAGGCAGTTCCTTGCTCGGCTCGGTCTGCGGGCCGTCTTCCTGTCCAAATGCAGGCCACGCAACAAGCGTGACAACAATACTCAACGCGGCAAAGCGTTTTCCCATGCGTTTACTTCCATCGCCATACGTCCCCGCTCACCCTCGACCACGCGGATGGCAAGGGCTTCGCCCGGCTGCAAATCCGCGAGGCCCGAGCGGCGCAGGACCTCGATATGAATAAACACATCTTCGGGTTTTCCGAACACATTTGCAAACCCGAAACCCTTTGCCTTGTCGAACCATTTCACCCGCGCTGGTTCCAGCGGTGCCCGGGCCAGAACCTCGGGATCGATCCGGTCGAAATCCGCAAGCGGCGCATTTTCTGTCTGCTCTGGCGGTTCGATGGTCAGGACCTGCGTCGCCTGAACGCCACGGTCGGTGCGCTGCACATTGATGTCGATGCGCGCGCCGTCCGCGACGGAACTCTGTCCGAAATTCCGCAGCACATTCGCATGAAGAAGGATGTCCGGCCCCCCCTCATCCGAAATCACGAAACCGAACCCCTTGACCGGATCGAACCATTTCACGCGGCCCGAGACCGCAGTCTGCGCCTTGTCTTCCTCTTGTGTCACCATGATTTCCAAGTGTACTAACTTATCCCCGCCCCGAGTCTTGGAACAAAGCCCACCTTCAAAGCAAGACCGGGTTATTGTGCTATTTTGTGTCAGCCCTTTCCACTATCTGTCGGCTGCGCATTTGGCGTCGCGTGAAATGCGCCTTAGATTTCAGGGGATTTCACGGGTTCAGACGATCAATTGACCATTCGGCATCCAGCCCCGCACGGCGCCAGCGAAAACGGTCATGCAGGCGAAATGCGCCGTCGGCCCAGAATTCTATCTCGACCGGGCGCAGCCGATATCCCCCCCAATAAGGCGGCCGCGGCGGGTTTGTGCCGTGCCGTGCGGTCATTTTCGCGACCTCCGCCATCAGCGCCGCGCGTGAGGACAGCGGCTGGCTCTGGCGGCTGGACCAGGCCCCCAGACGGCTTTTCAGCGAGCGGCTTTCGAAATAGGCATCGGCCAGCGGGCCGTCCTCCTTTTCGATCAGCCCGCGCACGCGCACCTGACGCCGCAGCGATTTCCAGTGCATGACAAAGGCCGCCTTACCCGCCTGATCCAACTCCCGCGCCTTGGCGCTTTCGTAATTGGTATAAAAGACAAAGGCGTCGGCCTCGATTTCCTTCAGCAGGACCATGCGCGCGTTGGGCAGGCCATCCGCGTCCACGGTCGACAGCGCAATCGCGTTCGGATCGTTGATCTCCTGCTCTTCCGCCTCCCCCAGCCAGCGGCGCGCGATCTGAAACGGGTCGTCCCCGGCAAAGAGTCCGGTGCGGTCGCTCATCTGTCATGCTCCTTTTTCGCTGATCCGCCGGTATTTTGCGAATTTTGCAGGCTTGATGGCTGTTAACCGATCGCCTAAACCTCGCTCAATCGGCTATCTGGTGGAAGAGGCAAAGATGTCAAACGGGTTGATGGCAGGAAAACGTGGCCTGATCATGGGGCTGGCCAATGACAAGTCCATCGCCTGGGGCATCGCGAAGGCTTGCGCAGATGCCGGCGCGGAACTGGCATTCTCATATCAGGGCGAGGCGCTGAAAAAGCGTGTCGATCCGCTGGCCGCACAGCTGGGATCGGACATTGTGCTGCCCTGCGACGTCGGTGACGAGGCGTCGATTGACGGGTTGTTCGACGCGCTGAAGGAGAAGTGGGACAACCTCGACTTCATCGTTCACGCCATCGGGTTTTCCGACAAGAACGAATTGCGCGGCCGCTACGTGGACACGTCCAAGGCCAATTTCACCATGACGATGGATATCTCGGTCTACAGCTTCACCTCCGTGATGCAGCGCGCCGAGAAGATGATGACAAACGGCGGCAGCGCCGTGACGCTGACCTATTACGGGGCCGAGCGCATCATGCCGCATTACAACGTGATGGGCGTGGCCAAGGCCGCGCTGGAGGCATCGGTGCGCTATCTGGCCGAGGATCTGGGCAAGGACGGCATCCGCGTTAACGCGATTTCCGCCGGTCCGATCAAGACGCTGGCCGCCAGCGGCATCGGCGATTTCCGCTACATCATGAAGTGGAACGAATACAACTCTCCGCTGCGCCGCAACGTGACCATTCAGGACGTTGGCAATTCGGCGCTCTACCTGCTGTCGGATCTGGGCGCGGGTGTCACCGGTGAGACGCATCATGTGGACGCGGGATATCATGTGGTCGGCATGAAGGCGGTGGATGCGCCGGATATCTCAAAGGGCTGACAGCGCCGAAAATTGGATCGCGACGCGCCCCGGCCGGATTGGTCGGGGCGTTTTCGTTTGACAGCGGACGGGCTGGCCCGCTTGCTGATGGAACCGGAAAGGATGCGCGGCATGACGTGGACACATCTTCTGGCCTTCAACCTGACCCTGCTGGCGGCCATGGCCGCACCCGGCCCAGCCCTGCTTTTTGCGCTTCGGCAGTCGATTGCCGGCGGGTTTCGCGTGGGCGCGGCCACCGGCGCGGGGCTTGGCCTGATGGCGGCGGGCTGGACAGGTGCCGCGCTGTTGGGGCTGGAGGTTCTGTTCACGCTGTTTCCCTTTGCCTATGGCGCCATGAAACTGGCGGGCGCGGCCTACCTGCTGTGGATCGCCTACGGCCTGTGGCGGGACGCATCCAAACCGGTCGCTGACAGCGCCCATCCCGGAGCGCGGGCCTTTCTGGGCGGTCTGATGGTCAACCTGCTGAACCCGAAATCGGTGCTTTTTGCCGCCTCTGTCCTTGTGGTGATCTTTCCGGCGGGGATGACATTGGCGGACAAGGCCCTGATCGTTGGCAATCATTTCGCGGTGGAATTGACGGTCTACAGCCTATTCGCGGCGCTTTTGTCCACGCCGCCCGCCCTCGCCGGATACCTGCGCGCAAAACCCGTCATCGACCGGTGCGCCGCCGCCATCCTGACCGCGCTTGGCCTGCGCCTTCTGCTTTCGCGGTAACGGCTCTTGCCCGAGGCGCGGGCGCTGGCGTATAGCCTCTGCCCACACCGCCTGCCAAGGAGAGCGCAATGGACAACCGCCTGCCGCATGAAAAGGGCTTTCACGTCAGCTGGGACCAGCTGCACCGCGATGCACGGGCGCTGGCCTGGCGTTTGCAGGGACAGGGACCGGACAACGGCCTTTGGAAAGCGGTTGTGGCCATCACGCGCGGCGGTATGGCGCCCGCGATGATCGTGGCACGGGAACTGGACATCCGCACCGTCGATACGATCAGCGTGAAAAGCTATCACTCCGGCGGCGGCAAGGCCGATGACCGGCGCGAGGCGGAAGTGCTGAAATCGCCCGACCCCGAGCTTGTCGGCGACGGCGAGGGCATCCTGATCATCGACGACCTTGTGGACAGCGGCAAAACACTGGAACTGGTGCGCAGCCTGTACCCAAAGGCGCATGTGGCGACGGTCTATGCCAAACCGCAGGGCCGCCCGCAGGTCGAAACCTTCATCACCGAGGTCAGCCAGGATACCTGGATTTTCTTCCCGTGGGACATGGCGTTGCAATACGTCAAACCCTATCGCGGCGACGACTGAAGGCGTGATCCAAAGGCACGCCTTGCGGCGGAAACTTTCTTGTGGGGGCCCGGCCCCCTCCCAGTGCGAGGGCGCTGCCTTCGCGCTCCCGAGGTATTTTTCGGCCCAAAGAAACAGCAGGATGGAGTGATCCGATGGCGACGCGCACCGAGGCGACATTCTTTCCGCCGATCCCAGAGGCGCAGCGCTGGCTGCGCGGGGTGGTGTTTACGCCCGACCGGCCACTGATCAACCTCAGTCAGGCCGCCCCGGCGGATCCACCCCCGCCCGCGATGCGCGCCGCCATGGCGGACATGATGGAGGAGCCGTCCAGCCATCTGTACGGCCCGGTTCTGGGCTTGCCGGATCTGCGCGCGGCACTGGCCGAAGAGTGGTCAGGCCATTACGGCGGCACCGTGAGAGCGGATCAGGTGGCGATCACCGCCGGATGCAATCAGGCCTTTGCCGCCACCATCGCAGCGATCTGCGGCGAGGGCGACGAGGTGATCCTGCCGGTGCCTTGGTACTTTAACCACAAGATGTGGCTGGACATGTCGGGTGTACGGGCCGTGCCCCTGCCCTGTGGCCCCGACCTGATCCCCGATCCCGCAGCGGCGCGGGCACTGATCACGCCGCGCACACGTGCCATCGTGCTGGTGACACCAAACAATCCCTGCGGCGTGGAATACCCGGCTGACGTTCTGGACGGGTTCTTTGATCTTTGCGCAGAGACCGGGCTGCGGCTGATCGTGGATGAAACCTATCGCGACTTCGACTCGCGCAGCGGGGAGCCGCACGGCCTGCTGCAGCGCGACGGTTGGGACCGGACGCTGATCCAGCTTTACAGCTTTTCCAAGGCGTACCGCCTGACAGGGCATCGCGTCGGGGCCGTGCTGACCGATCCCGACCTCCTGCACGAGTTGGAAAAGTTTCAGGATACGGTGGCCATCTGCGCCCCGTCCCTTGGCCAGAAAGCCGCCCTATGGGGGTTGCGCAACCTGGCGCAGTGGAAGGCGGAACAGCGCGATGAGATTCTGGACCGGCGCGCGGCAATCGAAGAGCATTTCGCCGTTCTGGAAGCCAAGGGATGGCGTCTGTTGGGCTGCGGCGCCTATTTTGCCTATATCGAACACCCCTTTGCCGAAAGCGCGGCAGAGCTGGCCCCGCGTCTGGTCCGCGACGCCGGGGTGCTGATCCTGCCCGCCACCATGTTCACACCCAAAGGCGATGAAAGCGGCGACCGCAAGTTCCGTGTCGCCTTTGCAAATACCGACCGGGCGGGGATCGCCGAATTCGCCCGCAGGCTTGCCGAGGTCGATGGGCCTCTTGCAGCGCCGGGAGGCGCGGCATAGACAAGGGCAAACGCGGTACGGGAGGTCATCATGGCGAAGAAAAAAGGCGGGACGGGTCGGATCCTTGTCTGGGGTTTGCTGGGCCTCCTGTTGCTGGCGCTTGGTGGCTTTGGCGCCACCAACTTTTCGGGCTCTGTCCGCTCCGTCGGCGCAGTCGGCGAGGCGCAAATCTCGACCAACGATTATTTCCGCGCCCTGCAGACCGAAATCCGCAATTTTCAACAGCAAAGCGGCCAGCCGCTGACGCTGCAACAGGCCGAGGCGCTTGGTCTGACCCAGCAGGTGTTAAGCCAGATGGTCGTGACGGCGGCGCTGGAACATGAGGCCGGGCAGCTGGGCATCTCCGTCGGCGATGAACGTCTGGCTCGCGATCTGCGCCAGATCCGCGCTTTTCAGGGCGTCGATGGCAGTTTCAACCGCGAGGCTTACAAGCTGACGCTGGAAAATGTTGGCCTGACGGAGCGCGAGTTCGAAGAGAAACTGCGCGACGAAGGGGCCAGCAACCTGCTGCAGGGCGCGGTTCTGGCGGGGGTGCGCCTGCCCGACGTCTACGTCGACACCCTGATCGCCTACACCGGCGAACGCCGTGCCTTTACCTGGGCCGAGGTTGACGACAGCACGCTTGAGCTGGGTGCGCCGGTTCCGACAGAGGACGACCTCAAGGCGCATTACGATGCCAACATCGACAAGTTCACGCGGCCGGAAACGCGCCGGATCACCTATACGTGGCTGACGCCGGAAATGCTGGTGGACACTGTGGAAGTGCCCGAAGACAGCCTGCGCGAAGCCTATGAAGAACGTTCGGCAGAGTTCAACCTGCCTGAACGGCGGCTTGTGGAACGGCTGGTGTTCAACGACAGCGCGGCAGCAGAGGCCGCTCTGGCACGGATCGACGCTGGTGAGGCCGCGTTCGAGGATCTGGTCACCGAACGCGGTCTGGATCTGGCCGATACGGACCTGGGCGACGTGACCCGCGAGGATCTGGACGATGCCGCCGAGGTTGTCTTTGGCGCAGAGGTCGGACAGGTCGTCGGCCCCGCACCCTCGACGCTTGGCCCGGCCCTGTTCCGCGTCAACGCCTTTCTGCCCGCGCAGACCACGCCGTTTGAAGAGGCGGAACCTGCCCTGCGCGGCGAGTTGGCGCTGGACCGCGCGCGCCGCGTGATCGACACGCAGGCGCAGGGCTTTGACGATGAACTGGCCGGGGGCGTCACACTGGAAGAACTGGCCGAGGGGACGGATATGGTGCTGGGCGAGATTGCCTGGACCGGAGACGAAGATGCCGACATTGCCGGATACCCGGCCTTCCGCGAGGCCGCCGAGGCGGTTCAGGAAAGCGACTATCCCTCCATTCAGCAACTGGGCGACGGAGGTCTCTTTGCCCTGCGCCTGAACGAGATTGTGCCCCCTGCCCCGATCCCCTTCGAAGAGGTCAAGCTGCGGGTCGAGGCCGACTGGCTGGAGGCTCAAAAGCTGGACGAGCGGTTCCGCCGCGCCGAGGCTTTGGCCGGGCAACTGGGCGAAGGCCTGACCTTTGAAGGGTTGGAACTGGATGCACAGACCGAAGAGGGCCTGACCCGGACCGCCTTTGGCGCGGACCTGCCCGCAGGCGTCCTTGAGGCCGTGTTCGAGATGGAGGCGGGCGATGTCCGCGCGATCCGCACCGATGACGGCGCCGTGGTGCTGCGGCTGGACGACGTCCTTGAGGTCGACAAGGAGGCCGACGAGGCGCTGCAACTGGCCCAATTGTTCCGCAACCAGGCGGCGCAGGACGTGGCGCAGGACCTGTTCCGCGCCCTTTCCACCGATATCCAGACCCGCGCGGGCGTCGAGATTGACCAGGCGGCGATCAACGCCGTGCATGCGAACTTCCAGTAGAGACCGATGGCCATTCTGACTCCTTCCTTCGACGGCTTTGCCGACGCCTATGAGGCAGGCCGCAACCAGGTGGTCTATACCCGCCTTGCCGCGGATCTGGACACGCCGGTGTCCCTGATGCTGAAGCTGACGGGCGCGGCCAAGGATGCGTTCGTTCTGGAATCCGTGACCGGCGGAGAGGTGCGCGGTCGCTACTCCATCATCGGGATGAAACCGGACCTGATCTGGCAATGTCACGGCACAAGCAGCCGGCTGAACCGCATGGCGCGGTTCGATCCGGATGCCTTCGAGCAACAGGATCAGGATCCCCTGACCGCCCTGCGCGCCTTGCTTGCCGAAAGCCGCATCGACCTGCCCGAGGACCTTCCGCAAGCGGCAGCCGGACTGTTCGGCTATCTCGGCTATGACATGATCCGTCTGGTCGAACGCCTGCCGGACGTGAACCCGGACCCGCTTGGCCTGCCCGATGCGCAACTGATGCGCCCCTCGGTCATCGCCGTGCTGGATGGTGTAAAGGGAGAGGTCACCGTCGTCTCACCCGCTTGGGTGCAGGACGGGCTGTCGGCCAAGGCAGCCTATGCACAGGCCGCGGAACGCGTGATGGACGCGGTGCGCGATCTGGAACGCGCTCTGCCGCAGGCCAGCCGCGATCTGGGCGATGCGGCCGATCTGGGGGAGCCAGTCTCCAACTTTTCCCATGCCGAGTATCTGGCCGCGGTCGAGAAGGCAAAGGAATACATCAAGGCCGGCGATATCTTTCAGGTGGTGCCCTCGCAGCGCTGGACGCAGGATTTCCCGCTGCCGCCCTTCGCGCTTTATCGTTCGCTACGCCGCACCAATCCCTCGCCCTTCATGTTCTACTTTAACTTCGGCGGTTTTCAGGTCATCGGCGCCAGCCCCGAAATCCTTGTCCGGGTCTTTGGCAAAGAGGTGACCATCCGCCCGATCGCAGGCACCCGTCCGCGCGGCGCCACCCCCGCCGAGGACAAGGCGCTGGAAGAGGATCTGCTGGCCGACAAGAAAGAACTGGCCGAGCATCTGATGCTGCTGGACCTTGGCCGCAACGATACCGGCCGGGTGTCCAAGATCGGCACCGTGAAACCAACAGAGCAGTTCATCATCGAACGCTACAGCCACGTCATGCACATCGTGTCCAACGTGGTGGGTGAACTGTCAGAGGATCACGACGCGCTGTCCGCCCTGCTGGCCGGTCTGCCCGCAGGCACGGTTTCCGGCGCGCCCAAGGTGCGCGCGATGGAGATCATCGACGAGTTGGAACCGGAAAAGCGCGGCGTCTATGGCGGCGGCGTGGGCTATTTCAGTGCGGGTGGTGACATGGATATGTGCATCGCTCTGCGCACCGCGATCGTGAAGGATCACAAGCTCTACATTCAGGCTGGCGGCGGCGTTGTCTATGACAGCGACCCCGAGGCCGAATACATGGAGACGGTTCACAAATCCAACGCCATCCGACGTGCGGCTGCGGATGCGGCGCGCTTCACCGGTGACGGCAACAGCTAAGCAACCAGCGGCTTTCGGACCGAAAGCGACAACTGCCACGTCGATTTCACGACAGAAAAAGGCGCTCTCCCTTGGTCCCATGACCCAAGATAAAGGAGAGCGCCATGGTTGCTGCCAGTGATCTGATCAACCTTGACCGTTATCCCATTGACGGGCCGGGGCGTGAGGCGCTTCTTGCGCAGGTGCGTACGGATCTGGCCCGGGACGGATGCGCGGTTCTCAAGGGGTTTCTGACACCTCTGGGCGTGCAGGCCGTTGCCGCCGAAGCGGATGCCGTGTCGGACAAGGGGCATCGCAGCTTTTCCCGCACCAACGCCTATTTCACGCAAGACGACCCTAGCCTGCCGGATACGGATCCAAGACGGCAATTCTATGAACGGTCCAACGCCTTTATTCCCGCTGACAATTTCGCGCGTGATGGGGCCCTGCGACAAATCCACGATTTCCCCGCTTTCGATCCCTTTATCCGCGACTGCCTGCAACAGGACCGGTTTTTCCGCTACGCCGATCCGCTGGCGGATGTGATCGTGAACATGGCAGTCGAGGGCAATGGATTCCCCTGGCATTTCGACACCAACAATTTCACCGTCACTCTTGCGATCCAGAATGCCGAGGGAGGCGGTTCCTTTGAATATGCGCCGATGATTCGATCCTCGGAGGACGAGCATTTCGCGGATGTCGCCGACGTGCTGAATGGGAATTCGGACAAGGTGGTCAGCCTGACACTGGAGCCCGGTGACCTGCAGTTGTTCAAGGGCCGCCACAGTCTGCACCGCGTGACGCCCCTGACCGGGCCGACACCGCGCTATGTTGCGATCTTTTCTTATGTCGAGGAGCCGGACATGGTCGGATCGCCGGAACGCACGCGGCAACTGTATGGGCGGGTCCTGCCCATCCATCTGGAGCGCGCCGGCCTGCGCGCGGATGCCTTGATCGACTAGTGTCAGCCGCCAGAGGATCGGATCCGCTCGATCATGGCACGCAAACCGTTGGAGCGCTGTGCCGACAGATGTTCGTGCAGGCCCAACCGGCCAAGCTCGGCCCGGGCGTCGACCTTGGCCACCTCGGACATCGGCAGCCCGTCATAAAGCCGATGCAACAGCGCAATCAGCCCCTTGACGATGAGCGCATCACTTTCACCCTGGAAATGGAAGACGCCATTTTCGGGGGCGATGTGCAGCCAGACCTGACTGGCGCAGCCTTCGACCTTTGTTGCGGGCACCTTCAGGGCATCCGGCAGTGGCGCCATCGCCTTGCCCATCTCGATCACCATGCGATAGCGGTCTTCCCAGTCCTCAAGGAACTCGAAATCTTCGACCACTTCTTCGAATGCTGCCTGCGCCATGGGACCCTCCGTTTTGCGGCAGACCTAGGCAGCTAAGGCGCAAAGGTCCAGAGCAAGAGCGCTTTTCAACCGCCGCGATCTGCGATAACCCTCTGGAAACTCCGGCAAGGGGCGTGGATCATGTTCAAACCGATTTCGGTTCTACTTCTTTCGGCATTCGTGCTGTCCAGCTGTGGCTCTGTGGCTGAAAGCCGCCTGAACCCGCTGAACTGGTTTGGCCGCAGCGAGTCGCGCCCCGTTCAGGTTGCCGAAGATGGGACAAACCCGCTGATTCCCTCACGGCGCTCCTCAATCTTTCGGGCCGAACAGGGGGCCGATTATCTCGGCTGGCCTTTGGGAGAGATCTCTGACCTCGTCGTGGAGCGGCGTCCCGGTGGCGCGATCATCAGGGCCACAGCCGTGGCCGATTATCAGGGCGCCTATGATCTGAAACTGGTGAAGGTTCCCGAGGAAAGCACCGGCGGTATGCTGACCTACGCCTTCAAGGGCGTACAGCCGCAACGGGCCCGGGGAACGGTGGCGTCGCGCACACATACCGCCGCCGTCTGGCTGACAGACAACCAGTTGCTGGGCATTCGGACCGTTCAGGTCAGGGGAGCACGCAACGTGCGCAGCGTCCGGCGCTGAAGCGTCAGAGCTCGATCACCGCGACATTCTTGCCCTTGGCCGCCAGTGCGATCTGACCGTCGCATAGTCTCAGCGCATCCTCGCCAAAAACCTCACGACGCCAGCCGTTGAGCGCGGGCACGTTCCTCTGACCCGCGGCAATCGCATCCAGATCCGCCGCCGGGGCGATCAATTTGGACGCCACGCCCGAGCTTTCGGTCTTGGCCTTCAGCAGCACGCGCAGCAGATCGGCCAGCGCGGGGTTCACCTGCAGTTTGTCGCGGTCGTTGTCGACCTTAGGCAGGTCATCCTTGTCACATTCCAGCCCGGCCTTCACCGCCGCCAGAATACCTTCGGCAATCGCCCCCTTGCGCGCCTCGCGCAGCACCAGCCGTGAACGTCCGAGATCGTTCATGTTCTGCGGCTTGGTCGAGGCAAGCTCGACCAGTGCATCGTCCTTGAACACACGGTTGCGCGGGATGTTACGCTCTTGCGCATAGTTTTCCCGGAAGGCGGCCAGTTCGCGCACGATGGCGAGGAATCGGGGCGAATTCGACCGCGTCTTTACCCGCATCCACGCGTTTTCCGGATGGGTTACATAAGTGTCCGGCGCGCTCAACGTGGCGAGTTCCTCTGCCACCCAACGGGCGCGCCCGGTCTGTTCCAGCTTGCGGGCAAGGAATTCGTAGATCTGCCGGAGGTGGGTCACATCCGCCAGTGCATAGGTCTTTTGCGCGTCGGTCAGCGGACGGCGCGACCAGTCGGTAAAGCGCGAGCTTTTGTCCAGCGATTGCTTGGCGATCTTCTTGACCAGCGTCTCATAGCCCACCTGCTCACCAAAGCCGCAGACCATGGCGGCCACCTGCGTGTCAAAGAGCGGTGACGGGATCACGCCGTGATCGATGTGGAATATCTCAAGATCCTGGCGCGCGGCGTGGAACACCTTGACCACGTTTTCGTTGCGGAACAGGTCCATCAGCGGATCCAGCGACAGCCCCTCGACCAGCGGATCGACGATCACCGCATCCGCATCATCCTTGCCCGGCATCGCCAGTTGGACAAGGCAGAGTTTCGAATAATAGGTGCGTTCGCGAAGGAATTCGGTATCGACGGTGACATAAGGCTGCTCTGCGGCGCGTTCGCAAAACTCGCGCAGGGCCTCGGTCGTTGTAAGTGTCTGCATAAGCCGTTGTTCTTCTGTTCTTTTGTTCATCGCTTCCGGCGCTGGGCCGCACTCTAGCGCAATTGCGGACCGAATGGAAATGGCCTGCCTCAGCCCAGCAAAACCGGGGTTCGGTCGCCGGATGCAAAGCGCCGCAGCACCTGCGGATACAGTTGATGTTCCATCTTCAAGACGCGCGCCGCAAGGCTTTCGGGCGTGTCGTCAGGCAGGATCGGCACCCGCGCCTGCCCGAGGATCGGGCCATCGTCCAGTTCCGGCGTCACCTCGTGCACCGTACAGCCCGCTTCTGTGTCGCCAGCCTCCAGCGCGCGGGCGTGGGTGTGCAGGCCGCGGTATTTCGGCAGCAGAGAGGGGTGAATGTTCAGCATCCGCCCTTCCCACGGGGTCACGAAACCAGCGGTCAGCACGCGCATGAAACCGGCCAGACACAGGATGTCCGGGGCATAGGGCGCAAGCGCCTCTTGCAGCGCCTCTTCGAATCCGGCGCGGTCGCCTTTGAACGGGCGATGATCCACCACCGCCGTCGGGACCCCAAATTCCGCCGCCTTCTTCAGGCCACCGGCGTCGGCGTTGTTCGACAGGACGAGGCAAGGCCGCGCCGGGTGTTCGGCGCCGGCCATATCCTCGACCAGACGCACCATGTTCGACCCGCCGCCGGAAATGAAGATGGCGACCTTCTTCAACCCAGCGATCCGCGATAGGTAACGCCCGCGCCTTGTGTGACCGTGCCAAGGCGATAAACGGTTTCCCCGGCCTCTGTCAGGTGGTTGCTGATGGCAAATTCGCTTTCGGCATCTACCGCCAGCACCATGCCCACACCGCAGTTGAAGGTCTTGAGCATTTCGGCCTCGGCGATATCGCCGATGCTGCGCATCCATTTGAACAGGTCCGGCAGGTCCCAGGCATCAAGGTCGATCTCCGCCCCCAGCCCTTCGGGCAGGACGCGCGGCAGGTTTTCTGTCAGGCCGCCACCAGTGATATGGGCCGCCGCATGCAGCCCGCCGGTTTCCAGCGCTTCCAGCACCGGTTTCACATAAAGGCGCGTCGGCGCCAGCAGCGCCTCACCCAGCGTTTTCCCGCCCCAGGGACAGGGCGCGTCCCAGCCAAGCCCGGACAGGTCCACCAGACGCCGGACAAGGCTGTAGCCGTTGGAATGCACCCCGTCCGAGGCCAGCCCCAGCAGGATGTCGCCTTCGGTCACCTCGGCGGGCAGAGCCCCTCCGCGTTCCATCGCACCCACGGCGAATCCCGCAAGGTCGAAATCGCCCGCCGGATACATGCCGGGCATCTCGGCGGTTTCGCCGCCGATCAGCGCGCAACCGGAGCGCACGCAGCCTTCGGCGATGCCTTCGACAACGCGCGCGGCAATGTCGGTTTCCAGCTTGCCGGTGGCGAAATAGTCCAAGAAGAACAGCGGCTCCGCCCCCTGACACACAAGGTCATTGACGCACATGGCCACAAGGTCGATGCCGACCCCGTCCACATGGCCGGTGTCGATGGCGATGCGCAGCTTCGTCCCTACGCCATCGGTGGCCGCGACCAGAACCGGGTCATTGTAGCCCGCCGCCTTGAGATCAAACAGCGCGCCGAACCCGCCCAGCCCGCTCATCACGCCAGAGCGATTGGTGCGCTTTGCCGCAGGCTTGATCCGTTCCACCAATGCGTTGCCCGCATCGATATCCACCCCTGCCTGGGCATAGGTCAGCCCGTTCTTGCCATCGCTCATTGGGATCTCCTTCGGGCCCGCGCCCCCGTTTGCGCCCGCGATTACCCCATCCCGCGCGCCCCTGCAACGTGTGCGCTTGACGCGGAAAGCGAAGCTGGTACGTAGAGCGACACGGTGGGCCTGTAGCTCAACTGGTTAGAGCAGGGCGCTCATAACGCCTTGGTTGCGGGTTCAAGTCCTGCCGGGCCTACCAATCCCCATCAACGCGCCTTGAACAATCCACCCAGAACGCCGCGCACGATGCGGCGGCCCGTGGTGCCGGTAAGTTCCTTGATCACCATATCGCCCATGGCGCGACCGAAACTCTTGCCCTTGCGCACCGGTTTCGAGGTCGAGCGGCTGACCCGCGAACCGGAATAGCGCCGCGCCGCGCGGTACTCCCGTGCCTCGGCCTCCAGCGCCTCTTCGGCGCGTTCGGCCTCTTCGGCGGCCTTTGCGGCCTCAGCGGCACGGGCGCGCAGGATTTCATGAGCGGATTTGCGATCCACGCTCTGGTCATATTTTTCGCCAAGATCCGAGGCCGTCATGACACCGCGCCGTTCCGTTTTCGTGATCGGCCCCAGTTGCGAGGACGGCGGACGGATCAGCGTGCGCTGCGCCACACCCGGCACGCCCTTTTTTTCCAGAAAGGAGGTCACCGCCTCCCCTACCCCGACCGTGCGGATCGCCTCTTCGATGTCGAAGGTCGGGTTTTCGCGATAGGTCTCGGACGCCAGTTTCAGCGCCTTGCGGTCGCGCGCGGTAAAGGCGCGCAGCGCGTGCTGCACGCGGTTGCCCAATTGGCCCAGAATATCCTCCGGGATGTCATCGGGGGACTGGGTGATGAAATAGACCCCGACCCCCTTGGAGCGAATCAGCCGCGCCACCTGTTCGACTTTCTCGATCAGCGCGCGCGGGGCGTCGTCGAACAGCAGGTGTGCCTCGTCGAAGAAGAAGATCAGCTTGGGTTTTTCCGGATCTCCGACCTCTGGCAGATCCTCGAAAAGCTGTGACAGCAGCCACAACAGGAAGGTCGCATAGAGCCGGGGACTGCCCATCAGCTTGTCCGCCGCCAGAATGTTGACCTGCCCGCGGCCGTCTTCCGTGACCCGGATCAGGTCCTGCAGGTCCAGCGCCGGTTCCCCGAAAAAGCTTTCACCGCCCTCGTTTTCCAGCACCAGAAGACGCCGCTGAATCGCCCCGACGGAGGCGATGGAGATATTGCCGTAGCGCAGTGACAGGTCCTTGCGGTTCTCCCCCATCCAGACCAGCATCGCGCGCAGGTCTTCGAGGTCGAGCAGAGGCAGGCCTTCCTCATCGCTGAGGCGGAAGGCGATGTTCAGGATACCTTCCTGCGCCTCGGTCAGTTCTAGCAGACGGGACAGCAGCAAGGGGCCCATCTCGGCCACGGTGGCGCGCACGGGATGGCCCTGATCGCCCAACAGGTCCCAGAAACAGACCGGAAAGCTGGCATAACCGAAATCGTCGAAGCCGATCCGCGCGCAGCGTTCCATGAATGCGCCGTGCAGCTTGTGATCATCACTACCGGCCTGCGCCAAACCCGACAGATCACCTTTGACATCGGCCATGAAGACCGGGACACCGGCGGCGGAAAAGCCCTCGGCGAGGATCTGCAGGGTCACGGTTTTGCCGGTCCCGGTGGCGCCCGCGATCAGCCCGTGGCGGTTGGCATAGCCCAGATCAAGATGCTGCTTTTCGGCATAGCCATCGCCCGCACCGCCAACGAAAATCCCTGAGTTCATGTTTCATCCTCTCCTGTCACCGCCCGAACATACATCCTTAACCATTTGATGCCAGTATGCTTCTGGTTCGGGGCGACATGTCCTCTCCTGTCCCGGACAGACTTCCTCCCTGTCAGACTGGCCGCGCCCACGGGCGCGGCTTTTTTGTTTTTGGGCGATCCAAATGTATAGGGCAAAAAAGTTGATGAAATCCCTGTTGACCGGAGGCCCGGCTTCTCGTAGCGTCGCGATCAATGACAAAGTCGGCCGGTCCGACAGGGAGTGAAATGAAAAGGGGCCCACGGGCCCCTTTTCTTTGTTTTCAGATGCTTTGACCCCGCGGAACCTGCAGCAATTCGCCTATGGCGCACGCGGTGGTGACAATTTCTTCCCTGACAGTCCCTCCGCCCCATGTTAAGCGAAGCCAAAGCAACGACTGGATTCAGAGGCTCCAATGAAGAAACCGATTATCCTTCTGTCCTTGATCGCCGCACTGGCCGGCGGAACGGCCTTTGCACAGGACGCCGAACAGCCGGAACTGCCCTCGCCGCCCGAAGGCACGCTTGATCTGGGCGAGCCGGTCGCCGGAGCCGATCCTCGCGCGCCCTATGTCAAGGAAGTCCACACCGACTGGACCGTTCGCTGCCTTGAGGTCAGCGAAGGCAATGAAATCTGCCAGATGTACCAGCTCCTCAAGGACGAAAACGGTGCAAGCGTCGCCGAGGTCAATATCTTCCGTCTGCAAGGCGGCGGACAGGCCGTGGCCGGTGGGGCCTTTACCGTTCCGCTGGAAACGCTTCTGACGCAAAAGCTGACCATCGCGATCGATGGCCGTGAGGCCAAACGGTATGACTACACCTTCTGCACCGTGCAGGGCTGCATCGCCCGCATCGGCTTTACCGCAGAGGACATCACCCGTCTGAAAGCGGGCAATGAGGCGGTCGTGACCCTGGTACCGGTTGTGGCCCCGGATCAGCGCGTATCGGTTTCGATGTCGCTGTCGGGCTTTACCGCGGCCTATGAACAGACCTCGGAACTGCAGCCCTGATCGGACCTGCATCCTGAATGACAAGGCGGCGCGCCCACCGGGGCACGCCGCCTTTTTCTTTGCTTAATGAAAATGGATGGCGTCAGTGCGCCTCTGCCTCTTCGCCGCCAAAGAGACGTGCCCAGATCGGCGCGACAAGCTTTGTCCCGACCGGAATCAGAATCAGGCCGATGACAAAGCCGATCACGAAATCGATGCCGGCGGTCACCCCCCATTCGATCAGTGCGTCGCCCTGCCCGATGGAATGCGCGATGTCATGCACGGTCTGATAAGGCGTCTTCCATCCCATTTCCTTCAACGAACTGGTGATGATGTGGCCACCGACCCAGAGCATCGCCGCCGTGCCGATGATGGCCAGCGCCTTTAGCAGCCAGGGCATGAACTTCACGATGAAGCGGCCGATACCCCGCGTGATGGCCAGACGCCCGACGCGGCTGAGCCAAAGGCCGACGTCATCCATTTTCACGATGATCGCCACAGCGCCGTAGACGACGAAGGTGATCAGAACGGCGACCACCGCCAGTGTCGCCGCCTGCATCCAGAAGTTCGGCGCATCAATCGCGGACAGCGAGATCACCATGATCTCTGCGGACAGGATGAAATCGGTCTTGATCGCGCCCTTGATCTTGGCTTCCTCCAGATGCGTGGGATCGCCCACATCGTGACTGCCATCCGGGCCGCCGGAATGCTCGTCATGCGGCATCAGCACATGCACGATTTTCTCGGCCCCTTCGAAACAGAGGTAACATCCCCCAAGGATCAGCAGCGGCCAGACCAGCCAAGGCGCAAAGGCCGCCATCAGCAGCGCCGCCGGCATGAGGAAGACCAGCTTGTTGATCAGAGACCCGCGCGAAATTCGCCAGATGATCGGCAGTTCGCGGGCGGGTTCGAACCCCTGAATGTACTTGGGCGTCACCGCGGCGTCGTCGATCAGAACGCCCGCGGTCTTGGACCCGGCTTTCATCGCCGCAGCACCGATGTCATCGACGGAGGCCGCCGCAACCTTTGCGATCGCCGAAACGTCGTCCAGAAGTGCCAGAAGACCACTCATGCCAGATACCCTCTATCGCGTTCATGGCAACCTAGGGTCACGGGTTTGGGCGATCAAGCTTGACTTGGCGCCGGGCGCGCCCTGTTGCCGCCAAGCCCCCATACCCCGCCGTGCCGCCCGGGGCTCGTAGCCCCCGCACGGGATCGGCCGCCTGTACCGCTCCGCCAAGGTAGAGTGCAGCGATCAGAACGCACCGCAGAATGCAGGAGAGATTCGGCCGGAAGGTCGTGATATGGCGCTTCCGCATCTTGCCTGACAGACGTTACCGCAAACGGTGGCAGAGCGTTAGCGCCACCAAGTCACAGATGGTCACGTTTAACGCTAACACACTGTTCTAAAATGCTTATCGGACTTTGCAGTCGCAGCATACCTCCGTATACGAAACGCCAACAGGTGTTTTCAGGAGATCAAGATGACTGTCACGATCGGGATCAACGGGTTTGGCCGCATCGGCCGCTGTACGCTGGCACATATCGCGGAATCCGCGCGCAACGACGTTCAGGTCGTCAAGATCAATGCCCCGGGACCGATCGATACCCATGCGCACCTCTTGCGGTACGACAGCGTGCATGGGCGTTTCCCCGGTGAGGTCAAGGTCCGCGACAATGCCATCGACCTGGGCCGCGGCCCGATCGATGTCATGTCCTCCTACGAATTGACTGATCTGGACTGGGGCGGTTGCGACGTGGTTCTGGAATGCACCGGACAGTTCAACGACGGCAACAAGGCCAACGCACACATGGCGCGCGGCGCGAAATCGGTGCTGATCTCGGCCCCCGCCAAGAACGTGCAGAAAACCATCGTCTACGGCGTGAACCACCGCGATCTGGTCAAGGGTGACACGATGATCTCGAACGGGTCCTGCACCACCAACTGCCTTGCCCCGCTGGCCAAGGTGCTGGATGAGGCCATCGGCATCGACAGCGGCATCATGACCACGATCCACAGCTATACCGGCGACCAGCCGACGATGGACCGGCGCCACAAGGATCTGTACCGTGCCCGCGCCGCCGCCATGGCGATGATCCCCACGTCGACCGGGGCCGCCAAGGCGCTGGGGGAAGTGCTGCCGAACCTCAAGGGCAAGCTGGACGGCTCCGCCGTGCGTGTGCCGACGCCGAATGTCTCTGCCGTCGACCTGACCTTCTACGCCAAGAAGGACGTGACCGTCGCCGATGTGAACGAGGTTGTGGCCGAAGCGGCAGGCGGACGCATGGGCGCCGTCCTGTCCTTCGATCCGGAGCCCAAGGTCTCGATCGACTTCAACCACACCACGCATTCCTCGATCTTTGCGCCGGACCAGACCAAGGTCGTCGGCAGCCGGTTGGTGCGGGTCATGGCGTGGTATGACAATGAATGGGGCTTTTCGGCGCGCATGGCCGACGTGGCCGGCGCGATGGGCCGACTGCTGCATTGAGCCTGTCCACGCGTGGACACGACGACGCCTCTGTAAGATCAAGGACTTACAGAGGCGTTTTTACGTCTGCTTAAGGTTTCGCCGTCTGCGACACCCGCATTTCAGCGGTCATGCATCCCCTTGCCCTGCAAAATCCGGGGGGCATGTTTTTCGATCCGGTTGACACGTGTCCCGGACTGTTTCGCCCCGGAAAAGAACAACGTGTAGCCGCGCCTGCGCCCGGGGGTCAGCGCCTCCCAAGCCACCCGGAACGGCTCATCCCTGTCCAGCCTGTCGGCCAGTTCATCCGGGAGATCCAGATCGTCCTTGGCGAAATCCACCTTGGCGCCGGATTTCTCGACCGCGATGGCGCGGGCGACGTAATCGCGGATCTGCTCGGATCGCGCCTGCACCTCTTGCGCAGTCTGAAAGCTGAAATATTTCGAGGCGCGCGAATTCTCTCCGGTCAGGATCAGCGCGCCTTCGGGATCGGGGATCAGCGTTCCCTTGAAGAACGCAAGGCGACAACCGTCGGAATAGCCACCGATGATCGCCACGTTCGATCCTTCAAAGCCATAACAGGCGGCGCCCCATTTCAAGGCCTCGGTCAGCGCCGTCTGTGCCAGTACCGTGCGCAGGGCCCGTTTCTCCGGGCCCCATTTCGGATCGGCAAAAAAGCTGTCCAGATCCTGCGCGCGCGGCATCAGAGATAGTCGGCGCGCGCCAGACCGTATTTGGCCATTTTTTCGTTCAGGGTTCGGCGCGGCAGGCAAAGCTCATCCATCACCGCCGAGATAGACCCCTTGTGACGGCGCATGGTGTTGTCGATCAGCATCCGTTCGAACGCCTCGACGTATTCCTTGAGAGGTTTGCCTTCGGTGGTCATGACCGGCTGCATGTCGTCGTGATCGTTCATCAGGAGCGAGGCAATGGTCCCCTGCCCCCGCCTCGATTGCAGCACGGCGCGTTCCGCGAGGTTGATCAGCTGACGTACGTTGCCGGGCCACGGGGCCTGCAACAGTTGCGCCGCCTCCTGCGCCGAGACCTTGGGCGCATCACAGCCGTATTCCTCGGCATAGCTTTCGCTGAGGCGGGTGAACAGCGTCAGGATATCCTCGCCGCGCGACCGCAGCGGCGGCACCGTGATCTTTAGCGCCGCAAGGCGGTAATAGAGATCCGGCCGCAGCGCCTGTTCGCAGGTGCGGCCCTCTTCCTGCAGGTTGGAAATGGCCACGATCCGGGTTTCCGGCGGGTTGCCCTGATCGTTGATCGCGTTAAGCAGACGGGCCTGCGCGGCATCGGACAGAACCTCAATGTCTTCCAGAACCAGCGTGCCCCCCCGTGCCTCTTCCATTGCAGGCAGGCGGGTGTCTTCTGGCAGCATCGGCCCGAACAGGCGGCGCGTCAGCGCGTCCTCATCCATCGCGCCACAGCTGACCAGCGTGAATTTCTTGCCCGCCCGGGTGCCGACGGCATGCATGGCATGCGCCACCAGCGTCTTGCCGGTGCCGGTCTCCCCTTCGATCAACACATGGCCGTCCGCCTGACCCAGATCGAGGATATCCTCGCGCAGACGTTCCATCGAGGGAGAGGCACCGATCAGCTTGGACATGATCTGGCTGCCGTCCGCCAGTTCCCGGCGCAGCGCACGAGTGTCCAGCGTCAGGCGGCGTGCATTGGTCGCTTTCTTGGCCAGTTCGGACATGCGGTCCGGGTTGAACGGCTTTTCAAGGAAATCGAAAGCCCCGATGCGCATGGCCTCGACCGCGATCGGCACGTCGCCGTGGCCGGTGATCATGATGACCGGCAGTGCGCTGTCCGCCCCCATCAGCTTCTTGAGAAACTGGATCCCGTCCATGCCGGGCATCTTGATGTCGGAAATGACGATGCCCGGGTAATCGGCATTGAGCGCGCCAAGCGCTTCTTCGGCGCTGGCAAAGGTTTCGGTATCGTAGCCGGACAGGGCCAGCCATTGGCTGATGGACTGGCGCATGTCCTGTTCGTCATCCACGATGGCGATTTTCATTGCATTGGCCATGGGCAGTTTACTCCGCTGCTTCTGTGGATTCGTTGAGGACGGGCAATTGCATCTCAAAGACGGCACCGCCGTCTTCTCCGTTGCGGGCGGTCAGACGACCACCCAATTCAGAGACAATCCCCGAGGAGATGGCAAGGCCGAGGCCGACACCATCGCCCGGTTGTTTCGTCGTGTAGAAGGGCTCAAAGAGCGCATCGAGGTCCTCGATCCCGGTTCCGTTGTCGCGCACGGTCAGCGTGGCGGTTTCGCCCGCAGCAAGGATGATTTCCACCTGCGGGTCGTCAACGGATTTGGTGGCGTCCAGCGCGTTGCGCAAGAGGTTGACCAGAACCTGTTCAATCCGCATGCGGTCGCCCATGACGCGCACGGGGCCTTCTGGCAGGATCTTGGTGATCTTCACGCGGCGCGATTTCAGCTGCGGTTCCATCATCGACAGCGAAGAGGCCAGCGCCTCTGCCATGTCCACGGGGCTGAGTTCATCCTGCCCCTTGCGGGCAAACCCCTTCAGCTGCCGGGTGATGGCGCCCATACGTTCAATCAGGTCGTCGATGCGGTGAAAGGCGCTCAGCGCCTCATCCGGGCGGTTGCGGCGCAACAGCAGGCGTGCGCCCGCGAGATAGGTCTTCATCGCGGCCAACGGCTGATTGAGTTCGTGACTGACGGCGGCGGACATTTCGCCCAAGGCGGCAAGCTTGGACGATTGCGCCAGCGACTGTTCCGCCACGGCAAGGTTCTTTTGTACCCGTTCCCGTTCCGCGATTTCGCGGCTGAGCCGGGCGTTCAGCGCGCGCAGTTCGGTGGCGTCACGTTGGAACAGCGCCATGCGGATCGCGGTCTTCCGTGACAGCGCGTAAAAGACCAGCGCCGCGAGAATGGCGAATCCCATGATCTCCAACGCCAGAACAGCATTCACCCGTTCGCGCACGCTGGAATAGGTGGTGAAGGTAATCAACGTCCATCCACGGAAGGGAATCCGCCCGTCGATCCGCATGACCGCCTCGCCGCGCAAGTAGGCGTCGGCCTGCGTCGCTGTCCAGTCGGCGGTGGCCCGGATGGCACGTTCGATGGCACCGTCGGCGGGCTGACGTTGCAGCGCCTCTTCGGGTGTCAACCCGCGCCAGCGCGGTTCTGTGGACAGGATGATGACGCCTTCGGCATTGGTGACCATCAGCGCATCGGTGATGCCCACCCAGGCGCGCTCGAACCGGGCCAGATCGACCTCGACCACGATGACACCCACCGTGCCGCCGCCGCTTTCCATCCGCCGGGCATAGGTGAACCCGTAATTGCCCGTCTCCAGCGGCTGCGCCGTGAAGACAGTGGTGTTGGAGCGCAGGGCCTCTACGAAATAGGCGGCCTCACGGTGCAGTTCGCCCAGCCGGTTGCGGTCACTGGCGGCCACGGTGCGCCCGTCGATGTCCAGCAGGATCAGAGAGGCGACGCCGATCTCATCCACGAAAGAAATCAGACGTTGCGAGCTTTGGCTGTAGTCCTGCGAGTTCAGAGCCGCAATCAGCGCCGGGTCCCGTGCCAGCAGTTGCGGAACGATGGCGTTGCGGCGCAGTTCGGAAATCAGGTTGCCCGAATACAGCGCCAGACGCAGTTCGGCGCGGTTGCGCGTGGTTTCGGTAAAGCGCTCCGTCAGCAGCCAGTTGGTTACCCAGACCGTCGCCACCGCCGCCAGCAGCAGCAGCACAAGCGCAAGCCTTGCCCGCCCCGAAAAGGGGCCGGTGCGCCGGTTGCCGGGTCTGGTAGGTTGCGTGGCCATGCCGCCCAGAGTACGCGCGGCGCGGCTTCGCCTCAAGTCAGGCTGTGGTCAGGCTATTGGCAAGTTGCGCAAAAAGGCGCGCACCGTCTTCGTTTCCATGCGCGGCTTCGCTCGCACGCTCCGGGTGCGGCATCATGCCCAGCACGCGGCGGTTGGCCGAAAGAATGCCCGCGATGTCCCGCGCGGACCCATTGGGATTGTCCGTATAGCGAAAGGCCACGCGGTCTTCCTGCTCCAGCATGTCCAGCGTCGCATCATCGGCAAAGTAGTTGCCGTCGTGGTGCGCGATGGGCAGCGCGATTTCCGTGCCCCGGCCATACCCTTCGGTGTAGACGCTGTCGCCCTCGGCGCGCAGGCCGATGGTACGGCAGATGTATTTCAGACCGGCATTGCGCAGCAGAGCCCCGGGCAGCAGGCCGGTTTCGGTCAGCACCTGGAACCCGTTGCAGATCCCCAGAACATAGCCGCCGCGATCTGCATGCGCCTTGACCGCGCCGACGATGGGAGCATTGGCCGCAATCGCACCGCACCGCAGGTAATCGCCAAAGGAAAAGCCGCCGGGAACGCCGACAATGTCCACGCCCTCGGGCAGCGCCGTGTCCTTGTGCCAGACCATCTGCACCTGCAAACCCGCCGCCTCGAAGGCGCGGGCCATGTCACGGTCACAGTTGGAGCCGGGGAAGACGATGACGGCGGCTTTCATGGGCATATCCTCAGAGACTGATTGCAGGTCGGCGAAAACGCGACACTGGAGTTTTAGCAAGGGACCGCGACGGAAAACAGGCGGTCCGCTAGACGAGGGACATGATGTCCCCGGTCGTTACAACACTTCGATGCGGTAGCTTTCGATCACGGTGTTGGCGAGCAGCTTTTCGCACATCTCGCCGATGGCCGCCTCGGTGGTGCCGTCTGCCAGTTCCAGTTCGATCACCTTGCCCTGACGAACCGAGCCGACGCCCTCGAACCCCAGCGCGCCAAGTGCATGACGCACCGCTTCGCCCTGCGGATCCAGAACCCCGTCCTTGAGCATCACATGCACACGCGCTTTCATGGCTGTCCCCTTGTCAAATCCTGCCGCGCAGGAACCGCATCGCGGACAAAAATGCAAGCGCAAAGAAAAACCGCGCGGGTTGCCCCGCGCGGTTCGTTGTCCTGTCGGTCGAGGGGCCAGGCGGCCCCGCACCTTATTCCTTGTTGCCGCGGCGGATGACGTTGCCGGCGTCGGCTTCGATCCGGAAGGTGCCTGCGGTGTTCCCGGTCAGGTCGTTGTTTTCGTAGGTGCCGCCGCCGCCTTCGCGGACACGGATCGCCTCGTAGATGTTGTCCGAGATGGTGTTGGCGCGGACAATCGGGTTCGAAGCACCCTTGACCGAAACCCCGTAGAAGCCGTTGCGGAAAATCTGGTTGCCCTCGATCACACCACGGCCACCGTCATGGACGTAGATGCCGGACTGCAGGCCGTCACGCAGGGTGTTGTTGATCACCTGCGGGTTGGCGTTGGTCTTGATCTCGATCCCGGCGTAGGCGTTGCCGTAGATCTCGTTGGCCTCGATCGTCACGGTCGAACCGTCCGAGGCCATGATCCCGCCCTGCTGGCCATCGCGAACCACGTTACCGACAACCACGGCGTCATCTGCGGCCTTGGCTTCGATCCCGGAAAGCGCGTTGTTGAAGATCTCGTTGTTCTCGAACAGACCCTTACCGCCTTCGTTGATGAAGATGCCCGAACCACCGCCATCACGCATGATGTTGTCGATGACATGGGGATCGGCGCCTTCCTTGACCTCGAGCCCGGCCAGCGAGTGACCATAGATCTCGTTGGCCTCGATCAGAGCCTGACCACCCTCGAACATGAAGATACCACCCTGTGCACCGTCACGGATCACGTTCCGGCGGATGATCGCATCCTCGTTGTCGCGGATCGCCAGCACGGCGAGGCCCTTGGAGCTGAGAACGCTGTCCTCGATGGTCACCGAACCGGCAGCGATGTGCACATTGAAGTACTTGCCACCATCCTGCAGGATCGTCATCCGGGCAATCCGGCCCGAGTCCGCAGTCCAGCGGATCGCATTGTCGTCCGCCACCTTGAGCACGATATTCTCCACCGGGCCCACACCGACGATTTCCAGTGGCTTCGAGATATCCAGACCGCGAGTATAGGTGCCCGGGTAGACCTCGATGCGGGTATCGGGATCGGCCGATGCCACGGCGTCCGCCAGATCGCGGTAGTCGCCGCCGCCGCCGGACTTGACCGACACGACCTTGACGTTGGTCGACGGCTTGGGCGTGACAGCGGTCTGGCCCGGGCCTTCGATGTTGCCGATGCGGATCACGTTGCCGGCGTCGGGTTCGATGCGGAAGGTGCCCGCGGTGTTGCCCGACAGATCGTTGCGCTCATAGGTGCCGCCGCCGCCTTCGCGGACGCGGATGGCCTCGTAGATATTGGCAAAGATCTTGTTGTCCCGGACGATCGGGTTCGATGCCCCCTTGACCGAGATCCCGTAGAAACCGTTGCGGAAGATCTCGTTGTTCTCGATCACGCCGCGGCCGCCGTCATGCACGTAGATGCCGGACTGCTGACCGTCGCGCAGGGTGTTGTTGTACACCTGCGGGTTGGCCCCCGACTTGATCTCGATGCTGGCGTAGGCGTTGCCGTAGATCTCGTTCTTTTCGATGCGCACCGTGGCCGCGTCAGAGGTCATGATACCGCCCTGCTGACCGTCACGGATGGTGTTGCCGATGATCAGCGGGTTGTCGGCCGCCTTGGCCTCGATACCGGACAGGGCATTGCCGAAGATGGTGTTGCCTTCGTACCGGCCCTTGCCGCCTTCGTTGATGAAGATGCCGGATCCGCCGCCGTCACGCAGGGTGTTGCCCTTGACGATGGGATCGGCGCCTTCCTTGACTTCCAGCGCGGCAAGCGTGTTGCCGAAGAAGGTGTTGTTCTCGATCAGCGCCTTGCCGGCCTCGAACATGAAGATACCGCCCTGCGCGCCGTCACGGATCGTGCTGCGGCGGATGGTGGCCCCGTCGTTGTTGCGGATGGCAAGAACGGCCAGCCCCTTGGAGGTCAGTTCGCTGTCTTCGATGATGACAGAACCCGCCGCGATATGGACGTTGAAGAATTTGCCGCCGTCCTGGGCGATGGTCATGTTGGCGATGCGGCCCGACTCGGCGGTCCAGCGGATCGCGTTGTCCTCGGCCACCTTCAGCACGATATCGCGCTTGTTGCCGACGCCGACGATCTCCAGCGGCTTCGCTACATCAAAGCCACGGGTGTAGGTGCCCGGGTAGACCTCGATGCGGGTGCCCGGCTCTGCAGCCGAAACAGCCGACGCCAGATCCGAGTAGTCACCGCCCGAGGGACGCACGGTCAGGACCGGCCCGCCGGTTTCCTTGGGCTTGTTGGTGGTCACGGTCTGCGGCGGGACCGAGCATTCACGTTCGAGAATGCGCGCCGCCATGGACGCAAAGGTGTGATCGCCGCATTCGGCCTGGTAGGCCTCGTAGCCCGCGCAACCGATGATCTTGGCCTCGGCCCAGAGTGCCGAACAGGCGTTGGCCTGCGGCGTCGGGGTCGGGGTGGGTGTCGGCGTCGGGGTGGGCGTCGGTGTCGGGGTCGGCCCGACAGATGCCTTCAAGACGCGGCTTTGCGGCAGGATCCGGGTCATCGGGATCGCCATGTTGAAACCGGTGCGGCTGTCGCCCGCGTGGTGCAGACCGACAACGCCGTTGTCGCTGAGGCGGATAACCGGCGAGCCGGAGTTGCCGCCCAGAGTGTCACAGCTGTGCATCAGCTTGCCCTCGGACGAGATCGCCGGGATCGCGGCGGCACAGCCTTCGCGACTGATGTGCATCGCTTGCCCCTGCGGGTGTCCGATGATCCAGAGGAATTCGCTGTCCTGTGGGTCCGCCTCGACAAGCTTCATCTTGCCGTACTTGGTCGACGGGTTCCCGAAGACGCGCAGAACCGTGTAGTCCAGCTCGCGGCTGGTCTCGATGATCTGCGGGCTGACGGTGTAGCGGTCCACCCCTTCAGAGCTGCCTTCGGTGATGAATCCGGCCACGAATTGTGCCGCCTGAACGCCACTGTCCTTGCCGGTCGGATCGCCGTCCATGCCCGGAATGCAGTGGTGATTGGTCAGGATGTGCGTGTCATCGACGATGAAGGCGGTGCAATACCCGGACTTTCCGTTGGAAAACAGCATGTCCAGACGGCCGATGGGCCGGCCGAGCTTTACGATCGGGCTGTTCGCACCATACTTGATGATCGGTTCGTTCTGGTAGTCACCGAAGGCCTGTTCAAAGACCAGGCCGTTGTGGCCGCCCGATGCTGCCTGACGTGGCTGAATGACGATTTTGCCGAAGTCCGACGGATCGAATTCGGCGGGACCGCTTTGAGCAACGAGCTGGCCTCCGGTGACCGCTCCTGCGCAAAGCGCGATTGCAGAGATAAGTTGACGCATGACAATGTCCCCGTTGGCAAGAATATGCTTAAGAACGTACAGTGATCGCCCGCATGCCGCCAAGTAAAGAATTCCTTGCCTTTGCCCGGTCACAGACGCAAAAACCGAGGGTTTTTTGCCACGTCGCCATTGTTTCCAAAAGAAAAACCAGATTTACGCGCAAGCTGACCAGCAGCGCGTGGCGCTGCCGGTTCACGGTTTCGGCATTGGAAATATTACCGGTGGTTCCGCCCTATTGGGACCCCTGCCCCAACAGACGGTTCAGCGCGGATCGGGTTGTCGGCCCGAATGCCCCGTCTACGTCGCGCGAGGTCAGCAAACCGCGCTGCACGAGGTTCAGTTGGATTTCCCGGATGGTGGCGTTCGGCAGCTTTCCCAACTGGGTGATGGTATGAGCATAACCGTCGGCGACGGACTCGACCAGCAGTTCACCGGCGCGGGCGTGATCGGCGCGCGTGCCCCGGCCAAGGCTGAAGTAGACGCCCAGTGAGAACTTGCCCTGCGGAAAGCCTTTTGCCGCCGTTTCTTCAAAGATGGCGAAGGCGCGGTCGTCGTCCTTGCGCACCCCGCGCCCGGAGTTGAAAGCGACCCCCAAATGGTATTGCGCGGGGACAAAGCCCAGGGCGGCCAAATCGCGGAATGTTGCCGTAGCGGTCTGGCGATCCCCCAGCTCGTACTGGGCACGGGCCAGCGCATAGCGCACCGCCGGTTCATCGCTTTGCTTGACTGCTTCGCTGCACAGGTTGAAGGCGGTCCGCTCGTCAAAGTCCAGTGTCGGCACCCCGGCGATGCCTTCGACGCTGAATTGCGGCGCGCCAACCTCCAGACAGCGCAGGACCGTTGCGGTCCGCTGGGGCGTGGCGTTTTCCATCAGCAGGGACGCCTTTTGCGCGGCATCCGCCAGTTGGGTTTCCGCCGAGGTGTAGCGGGCATTGATCTGACGCAGCCAGTCGTTCGAGGTGGTCAGCGCGCGGGCGACCCGGGCGGCGGCGTCGTTGACATCCTCCTCACGGCGGGCGCTGCGCAGTTGGGCCACCGCCTTGTCGACCTCATCGCCGAAATCCTTCATCCCGGCAGCCCGCGTGCGGATACGACGCGCCTCACCGGCTAGGCCACGGGCCACGCTCTGCCAGTGATCCGCCGCCTGATCGCTGCCGGGGGCGCTGGACTGCTGTTCGCGCGCCCCATTGGCATAGGCCTTGGCGATGATCTGTTCATAAGCAGTCAGCAAACGCTGGGCGCTGACCGCATTGGTTTCGATCTGGACGCGCGCCTCGGCGGCCTGTGCCAGCGCCTCTTCGATCCGCACCTCCAGTGTCGGCGTGTCCGGCCCGGCGCCGCCTGCAGCCCCCTGCAGGATCAGCGCGGCCTGCACGGTGGTATCTGGATAGACCATGTCCATCAGCTTGCGCCGGGCGGCAATGGCGGTCAGCCAGTCGCGCGCGCCCTTGGCGGCTGTATCGACATCCTCCATCGCAACGGCCAGTTCGGCCTCGGTCTGGGCCCGGTCGATGGCCCCGCGCGCGCTATCGATCTGGCTGAGGAAACGCGGCATCGAGCCCACGCGGCTCTTGATCCAGTCACCGTCGCGGCGGGTGTCCCGCAGCGTCTCTTCCCACAGGGCAACGATCTCTGCGGCCCCCGGATCGCGCAAGGTCTCGGCGGCCGACTTCTCACGCTCCATCTGGGAGAGGATATTGGTCACGATCTGCTGGTGAACGCGGGCGGCATCCAGATCCAGCTCAACATTGCGGCGGCGGCGGTCCGTGCTTTCCTGCGCCTCGGCGATCGCCGCTGTCAGATCGGTCTTGGGTGTCTCCGTGCCCGGCGCCTTGCCGGGATCCTTGTCGACGCCGGCCTGCGTGCAGGACCGCTCTGCCAGCCCCCGCGCAAGCGCGGCAAGAGGGTGATCACCGCATTGCTGAACAAAGGTCTGGTAGCCGAGGCAGCCATGCTCCTGCGCCGCGCCCCATAGAACCTCGCAAGCGCCTTGCGGACCTTGCGAACCGACTGGCCCGGCGGGAACAGCGGCCTTCAAGACTTTGGAATTCTTCAGAATCCGCGTCATAGGGATGGCAAAGTTGAAACCGGTCCGATTGTCGCCAGCATGGTGCAGCGCCACGACCATCCGGTCAGAGATCCGGAACACCGGAGAGCCTGAGTTGCCGCCAAGTGTATCGCAGGTGTGCACCACCTTGCCTTCGGTCGACACCGGCGGATCACCGGCGGCGCAGCCCTCGCGGCTGATATGCTGGGACTGGCCCTGCGGATGGCCGATGATCCAGAGGAATTCCGAAGGTTCGGGATCGGCATCGGCCAGCATGACCTCGCCATAACGCGCGGACGGATCGCCAAAGACGCGCAAGACGGAATAATCCAGCGCGGCATTGCTTTCGACCGGTTCCAGTGCGACCTGAAACTTTTCGGCGTCGGCCGGGTTGGCCGGATCGATGTAACCTGCCACGAATTGCGCAGCCTGCGCCCCCACGCCGCCCACGCCCGGGATGCAATGATGGTTGGTCACAAGGTGCTGGGTGTCGACGATGAAGGCCGTGCAATAGCCGGTCTTACCGTTTTTGTAGAGCACGTCCAGACGCCCGACCGGATGGCCCAGACGGCGCGCGATGCTCTTTTCCCCGTAGGTGATCACCGGTTCGTTCTGGTAGTCGCCAAAGGCCTGTTCCAGCACGATCCCCGTGCCCGCAGACTGACGCGCCGCCACGACGATCTTGCCGAAATCCGCCGGATCGAACTCGACCGGTTGCGCCGCTAGCGGCGTGGCGACCAACAGGCCAAGGGAAAAAACACTAAAGAAACGGCGCATGGCGGGCCTCGCGGGCATAATCGGTTGGCAAAGCCTACGCCCTGCCAGGCCTTTCCGCCAAGTCCGGAATCTCTGCCCCGGGGAGGACGTTACGCCCCTTTTCGCCCTATGGCACGCGACACGCGCGCCCAAGGCCGTGGACGGGACACCGCCTGTTTGGTGCCCCTGCCCGCCAAAGCAGCCGTCAGTTGATAAGCTTTGGCTTTGTCAAATGGGTCGCCTGCTTCGGCATCACGCCCAGACGGCGCGCAACCTCTGTATAGGCATCGGCAAGGTTGCCCAGATCGTGACGGAACACGTCCTTGTCCAGCTTCTGACCGGTTTCGATATCCCACAAGCGGCAGCTGTCGGGCGAGATTTCGTCGGCGACGATCAGGCGCTGGTAGTCGCCGTCATAGACACGGCCCACCTCGATCTTGAAGTCGACCAGACGAATGCCCACGCCGTACATCAGGCCGGACAGATAGTCATTCACCCGCAGCGCCAGCGCCACGATGTCATCCATGTCCTGCTGCGAGGCCCAGCCAAAGGCGGCGATATGCTCTTCGGTGACCAGCGGATCGCCCAGCTTGTCGTCCTTGTAGCAATATTCCACGATCGGGCGCGGCAATGCGGTGCCTTCCTCGATGCCCAGACGTTTGGACATGGAACCGGCGGCAAAGTTGCGCACGATGATTTCCAGCGGCACGATCTCGCAGGCGCGGACCAGCTGCTCGCGCATGTTCAGGCGCTTGATGAAATGGGTCGGCACGCCGATGCCGTTCAGACCGGTCATGAAGAATTCGCTCAGGCGGTTGTTCAGCACGCCCTTGCCTTCGATCACGTCCTTCTTTTCGGCGTTGAAGGCGGTCGCGTCATCCTTGAAATACTGCACGATGGTGCCCGGTTCGGGGCCTTCGTAGAGGATCTTGGCCTTGCCTTCGTAGATTTTTTTGCGCCGTGCCATTCCGGACCTTTCCAAACGGGAAAACCGCGCCCGAAGCGCGGTGTCGCGTTCTCATACGGTACAGACGGGGCTACCGCAAGGGTAGCCACCCTCCCGGCCGGACACGGGTGACAAAACAACCGGCGCCACCCGCATTCCGTGTCACAACCTGTGTCAAACCCCGGCCAAACCGCAAAACTCCCTGCTTTCAATGCCGCAGGCGGCGCGTGCAGCCTTGCGTAACGGGCTTTGCGTCGGCATATCGGTCTGGAACCACACTTCCCGAGGGAGCGAGACCCATGACCACCTTCGATGACCGCGAAAACGCGTTCGAAAACAAATACGCCCATGACGAAGAAATGAAGTTCAAGGCCGAAGCCCGCGCCAACAAGTTGCTGGGCCTCTGGGCTGCAGAGCTGATGGGCAAGACCGGCTCTGACGCCGATGCCTATGCCGTCGAGGTGATCAAGGCCGACTTCGAAGAAGCGGGCCACGAGGACGTTGTGCGCAAAGTCGCGGGCGATCTGGGCGACAAGGCGACCGCGGATGAGATCCGCTCCAAGCGCGCCGGGCTGCTGATCCTCGCCAAAGATCAGATCATGAAAGAAGTCTGAGGACTGCTTTCGACGTTTGAGAAATGGCCGGCCCGGTGAGGCTGGCCATTTTTTTTGAACCACGGTCATGCTTGGAAGGAAATCCGACGTGAAACGCCTGTTTGGATTGTTTGGAAGACGGATTTCGTCCCCTCATGCCACGTTTTCGTCCCCTCATGTAAAAATGCCCGGCAACCATGAGGAAAACCTTGCGGCCCATCCGCAAGTCGATGTCTCTGAACTCCACATGGCCGAAGGGTTGAACGTGCCCGTCTGGGTCGATGTGGATCCGGCGGCCCCTTCATCCGTGACCTATGTTGACATCCTGTGGGAGGTGGAGCCCACGGGCGAATACCTCTACCACCTCGCCGGAAATTTCCCGAAGAACGATAAAGGCCTGCTGCGTTTCGCCTCTGCCACCCTCAGCGCAGAGGTGCATGTAAGTTTCGAGACAGATTCGATCGCGGTCGCCCGGCAGGATGAGCCCCACTATGCGGCCCAAGCCCAGGCCGCAGCCCGTGACGATCAAGACATTTCCGGCATGACGGTTCGAGACGCCGAAGACCTTCTGACCCAAGGCAACGGGTTTGCCCTGCTCCGCGATGCGCCGGGCTTCAGCCATATCGTTGGGCGCGCCTTTACCTTGCCGCGAGACGACGTCCAGAGGCAATCAATCGTCCTGACAACCTGCCTGATAACACGGATCGGACAGCGCGACCGAATGACGAAGATCAAAACGGCCTCCTCGGACCCGGATCAGCCCGTTGCGCCGATGCTCACCTATCATCGCGGCCTGATTGCCCGGTTCGCAGACATCGCCAGCCATCCCCTGACAGGCGCGATCCGCATGTGATCCGACCCTGCCGGTCCGCGCGGTTTCGCGCGTCTGGACAATCTTGCAGCACTCTGCACAGATGCCCGGCAGAAGGAACGACCCCCATGCATGATACCCTGCGCGGCTGCCTCTGGATGACAGGCGCCATAGCCTCCTTTACCGTCATGGCCATCGCCGGCCGCGCTGTCAGCCTTGATCTCGATACCTTCGAGATCATGCTGTACCGCTCTTTGATCGGGATCGTGATCGTTCTGGCGGTGGCCGGTGGCGCGGGAACGCTGGGTCATATCACTCGCCGCCGCATGGGCACTCACGCGCTGCGCAACGTCTTTCATTTCGCCGGTCAGAACCTGTGGTTCTACTCCATCACCGCGATCCCGCTGGCGCAGGTCTTTGCGCTGGAGTTCACGTCGCCCTTCTGGGTCATGCTGCTGAGTGCGCTGATCCTGTCGGAACGGCTGACGCCCAACCGGGTCGGCGCGGCGATCCTTGGCTTCATCGGTATCCTGATCGTCACCCGCCCGTCGCCGGAAACGGTCCATATCGGCCAGCTGACCGCTGCTCTCGCCGCCATCGGCTTCGCCGGATCCGCCGTTTTCACCCGCCTGCTGACGCGCACCGAAAAGATCACCTGCATCCTGTTCTGGCTGACCGTGATGCAGGCCGTCTTTGGCCTGATCTGCGCGGGGATCGACGGGGACATTGCCATTCCGGCCATGGACAGTCTCCCCTGGGTTGTGCTGATCGCCTGCGCGGGACTGGTCGCGCATTTCTGTCTGACCACCGCCCTGTCGCTGGCCCCCGCCACTGTCGTCATGCCGATCGACTTTGCGCGCCTGCCTGTCATCGCGCTTGTGGGTATGGTCCTGTACGCGGAAAAGGTCGATCCGCTGGTGATCCTTGGCGCTCTGGTGATCTTTGGTGCGAATTACGCCAATATCTGGTTCGAAACCCGCCGTCGCACCTGAAGACCGCACAACCTATGCGAAGGCATGTTACATAAACGTGACGCAACGTACCGGTACGTTAGAGTGACGCCCCGTCACAAATTGACGGTTACCCGACATGTTTTCTAACGTTCCCGGCAGGAGACTTCCCGTTCAGGGACGAGGGATAAAAACATGAAAAAACTTCTTGCCGGGGCCAGCCTGCTGGCCCTCACATCGGTGAACGCGCAGGCTGGTGGCATTGACCGTTCGGGCCAATCGATCGGCGTCATCTTCGAACAGGGCAGCTATGCCGAACTCAGCTTCGGTACGGTTTCGCCGGATGTTTCAGGTGTGCAGGTTGTGACCTTTCCGGCCGCGCTGGGTGGTTCTGTCGCGGGCAGCCGCTCGGGCAACATGACCAACAGCTACATTCAGGCCGGCGCGGCGATCAAACACGACTACGGCGACAAGCTGTCGGTCGCGCTGATCTTTGACCAGCCCTATGGCGCCGATGTCGAATATGACGCGGGCACCGGCTACTTTGCCGCGGGCGCCTTTGCCAAACTGCAGTCCGAGGCCATCACCGGCGTCGCGCGCTACAAGTTCAACGAAAACTTCAGTGTGCACGGCGGTGTTCGTTACCAGCGCCTGAAGGCTGAGGCCCTGATCCCTTACATCACCTTGCCGGCGGGTCCGCTGGCCGGAACGGCCTACAGTGTCAACGGCGAGCGCGACGATGGTTGGGGCTACCTTCTGGGGGTCGCCTATGAACGCCCCGAGATCGCGATGCGCGTGGCGCTGACCTACAATTCGTCGATCCGACATAGCCTCGACACCACCGAAAGCTCGGCCATCGGCCTCGCCAACACGTCGGCCACGACCATCGACACGCCGCAGTCGGTGAACCTCGAATTCCAGACCGGCATCGCCAAGGATACACTGGTGTTCGGCTCGGTGCGTTGGGTGAACTGGAGCGATTTCGAAATGCGGCCCGCTGATTACGACTCGCTGACCGGCACTCTGGCGGGCGGCGCAGGCGTGGCGCTGGTGTCTTATGAGGATGATACCATCAGCTACAACCTCGGCGTCGGCCGTCGCTTCAACGAAAGCTGGGCCGGATCCGTGTCGGTCGGGTATGAGCCCGCGAACAACAATTTCGCCTCCAACCTCGGTCCCACCGATGGCAATTGGAGCGTTGGCCTGGGCGCGTCCTACACCTATGAAAACTATGAGATTTCCGGTGGCGTCCGGTACATCCAGATCGGTGAGGCCGAAACCCGGGTCGGGCCGTTTGCGCCCGCCACCTCGTTCGAGGACAACCATGCAATTGGTGTAGGCTTCAAGGTCGCAGTCAACTTCTGACGGCTTGGCCTGTCCTACTTATCTACCCCACAGGCGCCCTCGCAGATCTCTGCGGGGGCGTTTCTACGTCAAATGAACGCTAAACGGACGATTCCGACCTCCGGTGGTTATCTTGGGATGCAATACCGTTCGCGTGGACTCGCAGCGCAGCGCCTCCACGGCGGTGCAAAACGCTGAAACGGAGGCGTATTCAACTCCGAAGACACGCAAACAGTCATGCAAATCTGACGGGAAGTCGAAATTGTCCTCAGACAGACCCTTTGCCTTGGCCGTCAACCCGTCCTCATCCAGATGCGGCATTTCAGATTTGGTATCTTTGTGATCGAGGATCGCCACGAACCCCACTGCGCGGGGCAGATCCGTAACACGGCCGCCTTTTCTTTTTCGCGTCTTCACTCCGAAAAACCGCATTTTCCGGGTCGCGTCCCGGACCGGCTTGGCGCTAAGGCTGGGACATGACACAGACCTCAATTTCACCGCGCGCATGGGCCGAACTGATCCTGCTCGGCCTCATCTGGGGCGGTTCCTTTCTGGCCATCCGCACCGCGCTGGATGAGATTGGCCCGCTGACCTCGGTCCTGTTCCGGACCGGCATCGCGGCGCTGGTGCTCTGGCCCATCGTGCTGCTGCGCGGGACCGCCATTCCCCGGACGGTGCGCATCTGGGGGGCACTGCTGGGCATGGGCCTGCTGAACAACGTCATCCCCTTCACGCTGATGGCCTGGGGACAGTTGCACATCCCCAGCGGCTTGACCTCGATCCTGAACGCCACCACCGCGATCTTTGGCGTGCTGGTGGCGGCGGCGGTCTTTGCAGACGAACGTCTGACACGGCGCAAGGCGCTGGGTGTGGCGCTGGGGTTTGCGGGGGTGGTGACGGCCATCGGTCCTGCCGCGCTTCTCAGCCTTGACATCACATCCACCGCACAACTAGCTGTCATTGCAGGAACTTTTTCATACGCTTGCGCCGGTGCATGGGCGCGCAAGACGCTCCGCGGGCTGCCCCCGATCACCGCTGCCGCCGGGATGCTGACCACATCGACCCTTGTGATGCTGCCGCTGACGCTGATCACGGAAGGCGTGCCGACGCTGGCCCTGCAACCGGCCACATGGGCAGGCATCCTGTATTACGCGCTGATCGCCACCGCCTGCGCTTACCTGTTGTATTACCGCGTGCTGGCCATGGCGGGTGCCGGCAATCTGATGCTGGTCACGCTGATCATCCCGCCCGTGGCCATCGTGCTGGGCGCATGGGTCCGGGCCGAGGATCTACACGCAGGCGCCTTTGCCGGGTTGTGCCTGTTGGCGGTTGGACTCGTGGTTCTGGATGGCCGTCTGGCACGCGCGCTGAAAGCCCCGAAACGCAGCGGGGTTTGACGCGCCCCGCCGTCGCGCGTAAGCCATCGCAAACCTACAGGAAACAGGTGTGTGATGCTCTACCCCTCTGCCCAGGCCTGGCGCGACGCGCCACAGAAACGCGTGGTGCTTTTTGCCATGTCCGGGCTGGGCAAGACCCATGTTTCGAACCTCCTGCGTGAGGGCGGCGATTGGTTCCATTACTCGATCGATTACCGCATCGGCACCCGTTACATGGGCGAATACATTGCCGACAACGCCAAGCGTCACGCCATGCAGGTTCCCTTTCTGCGCGATCTCCTGCTGAGCGATTCGATCTACATCGGCTCCAATATCTCGTTCAACAATCTCACGCCGGTCTCCACCTACCTCGGCAAGCCGGGCAATCCGGAAATTGGCGGGTTGCCGATGCAGGAATACCGCCGCCGCCAGACGCAGTTCGAACGCGCTGAACGGCAGGCGCTGTTGGATACCGAGTATTTCATCACCCGCGCGCAGGACCTGTACGGGTATCCGCATTTCATCTGCGATACAGGCGGCAGCATCTGTGAATGGGTAAATCCGAACGACCGGCAGGACCCGATCCTGACGGCCCTGTCCGGACAGGCGCTGATGGTCTGGATCCGCGGGTCCGAAGCCCACACAGCCGAATTGATCCGCCGCTTTGACCGCGCGCCAAAACCGATGGCCTATCGCGCGGACTTCCTGGCCGACGCCTGGGCGCGCTACCTGTCCGAGACCGGCAAATCAGAGGCGCAGGTCGATCCCGACGCCTTCATCCGCTGGACCTATGCGCAGGCTTTGGCGCACCGCCAGCCGATCTACGAGGAGATGGCGCAGAACTGGGGCGTAACCGTCGACGCCTCCGACATGGCGCAGGTACAAAGCGAGGCCGATTTCACCGACCTGATCGCAGGTGCCCTGCCCGCCTGACCTACTGCAAGCACGTGCCTTTCAGTGTTCCCTCTGTTTGCCACGTGATCACCCGCCGCCTGCTGAATGAAAGCGTGCCAACGCGCTCATCCGGGTCACCGTTTATGTGCCTGGATTTGCCCCTCCTGGTCCGTCGCAGGATGCAGATCAGGCAACTCACCGGACACCCGACCTTGCTCCCATCCGGTCATTCGCCTATCTGATTGCTTCGCCGAAACAGGAAGCCTGTCATGCCCATCAAACTGCCCTCCGACCTTCCCGCCTTCGACGTGCTCACGCGCGAAGGTGTCATGGTCATGGCCGAGGAACATGCGGCGCGGCAGGACATCCGACCGTTGCGCATCGGCCTGCTCAACCTGATGCCGAAAAAGATCCAGACCGAGAACCAGTTCGCCCGGTTGATCGGCGCGACACCGCTGCAGATCGAGCTTTCGCTGATCCGGATGACCGAGCACCAGACCAAGAACACCGCCGCCGAGCACATGGAAACCTTCTATCGCCCCTTTGCCGAAGTGGCGGAGACGGGCGAAAAATTCGACGGCCTGATCATTACCGGCGCGCCCATCGAACACCTGCCCTTCGAAGAGGTGACCTATTGGGATGAACTCACCCAGGTCTTCGACTGGACGCAAAGCAACGTGCATTCCACATTTGGCGTCTGCTGGGGCGGCATGGCGATGATCCACCATTTTCACGGCGTGCAGAAACACATGCTGGCGGCCAAGGCCTTTGGCGCGGTCCGGCACAGCAACCTTGCACCCGCCTCGCCTTACCTGCGGGGGTTCTCGGACGACATGGTGATCCCGGTCTCTCGCTGGACAGAGCTGGAACGGGATGAAATCAAGGACGCTGGCCTGAATATCCTGATCGATTCCGCTGAAACCGGCCCCTGTCTGGTCGAGGATCCGGAGCACCGGGCGCTCTATATCTTCAACCATCTGGAATACGACAGCGGCACCCTCAAGGAGGAGTACGACCGCGACATCGAGGCCGGAAAGCCCATCAATGTCCCGGCCAACTACTACCCAGACGACAATCCTGCACTGTCGCCGCAGAACCGCTGGCGCAGCCATGCGCACCTTCTCTACGGTAATTGGATCAACCAGATCTACCAGTCGACGCCCTTTGACCTATCCTTGATCGGAGAGGCCCGTCCCGAGGGCTGACCTAAGGTGGGGTAATCGGTCTTGCGACTACTTGGCGTCGTCCTTCTTCTGCTTCTTCTCAGCGGCTGCGCCGTCACCCAGATCAGGGCCGACCGGGCGGAGCGCCGCGCCGAAGAGCTCTGGCCACCGGTGGGGCGTTTTGTCGAGGTCGACGGCGTCCGCGTGCATTACGTTCAGAAAGGCGCGGGCCCGGACGTGGTCCTGCTGCACGGGGCCAGCGGCAACCTGCGCGATTTCACCTTTCAGTTGGTCGATCTTCTGGCCCGCGACTACCGCGTGACCGCATTTGACCGGCCCGGCCTTGGCTATACCGCGCGGCAGGACCGCTTTGCCGGTCCGTTCAACAGCCGTGCCGAAACCCCGCAGGATCAGGCCGCCGTGCTGGCGGCAGCTGCCGCGGAACTGGGTATCCGCCGGCCCGTGGTGGTCGGCCATTCCTTTGGCGGCGCGGTTGCCATGGCTTGGGGGCTGGATCAGGACGCCGCCGCGGTTGTGTCACTCGGCGGGGCAATCATGCCCTGGCCCGGCGCGCTCGACAGCCAGTACCAGGTGCTGGGCGACCCGCTGGGCGGTGCGGTGGTGCCGCAGTTCGTCACCGCCTATTTCACCGAAGACCGCGCGCGCAAGGCCGTGGCGGGCATCTTTGCCCCGCAGGCCGTTCCCGAAGGTTATCTGGATCACATCGGCCCCGGCCTCAGCCTGAGACGAGAGACGATCCGCGCCAATGGTCGACAGGTCGCCGCCCTGCGCCCGGCGCTGGTACGGATGTCGAAACGCTATCCAAACCTGCGGATCCCCGTCGAGCTGGTCCATGGCACCGCCGACACCACGGTCGGCTATGACATTCACACCGTTGCCGGCGCCAGGCTGCTGCCCGATGCCCGGGTCACGCCGCTGGAAGGTGTTGGCCACATGCCGCAGCACGCCCGACCCGGCGCGGTGGTCGAGGCGGTGCGCCGCGCCGCCGTCCGTGCCGGGCTAAGACCCTGACGCCGCGAACCATTTGCGTTAATTGCCTTAACATCCCATAGTGCCGCTCACTTCGATGCGACGAGGCCCCCATGCTCCCATTCGACGGCGCAATCAGCCGCTTCTATGAAACCGAGGCTCCGAAATCCGTGCGCGAGGCGATCACCCGCGCCGAAAAGGATGACGTGCTCGACACCGGCTATCCCTATTCCGAAGAGATGAAGCGCAAGGCCTACGAAAAGGACATGGAGCGCCTGCAGATCGAATTGGTTAAGATGCAGGCCTGGGCCAAAGAGACGGGCGAACGCATCGCCATGGTCTTCGAAGGCCGCGACGCCGCCGGCAAGGGCGGCACGATCAAGCGTTTTCGCATGAACCTGAACCCGCGTGGCGCCCGTGTCGTGGCGCTGGGGAAACCGTCCGACCGGGAAGCGACGCAATGGTATTTCCAACGCTATATCGACCACTTGCCCGCGGCCGGTGAGATCGTCTTTTTCGACCGGTCGTGGTACAACCGGGGCGTGGTCGAGCACGTCTTTGACTTCTGCGACAACGCGCAGCGCGAACATTTCTTCAACCAGGTGCCCGATTTTGAAAAGATGCTGGTGAACGAGGGCATTCACGTCTTCAAGTTCTGGCTGAACGTGGGCCGTGCCGAACAGTTGCGCCGCTTTCTCAAACGCGAAAACGACCCGCTGAAACAGTGGAAACTCAGCTGGATCGACGTTGAGGGGCTGGCCAAGTGGGATGAATATTCCGTGGCGATTCAGGAAACCCTGAACCGCTCGCACACTGCTGCTGCGCCCTGGACGGTCATCCGCTCTGACGACAAGAAGCGCGCCCGTCTTGCCGCGATCCGCCATGTGCTGACCCATCTGGACTACGCCCGCAAGAACGCCAAGGCCATCGGGTCATTGGACCCCCGCATCCTTGGCGGTCCCGAGATCTGGGGCGGCTGATTGACCGGCAAATGGCCAAGAAACGTGGATATCATCACGGCAACCTGCGCCAGGCACTGGTCGAAGCGGCCTTGCAACTGATCGAGGCCAAAGGCCCTACCGGCTTTACCCTTTCAGAGGCCGCCAAGCAGGCTGGCGTGACACCCGCGGCGGTCTACCGCCATTTCGCGGGTCGCGAAGACCTGATCGCCGAGGCTGCGCGCCAAGGCTATGAGATCTTCGCCGATGTCATGCAATACGCCTATGACAAGGGTCAGCCCTCGGCGCTGGCCGCTTTCGAAGCTACCGGCCGCGCCTACCTTGCCTTTGCCCGTCGGTATCCCGGCCATTACATCGCCATGTTCGAATCCGGCATCTCGGTGAACCATTCGCCAGAACTGGCCGCCGTGTCCGCACGGGCGCGTGGAGTGCTGGAAAAGGCCGCGGAGGAACTGTCACAACACATCCCGCCGGAGAAACGACCGCCCCCGGCGATGTTCTCGGCCCATATCTGGGCGCTGTCTCACGGGGTCGTCGAACTCTTTGCCCGCAACTCACCGGGCACCCAGGCGCCCTTTCCGCCCGAAGATCTGCTGGAAACCGGCATCGGGGTATATCTGCGCGGCCTCGGATTGCTGCCTGCCGACAAATGACGAGGGTCGAACGGGGGCGCTGCCCTCGTCTCCCTGCGGTCGACTCCCCCGAGGGTATTTGGAAGCCCAAAGAAACGGCGGGCGCGCGCCCTTGGCATCGGTGCGGTGCCGGTCCGGGCGCGGGTGAATGTCAATTGCCGCGCGACCTCGGGGCATCTTTGGTTTAAAAACGCCTTGGGCGAGTCGATGCTTGGGTCGCGGTTCGGCATATGCGGCCGGACATGGCTCCGGTTTCACGCCAGCAGGTCCCGCCGGGAGATCCAGATGACCAAAACCTTTTTCCTCGGCCTCGGCGGCCAGAAATGCGGCTCGACCTGGATCCAGGCGTATCTCGCCCGGCAGGAGGGATCGGATTTCGGGCGTTTGGGCGAATACCAAGTTTGGGAACATCACCTTGGAGGCGTTTTCGAACGGTATCGCGCGCCGGAACCGTCCTTTCTGGGCAAACTGCGTTCCCGTGTCAAAACCGCCCTCGGCGCACCAGAACCCGCACGCCATCTTCGCTGGCGCCTGCAGCAGGATGAGGCGGCCTATTTCGATTATTTCGCCCAGCTTCTCGACGGACCGGGGATCACCCGCACTGGGGACATCACGCCTTCTTATGCCGCCCTCCCGGCTGACATGTTGGCGCGCATCAAGTCCGGCCTTGAAGTCCATGGAATCACTTTGAAACTTATATTCTCTGTGCGCGATCCGGTGGATCGCATTCGCTCACAAATGCGCATGGAGATGGAAAAGGGGCGCCTGCCTGTCAGTGCCGAAAACGAGGCCCCGTTGCGCGCCTTCTACGCCACGGCAGAGGCCGAGGCCCGCACGCGGTATGATACCACTCTGGATGCCATCGAAGCGATCTTTGCGCCCGAGGACTGTTTCATCACCTGTTTCGAAACCCTGTTCACCGCGCACGGGATCACCGATCTGTCGCGCTTTGCCGGGGTTCCCGTCGATCCGCAGGCCGGGATGCGGGCGGTCAACAGCCGCGGCAAGGGATCCGGTGTCTCTGACGAATTGACCGCCGAAATCGCCCGCCACTACGCACCGGTCTATGAGGCCGTCGCCCGCCGCTTGCCACAGATCGCCGAAGTCTGGCCATCGGCCGAACATGTGTTCACAACCGCTTGAATACTTTGGCAGCGCTCTTCATGAATTCCATTTCGGTGCTGCTTGCCCTTTTCGATGGTGTCTAAACGCTTCAAAGGGCCGCGCACCTGCCGCGCGGGCACTGGAATGCTGCGTTAACACGTGGCAGTGTCCGAACATCACCGACGGACGCCCGTTCCAACTATCTGCCACCGCCAAGCACTTGGGTAAACATGATCATAAGCTATCGCCACCGCTACATTTTCCTGCACTGCCGCAAGACTGCAGGAAGTTCGATCTGCGTGTCGCTGGCGCGCGATCTCGGACCCGAGGACCTGCAACTCTCGGCACTGTCAGAAACTCAGGCTGCCGGCATCCCGCTGACAAAGCGGGTGCTCCACGACGCAGCCGCGCAGGGCCGCGCGAACCGGCGCCTGAGTTCTTCGATCACTCTGCTGGGCTTGCGTGGCCGCAAAGCCCGCGACCACGCCATCAAGAAGCTCGTGCTCCAGAAGTATCGCTCGGCCTGGAACGAACCGCAACCTCAGCACGCCTATGCCGAAACCATCGCCCGAGCCTTCCCCGAGGAATGGAAGACCTTCCGCAAGTTCTGCGTGGTGCGCAATCCTTGGACCAAGACGGTCTCTGACTACTTCTGGCGGATCAAGAACCTCTCCGATCCTCCCAGCTTTGCCGAGTTCGTCAGCGCCATCGAACGCGGCGACCCGATGGGGGATATCGTCCGGGTCCGCTACCACGACAATTGGCCGCTCTACACGCTCGACAACAAGATCATCGCCGATGAGGTGGTTCGGTTTGAAAACCTCGTGCCCGGTTTGACAGAGGCCTGCGCCCGCCTTGACATCCCCTTCGACGGCTGGCTGCCCCGCGCCAAGGGAAACCACCGGCCAAAAACCGGTGCCAAGGCCGATCCGCTCAGCTTCTACACGCCCGAATTGCGCGACACGGTGGGCCAGCTCTACGAGAAGGAAATCAACGCCTTCGGCTACAGCTTTGGCACTACCAACGCATGAGCCCCAGAGCGACCAACTGCTCTGGCCCCGTGTAGCGCACGCTGCGATCGTCGAGAAATCCGTTCTTTTGCTCGGCCATGGCTTGCAGCAAGGCGGCATAGCCATGGTACTTGCGCCCGCCATGAGCGTGGGCCCCCACTCGGATCGCGCGCTGGGTTTTCCGGGCCGACTGCGCGGTAAAGACGAAATGCGCCACCGTCATCAACACATCCGATGAGGGCGGTAAACTTCCATTGTGGCTACCGACCTGATAGCTGCCGCCACCGCGCCGGATCAAAGGTGTCTTGTGCCGTGGCGAGGTCTGACTGCGCTGTGCGCGTTTGACCCCGGCAGGCATCCAGAGCCTGTGCCAACCGCGCCGGACCAGCGGTGGCGTAATGCCATAACGCTCAAACAACGTCGCCGTCTTGGATTGGCCGCAGAATTTCGGACGTACCTTCCCCGGCACCAGTTCCACCAGCTTTTCGGCTTGAAAATAAGGATAGGCCTCTACCAATCCACCAAAACTCTGCGGTAAATCCCCGGTCAACCCAGAGGCATCCGCCGGAAAGAACTCTACCACCGATGCCACGGCCGAAGGCGCCCCCTCATCCTCCAGCCGCGCGACCACCTCCTTGATCGATCCGACACCCGGCGGCAGGATCAGGAACTCATCCGCATCGACATACCCAACAAAAGCGCCGTCGAAGAACAGGTGCGGCAAGGCGATCTTCATATAAGTGCCGGCACGTTCTTCACGCTCCGCCCCATCCGGATCGCGGTACTGCAGCGGCGCGCCAAAGGACAGATCGGACTGCATGACCACCACATCGGGCTGATCGCACAGATAGTCGAACGACCCGTCGTCCGACGCATCGTCCCAGATCAGGAACTGCTCGAACCCGATCGCGCGATGATGGGCCAGCCACGCCGGCAGGAACCCCATCTCGTTCTTCATCGTGGAAAACAAGGTCATCCTGCCCGGATCGACCTGCCCCGCCACAACCCGCGCAAGTCGACCTGCATCTTCAATCCCGACCGTTTCCACCAGCGAAGCACCCCTGTTTCTTTGGTTTTCCAAATACCTTGGGGGGCTTGCCTCAGGCAAGCTTGGGGGTGAACCCCCACCCAAAAAAGAAGGGGCCCCGAGGGGCCCCTGCAATCTGCAAATTCGAAGTGATCAGCGCTTCGAGAACTGGAAGGAACGGCGCGCCTTGCGCTTACCGAACTTCTTACGTTCAACGACACGGCTGTCACGGGTCAGGAAACCGGCCGCTTTGAGCGCGCCGCGCAGCGACGGGTCATACAGCTGCAGTGCCTTCGAAATGCCGTGCTTGACCGCACCGGCCTGACCGGTCAGGCCGCCGCCCTTGACGGTGGCGTAGACGTCGAATTCACCTTCGACACCGGCCACCTGCATCGGCTGGCGCAGGATCAGCTGCAGAACCGGACGGGCAAAATACTTGTCCTGGTCCTTGCCGTTGACGGTGACCTTGCCAGAGCCCGGCTTGATCCAGACGCGGGCAACCGCGTCCTTCCGCTTGCCGGTGGCATAGGAACGGCCCAGGTCGTCACGCACCGGCTCACGCGGTGCTTCTTCGACAACGACAGCCTCTTCGACGCCTGCGGCGGCGCCCAGCTCTTCGAGCGAGTTGATCTGATCAGCCATTATTTCGACACCCGGGTGTTCTTGGAGTTCTTCGATTTCACGTCCAGAACCTCGGGGTTCTGGGCCTCGTGCGGGTGCTCGGCGCCTGCGTAGATACGCAGGTTGGTCAGCACCTGACGCGACAGGCGGTTGCCCGGCAGCATGCGCTTGACGGCCTGGAAGACAACGCGCTCGGGGTGTGCGCCCTCGAGGATCTGTGCCTTGGTGCGCGACTTGATCCCGCCCGGGTGGCCAGTGTGCCAGTAGAAGTTTTCTTCGCGCTTCTTGCCGGTCAGCTGGATCTTGTCCGCATTGACGATGATGACATTGTCACCCATGTCCATGTGAGGCGTGAAGGAAGGCTTGTGCTTGCCGCGCAGCCGCATGGCGACAATCGAGGCAAGACGGCCCAGAACGATGCCTTCGGCGTCGATCACGATCCATTTCTTGTCGATGTCTGCCGGAGTTGCAGAGTAGGTTTTCATGTTTTCGGTCCGTTTCGAGAGAGAAAGCCGAGGCAAAGCCCCGGCCCTGAATTCGATTGCGGGGTTATACATCGGCGCACGCGCAGGTCAAGAGCCCAACACTCCAATTAAATACACAAATTCAGCCACTTACAATTACGGTATTCAATTACCCCACAAAATACCCTTGCGCCTGCTCGGTGCAGGCGGATTTCTTCGGACCAAGCCTCGGTCCCACAGGCGTTCCACACCAGATCGCACTCTGACAGAGAGAAATGCGATTGCATTCGGTGCACCCGGATCGCGCCGGTCTCGGTTGGCCCACGCCCGAATTGCCCCCTGCGCCCCCGCCCCTTTATCCGCGCGAGGCAGAAGGTCGTGACGGCCTACTCAACGATCTCGCGTGTCAGGATTGGCGCGGCGCCGCCGAATTGAAAGCGTTCACCGGCCGCCCGTGTTTCCCACAGTCTCGGCAGGTTAACAATCAGCCCCATGTCCCTCCATGTCGGTTCTCGACCTTGGGATCGCAGAGGCCTTCAGGCCATGATCGACCGCCAACCTGCGCGCCCTCTGTGTAGCCATTCCTCCCGGACACTCGAAAAGAATTTCGCAGTTGCAGAAAAAATCCTTGAACGACTCAGGCTCCGCTCTTAGGTCAGCCCCACTTTCGGATCCGATCCCAACCCGGACGCCCAGCCACAGGCTGGGCTTATCTGTCTTCGGGGGGCGCTAAGGAACCGACTGGAACGCACTGCTGGATTGAAGGAGGCACGTCATGAAGGACGTCAACCTCTTCCAACTGGGGTACGGTCTGGAGACAGGCGCCCACGAGGAAGACACCACCCGGGGTCTGACCCCCGCCAATGATTCCGTATCGCCGCGCGATGTTTTCGACGAAAACCGCGACGATCACTTCATCCGCCGCGACGGCAGCGTCTTCGCGGGCACCCACCTGATCATCGAGGTCGTGGACGGCGAAGGCCTCGACGACGAGGCGCGCATCCAACAGGCGTTTCGCGACTGCGTGGACACCTGCGGCGCGACCCTGCTGCACATCCACACGCACAAGTTCAGCCCCCAGGGCGTCAGCGGCGTGGCTGTGCTGGCCGAAAGCCATATCTCGGTCCACACATGGCCGGAAATCGGCTATGGTGCCTTCGACGTGTTCATGTGCGGCGACGCGCAACCGTGGAAGGCCGTCGATGTGCTGGGCCGTGCCTTTGCGACCTCCGACGTGCGCGTCAAGGAGCTGAAGCGCGGCGAAGGCGTGGTGGCCGAGGCCGGCGTCGCGGCTTGAGCCGGTCGCGCCCTGCACGACAAGGGCGGTAACTTGCCGCCCTTTTTCATGTCCAGAGTCGAGAGACCCGTCGCGCCGCTTGCCCCGCGCGGCGACCACCATTGGAGATCCGCATGACCGATCATCCCGAATGGATGCGAGAGCAGTTGCACCCGCACTATGCCCAGAGCTTCACCGTCGACAAGCTGCTCTATGACAGCGAGACCGAGCACCAGCGTCTGCGCGTTTTCGAAAACGACACCTTTGGCCGGATCCTGACGCTGGACGATGTGATCCAGACCACCGAGGGCGACAACTTCATCTACCACGAGATGCTGACCCATGTGCCGATCCTTGCCCATGGCGCCGCTCGGCGCGTGTGCATCGTCGGCGGCGGCGATGGCGGTATGGCGCGCGAAGTGTTGAAACACACCTCTGTCGACCATGTCACCATGGTCGAAATCGACGCCGGCGTCTTGGAATTTTCCAAAGAATACCTGCCAATGCTGTCGCAGGGGGCCTTTGACGATCCGCGCCTCGATCTGGTGATCGCCGATGGCGCCGAGTTCATGAAGACCACCCAAGGCGGCTATGACGTCATTATCGTCGACAGCACGGATCCCATCGGACCGGGTGAGGTGCTGTTTTCCGACACCTTCTACGGACATGCCAAACGCGCGCTGACCCCCGGTGGCATCCTTGTCACGCAAAACGGCGTGCCCTTCATGCAAGGCGAGGAACTGACCAACACCATGCGCGCGTTCAAGGCGCTGTTTGCGGATGCCACCTGTTACATGGCCACCGTCCCGACCTATGCAGGCGGGCCAATGGCCTTTGGCTGGGGCACCGACGGAGAGGCGCGTCAGACCCCGCTGGAGGTGCTGCAAGATCGGTTCCGTGCGGCGAACCTTTCGCCTGACTATTATACGCCAGAGGTTCACCAAGCCGCCTTTGCCCTGCCGGGCTACGTCTTGAAGCGGATGCCCTGAGAGGGGGCTCTGCCCCCGTCGCTGCGCGACTCCCCCGGCGGTATTTGAAAAGAGAAGAAACACGATGGGCTTGCGTTTCTTCTCTTTGAAAATACGCAATTGACCCCGGTGCCGCCACGCAACGTAACGGCTTTCCGAGATAGCATTGCAACTCCTATTGTCCGGTAGAAGACCTAAGGAGTCCCGACTTGTCCGAAACCGTACGCGTCACCCACGATGGCCCCGTCGCCGAGGTCACCCTCAACCGGCCCGAAAAACACAACGCGGTCGATCTTTCGGTCTTTGAAGGGCTTGCGCGGATCGGCGAAGAACTGAAGGCGTCTCCGGGTCTGCGTGCGGTGATCCTGCGCGGCGAAGGGCCGAATTTCTGCTCCGGCATAGATACGGCGCTCTTCACCGCCAACCCGAACCCCAAGGCGCTGATCGACAAGATCCTTGACCTGGCCGAGGGCGAAACCGCGAACATGTTCCAAAAGCCCTCCACCGTCTGGCAGGAACTGGAGGTGCCGGTGATCGCCGCGCTGTCAGGCGTCACCTACGGGGCCGGTTTGCAGATCGCGCTGGGGGCGGACATGCGTTTGGCGTCGCCCGATGTGCGCATGTCGGTGATGGAAATCACCTGGGGTCTGATCCCGGACATGGGGATCAGCACCACCCTGCCCCGCCTGATGCGCGCCGATCAGGCCAAGGAGTTGATCCTGACCGGTCGCGTGGTCGAGGCCGAGGAAGCCGCACGGCTGGGACTTGTCACCCGTCTTTGCGATGATCCCTTGGCCGAGGTGCGGGCCATGGCCCAGACCATCGCCGCCAAGAATCCCGACGCCATCCGGCGCGACAAGAGTCTGGTCGACCAAAGTTGGCAGATGGAGCGCGCCGCCGCGCTGCGGCTGGAGGCCGAACTGCAAGCGCAGGTCATCGGTCAGCCCAACCAGATCGAGGCCGTTATGGCGCGCATTCAGAAGCGCGCGCCAAACTTTCGTTAGGGTTTTGGCGGGATCGAATACGTCAGCGAGGCATGGGCCAGCGGCTTTGTCTCGCCCTCGCTGAACAACAGCACGTCCATCACCGCCAGCGACCGCCCCAGTTTCAGCACCCGCGTTTCCGCCAGCACATCGACGCCGGCCTGCGGCTTGCGCATGAAGTCGATGGAACAATGGGTCGTCACGGTCAGCGCCTCGCGCCCGATGCGCGCCAGCACCGCGACATAGGCCGACACATCCGCGAGGCTGAACATCGCCGGGCCGGACACCGTCCCCCCGGGTCGCAGGTGCCGGTCATCGTTCATCAGGCGCATGACCAGCAGGTCTTCGGTCAGGCTGTCGATTGCGAACATGCCTTCGACCTGCGGAAAGACCTCGCCGAGAAAGGCTTCGATCTCCGCCGCGTTCAGTTTCAGATCCACCGGCTTTCCTCCCGTATTTTCCGCAGCTAAGCTGCCCCAAACACGGAGGACAAGATGGAAATCCTGGAACGTCGCGACACTGGCGGGATTGCCTTTCTGCACATGAACGCGCCCGAACGGCTGAATGCGCTGTCGGACGAGATGCTGGCCGCGCTGCAAGCGCAGATCGAAGCGCTGCGCGAAGATCGCGAAACCCGGGTTGTGGTGATCTCCGGCGCGGGCAAGGCCTTTTGCGCGGGCCACGACCTGAAGCAGATCCAGGCCGGACGGCAGGCCGAAGATGGCGGCAAATCCTATTTCGCGGATCTTTTTTCGCGCTGTGCCAGCGTCATGACTGGCCTCACCCGCCTGCCCCAGCCCGTTATCGCACAGGTGCACGGCATCGCCACAGCTGCCGGGTGCCAGATGGTCGCCTCTTGCGATCTGGCGGTTGCGGCCGAGGGCACCCGGTTCGGCGTCAACGGTGTCAATATCGGCTTGTTCTGTTCGACGCCCATGGTCGCCCTATCGCGCAATATCCCCCGCAAGAAGGCCTTCGAGATGCTGACAACCGGGCGTTTCCTATCGGCGCAAGAGGCCGAGGCCGTGGGATTGGTCAACACGGTGGTCCCGCCCGAGGATCTGGCCGCCGCGACGCGGGATCTGGCCGACACCCTGTCGACCAAGCTGACCGCGGCGGTTAAGATCGGCAAGAGCGCCTTTTACGATCAGATCAGCATGGGGCTGGACGAGGCCTATGCCTTTACCGGCGATGTGATGGTCGAGAACATGCTGTGGCGTGACACCGATGAGGGCATCTCTGCCTTTCTGGAAAAACGCCCTCCCGATTGGCAGCAAACCTAAGCCTTACCCGCAGGTTTGCACCGAGCCCCGCGACTGCGGTAGGATTATCGTGGGCTGAACAATTGATCAGGGGGCCTTGGCAGCGCGCTTGCCATGCCCTAGATGCGCGCCATGACAGAGAATTTGCATATCGTCGGCGGCGGCATGGCCGGGTCCGAAGCGGCCTGGCAGGCCGCCAACATGGGTGTTCAGGTGGTCCTGCACGAGATGCGACCGAAGGTGAAGACCTTTGCGCATCAGACTGGAAACCTTGGGGAAATGGTCTGCTCCAACTCGTTCCGGTCGGATGATTCCGAACAGAACGCCGTTGGCTTGCTTCATTGGGAGATGTTGCAGGCGGGTGGGTTGATCATGTCCACCGCCTATGAAAAGCGCCTGCCTGCCGGTGGCGCGCTGGCGGTAGATCGCGAAGGTTTTGCCGAGGCTGTAACCGCCGCCTTGCAGGCACACCCGAATATCACGGTTTTCCACGAAGAAATCACGGAGCTGCCCGACGACGGACAGTGGATTTTCGCCACCGGCCCGCTGACCAGTGCCGGACTGGGTGAGGCGATTCAGCGTGAAACAGGTGCGGACCGGCTGGCCTTTTTCGACGCCATCGCACCGATCGTCTACGCGGAAAGCATCGATATGTCCGTGGCTTGGCGGCAGTCGCGCTATGACAAAGGCGAAACCGAGGAAGAGCAGAAGGCCTACCTCAACTGCCCGATGACCAAGCCCCAGTACGAGGCCTTTATCGACGCGCTTCTGGCGGCAGAGAAAACCGAGTTTCATGAGGGCGAAACAGCCGGGTATTTCGACGGCTGCCTGCCGATCGAGGTCATGGCCGAACGTGGCCGCGAAACCCTGCGCCATGGGCCGATGAAACCCGTGGGCCTGACCAACCCGCACCAGCCGGACGTCAAGGCCTACGCCGTGGTGCAACTGCGGCGCGACAACGCCCTGGGGACGCTCTACAACATCGTCGGCTTTCAGACAAAGATGAAGTATGGCGCGCAAACCTCTGTTTTCAAAATGATCCCCGGACTGGAAAACGCGAGTTTTGCCCGATTGGGCGGCATTCACCGCAACACGTTCCTCAACAGCCCCACGCTGCTGGACGCGCAGATGCGCCTGCGGTCCAAACCCAACATCCGCTTCGCGGGTCAGGTAACCGGGGTCGAGGGTTACGTGGAATCCGCGGCGATGGGCCTGCTGGCCGGGCGCATGGCAGCGGCGGAAATCCTCGGCGCCCCCATGCCCACCGTTCCGCAGGACAGCGCCCACGGCGCCCTGATCCACCACATCACCGGCGGCGCCGAGGCCAAGACCTTTCAACCGATGAACGTCAACTTCGGCCTGTTCCGCCCTCTGGAAGGACTGCGCGGCGGCCGCAAAGGACGCCGCGAGCGTTACAAGGGCTATACGGACCGCGCAAAAGAGGTCTGGAGCGCATGGCTTGCCGAACAGGGGGTTGACGGGCGCGCCGCGGAATAGAACGCTGTTGGCATGAGCGATGATCCTTTTGAGAAGGTCTATCGGGCGCGGAACGAAGAAGAGACCCGCGTCCTGTATGACGACTGGGCGGCGACCTACGAAAATTCGGTTGCCGCAGAGGGCTATGCCACCCCCGGACGATGCGCGGCAGCCTTGCATGCGGTGATGGCGGACACGGAACAGCCCATTCTGGATTTTGGCTGTGGAACGGGTCTTTCGGGCCTTGCGCTACGGCTCGCCGGGTTCACGACAATCGACGGCGTCGACCTGTCGCCCGGCATGCTCGAACGCGCGCGGGAAAAGGGCCTGTATCGCAAGCTGACGCAGATCGAACCGGAGTCCTCCGTGCCACAGGGATATGCCGCCATCGCCGCCATCGGCGTGATCGGCGCGGGTGCCGCGCCGCTGGCCGCTCTGGACCGCATTTTTGACGCGATGGAGGCTGGCGCCAAATGCGTGTTTTCCTTCAACGATCACACCTTGGAGGATCCGTCCTTTGCCGGGCGCGTGGACAGCGTAATCGCCGAAGGCCGGTTTCGGGAACTGTTCCGTGAACATGGCGACCACCTGCCCGGAAAGAACATGAAGTCCACCGTCTATATTCTTGAAAAAACGTGATCTTCACCACTCGGTTCGCACCATCTCCAACCGGCCCCTTGCACCTTGGGCATGCCTATTCCGCGTTGCTCGCGCATGATCTCGCGCGCGCTGAAAACGGCCGATTCCTCTTGCGGATCGAGGACATAGACCACACACGGTCCCGCCCCGAATGGGAACGCCAGATCTATGACGATCTGACATGGCTTGGCATCACTTGGGACGCGCCACCAATGCGGCAATCGGATCGTTCTGAGGCGTACCAAGACGCGATCCAACACCTCTGGACACGCGGCCTGCTCTATCCCTGCACCTGCACGCGGCGCGACATTGCCGAGGCCGTCTCCGCCCCGCAGGAGGGCGCCGAGCCTGCACATGGCCCGGACGGGTTGATCTATCCGGGCACCTGTCGGGACCGGCACCCAAGGGACACGCCAGAGCCGCCCTCGGGCGCGGCGCTTCGGCTGGATATGCGGGCAGCACTTGACCGGATCGACGAAACGGCGATCACCTTCACCGAAACCGGCCCCTTGGGTCTGGCCCCGGGACGCCGGGTGACAGCCAAGGACCTGACATCAACTGTGGGTGATATCGCGCTTTCCAGAAAAGATTTTCTGGGGTCTTACCACCTGTCAGTCGTGTTGGACGACACCGCGCAAGAGATCTCCCATGTCATTCGTGGCGAGGATCTCTTCGACGCCACTCAAATCCATGTCCTGCTGCAGCGGCTCATGGGCCTGCCAACGCCGATCTATCTGCACCATAGCCTGGTCCGGGACGAAGCCGGTCGCCGATTGGCCAAACGCGACGAGGCGCGCGCCATCTCGACCTACAGGAACGAGGGGCTAGCCCCAAAAGACATCCGCATGAAGGTCGGACTGCAACGCCCTGTTTCTTCTCTTTGAAAATACGCCAGCGCGGTTTCCTAACGCGCCTCAGCCCGCCATGGGCGCCATCAGTTCCACTTCCTCGCCGTCCCGCACCGCCGTGTAAAAACACGACCGCCGGTTGGTATGACAGGCCGGTCCAGTCTGGCGCACCAGTGCCAGCAGGCAATCCCGGTCACAGTCCACCCGCAGATCAACCAGTTCCTGCACGTGGCCGGAAGTTTCGCCCTTGATCCAAAAGGCCTGTCGGGAGCGTGACCAATACGTCACCCGCCCGCTCTCCAGCGTCTTGGCGACGGCTTCGGCATTCATCCAGGCCATCATCAGCACCTCGCCGCCTTCGGCGTCCTGCGCGATGCAGGGGATCAGGCCCTGCGCATCATACTTTAGACTCGAGGCGTCAAAAGCCATGGGAAAAACCTTTTGCATCCGTTCAACCACCGCCTATGTAAGGGGAACGCGACGCGGGAGAAAGCCAATGAGTGGCGAGACCGACCTGATAAAGCTGTATTCCGGCAAGATCCTTGAACTGGCAGCGGATATCCCCCTGAACCGGCGGCTGGAAGACCCGCAGGTGACGGTGAAAAAGCGTTCTCCGCTCTGCGGGTCCACGGTCACGGTCGATCTGACCATGCAGGACGGCAAGGTGGCCGAATACGGGCAGGACGTGAAGGCCTGCGCATTGGGTCAGGCAGCGGCCTCTGTCGTTGGCAGCGCGATTCTGGGCCGGACCCGCGAAGAGATCATCGCGGCCCGCGATGCCCTGCGCGCCATGCTCAAGGAAGACGGCCCCACGCCTGCAGCCCCGTTCGACGGGCTTGAGGTGTTGCGCCCGGCGGTCGCCTACAAGAACCGCCACGCCTCGATTCTGCTGGCACTCGACGCGGCCAGTGAAGCCGTCGAAGAGGCGCGCGCCACGCATTCGGCTTAAATTTTCGGTTTAATCCTCTGTTCGTATTCCGCCGCTACTCAAGGCGAAGAACCAGAGGCAGGCCATGCAACATACCCCCGATCTCTCGACACCAGATGCCGGCCGGGAACTAGCGCAGTTGACCGATGCGGCCACCGGGCTTGGCCGCGAAACCGTTGATATCTCGGGTTTCCTTCAGGATTTGGACAATCGCTGCGCGGCGCAGTTGCAGGAATTGGACGAAGTCGGCGAACAAACCCACGGCCTGTCAGAGGCCAGCGACCGCATGATGGATGCGGTTCAGCGCATGGTCGGCACCGCCGAGAACGCGCTACAGCGTGTCAACGCCTCGTCCAGCCTGATCGGCGAAACCGCACGGAATTCGCAGGGGCTGGCGGAATGGGTGCGCTCCGTCCACAACGGCAGTTCCGAGGTCGAGCACATGCTGACCGACGTCCAATCCTCCAACACGATGATCTCTGACATCGCGTGGCAGGTGCATATCCTTGCCGTCAACGCCAAGATCGAGGCCGCGCGCGCCGGTCAGGCGGGCAAGGGTTTTGCCATCGTGGCCGAATCCGTCAAGGACCTCAGCAAAAAGACCGCCGATGCGGCGCAGACCATCACCACAACCGTTGCACGGCTGTCCGAATGGATGTCCCGCCTGCATCTGGAGGCGCAGGCGACGGCGCAGCAGGCAGATGAGGTCATCGCCCGCAGCGGTGAGACGGAGCATGCCCTCAGCGAGATTGAAAAGGGTATTGAGACGCTGCGCCGCGACTCTCATGACCTGTCAGAGGAAACCACGCGGGCGAAGACCGCCGTGGACCGGACCGGGGCGGCGGTGGGCCGGATTTCCAGCTCTGTCACAGAGGTCGCCGCTGGCGTGGATGAGGCCACCAAGAGGTGTCTGAAGCTCATCGATACCTCCGAAGGGATCCTGCAACACGCGGTCGCGCTTGGCGGCAACGGGGCTGACGGCGCGATTATCACCATGGTGCAGGATCTGGCCGGTCAGGTCAGTCACGCCTTCGAGGCCGCCCTGTCGTCGGGTCGCATTGCCGAAGCCGACCTGTTCACGCGCCGCTACTCCCCCGTTCAGGGCAGCGATCCGGCACAGGTCCTGGCGCCATTCACAAGGTTGACTGACCAAATCCTGCCGCCGATCCAGGAGCCGGTCCTGACCATGAACGACCGAATTGTTTTTTGCGCTGCGGTGGATGACAACGGCTATCTTCCGACCCACAACCGGAAATTCTCACATCCGCAGGGACAAGACCCGGTGTGGAACGCGGCGCATTGCCGAAATCGCCGCATCTTCGACGACCGTGTCGGACTGAAAGCCGGGCGCAGCAAGCGGCCCTTCCTGCTGCAGGTCTACCGGCGGGATATGGGCGGCGGCAATTTCGTGATGATGAAGGATCTTTCTGCCCCGATCACCGTGCGCGGACGGCATTGGGGCGGTCTGCGGCTGGCTTGCAAACTGTAGATGAAAAAAGCCGCCGCACTCTGGGACAAGAGGCGGCGGCAAGGGGCGTGTCAATCTGTGGGCGTCGGGCCATTGAATCGGTCACAGGCAGGCGAACCGATGGGGACAGGCGGCACATCGGGACAGAGATGCGCCTATTTGGACCCGTTCACAGACACGCAGGCAGAAACTGAAATTCAGACCAGGGACGGAAGGTGCAGCGCGCCGACAAGGATCACCACCAAGGCTAGCGCACCAATGGCATCCTGCCACAGTGTACCGTTCTGACGCTCCAGCGCGGATTTGAAGGTGTCGATCATTGTGCTGCTCCAATGTTCCGTTTGTTGACCCTTTGTTCTCACACTCTTAACGCTATGTAAAGAACTTAGTGAGAACATTTGAGAACAAATTGCGATACAATGCGGAACACTATCTTCGCATCAGGTCTCGCTATGCAGCTTGGCCCGGCCTGTGCGACCGGGTCAGGTGCCTCAGCCCACCCCGATCAGGCGGATCGCCTCGTCCTGCCGCATCAGCCACAGCAACATGCGCGCGGCCTGTCCGCGTGGCCCGGTCAGTTCCGGATCCTCGGCCAGAAGCCGGCGCGCATCCGACTGAGCAACCGCCATCAGCCCCGCCTGCCGTTCAAGGTCCGCGATGCGGAACCTCGGCAGGCCGGATTGGGCCAGCCCGATCAGATCCCCGGCGCCGCGCATCTCCAGGTCCACCTCGGCGATGCGAAATCCATCCTCGGTTTCCCGCAGTGTCGTCAGGCGCTTCATCCCGCCCTCTGACAGCGGTGGCTGATACATCAGCAAACAGGTCGACGCCGCCTCTCCACGGCCGACACGTCCGCGCAGCTGGTGCAACTGGGCAAGGCCGAAACTCTCGGCCCGTTCGACCACCATGATCGTGGCATTGGGCACGTTCACGCCCACCTCGATCACCGTGGTCGCCACCAGAACAGAGGTCTCTCCCCGGACGAACCCGGCCATGGCGGCGTCCTTATCGGCGGGCGGCATCTGTCCGTGAACCAGCCCGACGACCCCCTCGCCCAAGGCCGCGCGCAGATGCTGAAACCGCGCTTCAGCCGCGACAAGGTCCGAGCTTTCGCTCTCTTCGACCAAAGGGCAGACCCAATAGGCCTGCCGCCCCTCGGCGACGGCCTTGCGCAGATGATCGACGACCTCTTCCATCCGCTCATTCGACACCAGAGCGGTGCGGATCGGTTTGCGGCCCGGCGGTTTTTCGTCCAGTACGGACACGTCCAAATCGCCATATTGCGCCAGTGCGAGGCTCCGCGGGATCGGTGTGGCCGTCATCACCAGCACATCCGCTGCCGCCCCCTTTTTGCCCAGTTCCATCCGCTGGCGCACACCAAAGCGGTGCTGTTCGTCAACGATGGCCAGCCGCAGGTCGGCGAAATGTACGTCCGCCTGGAACACGGCATGGGTTCCCACAAGGATCTGGATGTCGCCGCGCTCCAGCGCCTGCAGCTTGGCCTTGCGCTCCGCCCCCTTGTCACGCCCGGTCAGCAGTTCGAGGACCACGCCCGCGCTTTCGGCCAAGGGTTGCAGCCCTTTCAGGTGCTGACGGGCAAGGATTTCCGTCGGGGCCATCATGACCCCCTGCCCGCCCGCCTCTACCGCGCAGAGCAAGGCCATGAAGGCGACCAGCGTCTTGCCCGCGCCCACGTCGCCCTGCAACAACCGGTTCATGCGCTGCGGGCGCGCCATGTCCTCGGCGATTTCCTCGATCGCCAGCTTCTGCGCGCCTGTGGGCCGATAAGGCAGCGCTGCCAGCACCTTGTCCCGCAGTCGCCCATCCCCCCGCGATTCGATCCCCGGCGAGCGCCGCTGCCGCGCGCGCGCCAGCGCAAGGGTCAGCTGATGCGCCATGAACTCATCATAGGCCAGACGTGCCCGGACCTTGGCTGTCGGCGCCAGATCCTGCGCAGACGCGGGCGCATGCGCCGCGCGCAGCGCCTCTGCCCAGTCCGGCCACCCCTCAGAGGCTTTTTGCGGCCCGTCGATCCATTCGGCCAGATCCGGCACCCGGGTCAGGGCATCCGTCACTGCCCGCACCATGAGCTTTTGCGTCACGTTCCCGGTCAGCGGATAGACAGGCTCATACCCCGGCAGGGCATCCGCCTCTTCCGGACGCAGCATGTGGTCGGGGTGCACCATCTGCGGCACCCCATCGAACAGTTCGACCCGGCCCGACAGGATCCGCCTCTGGCCCGTGGGCAGCATCTTCTGGATGTAATCTCCGCCGCCGTGAAAGAACACGACCTGAAACCGCGTCTTGGAATCATCGGCCTCGACCCGGTAGGCCCCGCCCTTGCGGGATGGCGGCCTGTGCCGACCGATCAGCGCCTCTACGGTTGCAACGCCCGGCAATTCCGCCTCGATCACCGTGGATTTCAGGTGCCGGTCAATTCCCGAATAAGGCAGCGTGAACAGCAGGTCACGCGGCGTCTCGATGCCCGCGCCTTCCAGCGCCTGCGCGGTCTTCGGGCCGATGCCGTCCAGTGTGGTCAGCTTGGCAAAGAGCGGCCAGAGCGGTTCGGGCCGTCCGCTCATCCGCCGATCAGCTCCAGCCAGCCGTCTTCGTCCAGCACCGTCAGTCCCAGGTCGCGCGCCTTGGTTTCCTTGCTGCCCGCGCCTGGCCCGGCCACCACGATATCGGTCTTCTTCGACACCGAACCCGACACCTTGGCGCCCAGCGATTCCGCCCGCGCCTTGGCTTCGGCGCGGGTCATGCGTTCCAGCGTTCCGGTAAAGACAACGGTCTTGCCCGCCACGGGTGAACCTTCGGTCTCTGGCCGCTCGGGTGCTTCCACGGTCAGATGCGCGGCCAGCCGGTCGATGGAGGCGCGTTCAGAGGCCTGCGCAAAACTGGTGACAAGAGCCACTGCAACGGTGGCGCCGATCCCGTCGATGCCGGTGATCTCATCCCATGCCGCACGCGCTTCGGGCGGCACATCGGTCCAGGCGGCGTCGCGGCTTTCCTTGATCCGGGCTCGGCGGCCGTCTTCGGTTGCGGCGCGGCGCTCGGCCTCTTCGGCGACATCGGCCTGCCGCTGGGCCTTGGCGGCGGGACCGGCGGCGTCGATGGCGGCGACCAGCGCCTCCCATGTGCCGAAATGGTGCGCCAGATCATTGGCCGCCACCTCACCTACATGGCGTATGCCAAGACCAAAGAGCAGGCGGCCCAGCCCGATGGTCCGCCGTTCTTCGATCGCCGCAAAGAGGTTGTTGGCGGATTTTTCGCCCCACCCCTCGCGGTTCTTCAACTGCTGCATGCCCTCGCCAAAGCGTTCCCGCAGCGTGAAGATCTCTGCCGGTTCCTTGATCCAGCCATCGGCGTAGAACTGTTCTGCCTGTTTCGCACCCAGCCCCTCGATGTCGAAGGCCGCGCGCGAGACGAAATGTTTCAGCTTTTCCACCGCCTGCGCCGGGCAGATCAGGCCGCCGGTGCAACGGCGCACCGCGTCCCCCTCCTCGCGGATCGCGTCAGAGCCACACTCCGGACAAAGGGTCGGAAATTCAAAGGGCTGCGCACCGTCAGGACGTTTGGACAGATCCACATCCGCGACCTTGGGGATCACGTCCCCGGCACGATAGACCTGCACCCAGTCGCCCACGCGAATGTCCTTGCCGCCACGGATCTCGTGCCCGCTGCTGTCACGTCCGGCGATGTAATCCTCATTGTGCAGCGTCGCGTTCGACACGACGACGCCGCCCACCGTCACCGGGGTCAGCCGCGCCACCGGGCTAAGCGCACCGGTGCGACCGACCTGGATATCGATGGCTTCCAGCCGGGTCCAGGCAAGTTCTGCCGGGAACTTGTGCGCGATGGCCCAACGCGGCGTGGTCGACCGGAACCCCAGCCGCCCTTGCAGCGCCAGATCGTTTACCTTGTAGACCACGCCGTCGATGTCATAGCCCAGCGTCGCGCGGCGTTCCTCGATCCGCGCGTAATGGGCCAGCATCTCCGCCGGACCGTCGCACAGTTCCGTCAGCGGGTTGGTCGGAAATCCCAGCGCCTTCAGCCGTTCGATCGCCTGCATCTGCGTCTCGGCCAGCGGCTCTGACAGCGATCCCCAGGAATAGGCGAAGAATTTCAGCGGGCGGCTGCGGGTGATCTGCGAATCCAGCTGCCGCAGCGAACCGGCAGCGGCATTGCGCGGGTTGGCAAACAGCTTGCCGCCCTGTTCCGCCTGCCGGGCGTTGAGCGCTTCGAAATCGGCATGGCTCATGTAGACTTCGCCCCGCACCTCCAGCAACGACGGCGCGCCGCTCAGCCGTTCGGGGATATCCGCGATGGTGCGCGCGTTATCGGTGACGTTCTCGCCCACGGCCCCGTCCCCCCGCGTGGCCGCCTGCACCAGAACACCATCCTCGTACCGCAGCGCCAGTGACAGACCGTCGATCTTGGGCTCTGCCGTGTAGGCCAGCGCCTCATCGGGGCCAAGCCCCAGGTAACGCCGGATCGCGGCGTCGAAATCGGAGATATCGCCGTCCTCGAAGGCATTCGACAGGGACAGCATCCGGATGCTGTGCCGCACCTTGGCAAAGCCTTCGGAGGGGACCGCGCCGACCTGCTCAGACGGGCTGTCCGGCCGTTTCAGGTGCGGAAACCGCGCCTCGATCTCTTCGTTCCGCCGCTTGAGCCGATCATATTCGGCGTCCGAAATCTCGGGCGCATCCTCGGCATGATAGGCCGCATTGGCCTGCGCCAGAAAAACCGAAAGAGACGCCAGCTCCTGCTGCGCCTCTTCTTCGGTCAGTTCCCCGACCCCGGTCAGATTTTCGAGCGATTTCTCAACCATCCCCGCCCCCGTCAACGGCACCTGTCAGAGTGATAGGCGCGCGACGGGGTAAGGTCCAGTATCAGCCGGCGGCAACCGCCTTCGGCTCTTCCTGCGAGGGTTCCGGATCGCGCAGGACATACCCACGGCCCCAGACCGTTTCGATGTAGTTGTCGTCGCCGGTGGCTTCGGACAGTTTCTTGCGAAGCTTGCAGATGAAGACATCGATGATCTTCAGTTCCGGCTCATCCATGCCGCCATAGAGATGGTTGAGGAACATCTCCTTGGTCAGGGTCGTCCCCTTGCGCAGAGACAGCAGTTCCAGCATCTGGTATTCCTTGCCGGTCAGGTGGACCGGCTTGCCCGCAACCTCGACCGTTTTGGCGTCAAGGTTGACCGAAATCTTGCCCGTGCGGATGATCGACTGCGAATGCCCCTTGGAGCGGCGGATGATCGCATGGATACGCGCCACCAATTCGTCCCGGTGGAACGGTTTGGTCATATAGTCGTCGGCGCCGAACCCGAAACCCTTGATCTTGGACTGGGTATCATCCTCACCGGTCAGGATCAGGATCGGGGTGTCGATGCGCGCGACACGCAACTGGCGGAGAACCTCATGCCCGTTCATGTCCGGCAGGTTCAGGTCCAGTAGGATGAGGTCGTAATCGTAAAGTTTGGCAAGATCGATCCCCTCTTCGCCCATATCCGTGGAATAGACGTTGAGGTTGGCATGACTCAGCATCAATTCGATGCTTTTGGATGTCGTGGGATCGTCTTCTACCAGCAAGATACGCATGTGCTGTCTCCGGGCAATGTCATCGGTCTGATCACAACCTCGACCAAAAAGGTTAACGCCCTCTTACCGTACATCACAGAAGCGATAATTCAACTCAAGGTTGACGATATTTTTGCACCCGGGTGACTTTCAGCGCATCTTCGCCGTGCCGTGTAGCCGCTTTGACCCACTCCATCAATTCTTCATCGCTCAAACCGTAATTTTCCTTGGCCTGTTCTTGCGTGATCAGGCCAAAGGTCACCGCCCTGACCACCGCCGCCTTGCGCGAGGCGACCCAGCGGCGCGTTTCGCTCGGCGGAAGATCGGCACGGGTCATTGTGCTGCCATCGGGGAGCTTGACCGCCCGCGGTCCTTCGATCCTTTTGAGATACATCCTTCGAACTCCGACACTTCGTTTGGAGGCATAAAGCCATGCGCCGCTTAACGCCGGCTAAAACGCCCCCTTGAGAGTAGTTCGGATTTTCCTATATTCCGCGCATTCCAAGGAGAGTCGTCATGCCCCTCGACACGCGCCCGCTGAACTCGCTGGGCCTGCCCAAGCCGCCGTCCGAAACCCGCGTCGTCGTCGCCATGTCCGGTGGCGTCGACAGTTCCGTCGTGGCCGCGATGCTGAAGGAAGAAGGCTACGACGTGGTCGGCGTCACCCTGCAGCTCTATGACCACGGCGCGGCGCTGGCCAAAAAGGGCGCATGCTGCGCCGGGATCGACATCCACGATGCGCGCCGCGTGGCGGAATCCATGGGCTTTCCGCATTACGTGCTGGATTATGAAAACATCTTCCGCGAGGCGGTGATCGAAGAATTCGCCGACAGCTACCTGGGCGGCGCCACACCGGTCCCCTGCATCCGCTGCAATGAGCGGGTCAAATTCAAGGATCTGCTGGAAACGGCCAAGGATCTGGATGCGGACTGTATGGCTACCGGTCATTACATCCAGCGCCAGATGGGCGCTGCCGGGCCGGAACTGCATTCGGCCGCGGACGCCTCGCGCGATCAGAGCTATTTCCTGTTTTCGACCACGCCCGAACAGCTGGACTTTCTGCGCTTCCCGCTGGGCCATCTGCCCTCCAAGGATGAAACCCGCGCGCTGGCGTCGAAATACGGGCTCAGCGTGGCGATGAAGCCCGACAGCCAGGACATCTGCTTCGTGCCCGATGGCAACTATGCCGCCGTGATCGAAAAACTGCGCCCGGGTGCTGCGGAGCCGGGCCAGATCGTTCATGTGGACGGGCGCGTTCTGGGCGAGCATACCGGTGTGATCCACTACACCATCGGCCAGCGCCGCGGCCTTGGCATCGGCGGCCTGTCAGAGCCGCTCTACGTGGTGAAACTGGACGTGGAAAACCGCCAGGTGATCGTCGGCCCCAAGGACCTGCTCGCCACCCGCAAGATCCCGGTGCGAGAGATCAACTGGCTGGGCGATGAGCCTTTCACCAGCCGTGACGAATGGGAGCTGCTGGTCAAGGTCCGCTCCACCCGCCCCCCGCGTGAGGCAATCGTTCGCCCGATCTCAAAGACAGAGGCAGAGGTGGAACTGGTGGTCGCCGAAGAAGGCGTCAGCCCCGGACAGGCCGTGGAGCACCACCGCATGGGGGCCCTCAGGCCCGCCCGCGCGAACCTCTGCCGCGAGAGGGAAAGCCGCCCCCCCCAGGAAGGGGGCCCCAAAAAAGCCCCCCCCAGACAAACCGGGGCGGGCGTCTCACATCCAGAGCAGAATTTATTCGGCCGCCGCGGCGTTGACCCCGCCTTGGGCGATGCCTGAGAACCGGCGATCTCCGGAGTAGGCCGCATCCAGCATTCCACCCAGCGTTCCGGCCTCATCCGTCAGACCCAACCGGTTGGCAAAGGCCGCAGCACAGCCGTATCCGGCAATCGCATAGTGGGCCATCCGCTGGTACTGAGTGATGATCATCGCGTCCCGCGCGTCGTCATCGCCAAACTCTTCGTCCAGACCATGCGCTCGCGCTTCGGCGACAAGGCCTTCCATCCCCTTGCAGTGTTCGCCTTCGGGATCGGCATCATGAGAGGTGATCAGCTTTTCCAGACGGGTCTTGCCGTCGGCGATGCCCTCCTTGCCACTGCGCAGCGCGGCTTTCAGTTCCTCGCTTTTCGCGGCGGCAATCAGGTCATCCATGATGTCAAAAGACTGCGCGCAGGCGCTGCGCAGATCCTGCAACTGGTCGACATAAACATCTTTCAGGGAATTGAGCGACATTGTGGCGTCCTCCTTGCTGTTTCCATTTGCAAGGACAGCGTTCAGACAGGGTGAGTTGTTCCATCACCACCACCGACAATATTTTCACATCACGCGGGAACCGAACCCGCATCGGACAAACGCCTTGGCCCTCGCCACAAGCCGGACACAGCCGCGCCTGCCCGTTTCCTTGGCCTGCTGCTTTGGTTTTCAAATACCTCGGGGCGTCGCAGCCTGGCTGCGACGGGGCAGCGCCCCGCCCGAGGCGCAGGCCAAAGGCCGAAGCCGAGATACCCAGAGCGCCGAAAGGCGCGCCTTTGGATCAAGCCGCGATCAGACCCGCCCCAACGCCAACACCGCGTTCAGCCCGCCGAAGGCAAAGGCGTTGGACAATACAACGTCCACCTCGGCCTCGCGCGCCTCGTTCGGCACCACGTCCAGCGCGCATTCCGGGTCCGGCTCTTCATAGCCGATCGTGGGCGCGATCACCCCGTCCTTCAGCGCCATCAGGCAGGCCAGCAGTTCCACCGCCCCGGTGCCGCCGATCAGATGGCCATGCATCGACTTGGTCGATGAGATCATAAGGTCGTCCGCATGGGTGCCAAAGACATCCGACACCGCCGCGCATTCGGTCTTGTCATTGGCCGCCGTGCCGGTGCCATGGGCATTGATATAGCCTACACGCTCTTTCGCCACGCGGGCATCGGCCAGCGCGCCGGATATCGCCCGCGCTGCCCCCTGCTTGGACGGCATCACGATGTCCGAGGCGTCCGAGGTCATGGCGAACCCAAGCACCTCGCCAAGAATTTCGGCGCCGCGTGCCCGTGCGTGTTCATATTCCTCAAAGACGAAGACCCCCGCGCCCTCGCCCTGCACCATGCCGTTGCGCGTCGCCGAAAACGGCCGGCAGGCGTCCTTGGACATGACCCGCAGTCCTTCCCAGGCCTTGATCCCGCCGAAACACAGCATCGATTCCGACCCACCGGTGATCATCGTCGTACACATGCCCGCGCGGATCATCTGGAAGGCCTGCCCCATCGCGTGGTTGGAACTGGAACAGGCGGTGGCGACCGTAAAGCTCGGCCCCTTGACGTTGAATTCCATGCTGACGTGGCTGGTGGCCGCATTGTTCATCAGCTTGGGCACGACAAAGGGATGAACCCGGTTCTTGCCCTCTTCATAGACCGCCCGGTAATTGTCGTCCTGGGTGTTCAGCCCGCCGCCCGACGTGCCCAGCACAACACCAGAGCGGTTGGCAAGCTCACCGGACAGGTCCAGCCCGGACTGCGCCATCGCCTGCCGCGCCGCGATCAGGGTGAACTGCGTGAACCGGTCATAAAGCGCCAGCTGCTGACGGTTGAAAACCGTTTCCGGGTCGAAATTCTTGACCTGCCCGCCGATCCGGATCGCCAGCCTGTCCACATCGCGAAAATCCAGTTCACTGATGCCGCAGCGCGCCTCGCGCATCGCCTCAAAGGTGCTGGCCACATCCTGCCCGAGCGGGTTGATCGTTCCCGCACCGGTTATGACGACACGCTTCACGATTTTTGCTCGGCAAGCAGCTTTTCGATGCCCTCGACAATCTTCGCCACCGATGAAATGTCGAAATCCGATTCCTTGGGATCATTGGCGTTGAACGGCACCGAAATGTCGAACGCCTCCTCGATCGCAAAGATCGACTCGACCAGTCCCAGAGAGTCGATCCCGAGTTCCTCGGGCGTGCTCTCCATGGTCACGTCCGAGACCTCGAGCATTGCCTGATCCGCAATGATCTGGATCACCTTGTCCTTGACGTTCATGCCCCTGCCCCTGCACTTGCCGGAATTGCCGGGTATCTAGTCATTTCCGCGCAGCAAGGAAACCGCTTTCTTGAGGTCTGCGACGTCGCGAAACAGGCGCGGCAAACGGCGCAGACCCTTGTAGGCCTCCACATGGCTTTCCATCTTCATCGCCGGATAGCCCAGCATCACCCGCCCCTCGGGCACATTGGTCAGAACAACCGTCGCCCCGCCAAGGATCGCACGGCTGCCGATGCGCAGGTTGTCGGACACCCCCACCTTGCCGGCCATGACCACGTTGTCGCCGACAACCGTGGATCCGGCGATGCCCACCTGAGAGCACAAAAGGCAATCGCGGCCGACCACCACGTTGTGGCCAATCTGCACAAGGTTGTCGATCTTGGTGCCCGGACCGATGGCAGTATCGCGGATGGTCCCGCGGTCGATGGTCGACCCCGCGCCAACCTCGACATCGTCGCCGATAAGCACCGATCCAAGGCTGGCGATCCGCGCCCAACTCTGCGCCGAGACGCTGCCCTCTTCGCCAAGGGTCGCGCGCGCGCGTTCCACACCGGACACCTCCGGAGTTACAAAGGAAAACCCGTCGCCGCCGATGATCACGCCCGGCTGCGCCACGAACCTGTCACCGATCACCACCCGCGCCATGATCCGCACGCCTGCGTGCAGCACGGCCTGCGCGCCAAGGCGCACGTCCCAGCCGACATAACACTGCGGCCCGATCACCGCGCCATCGCCGATCACGGCACCGGCCTCGATCACTGCCAAAGGCCCGACCGAAACCCCATCGCCCAATTGCGCCGAAGGATCGATCACAGCGCTTGGATGGATGCCGGCGGCGTATCCCTGCCCCGGATCCATCATTCCTGTCAGCCCGGACATGGCGAACCTTGGCCGCCCGGGCAACAACGCCGCCTGCAGCCCCATGGCGCGCCAATCCGCCCCTTCCCACAGCATGGCCGCCCGCGCGGCGCCTGCGGTCAGGACCTCGGCGTACTCCGGCTTGGTCGCCATGGCCAAATGGCCTGGCCCGGCGTCCTGCGGCTCGGCCAAGCCACTGACCTCGATAGAAAGATCGCCCCCCCGGGGGGAGGCCGGGGGGGGTTGGGGTTTGTGGGGGCTCAAAAGAATTGGGGGTCCCCGGGGGGGCGGGGGTTGTTGGGGGGGATTCGGGGGCGGGGGGGGCGGGACCCCTGCGCCCGTT
>NZ_JBQQXJ010000009.1:0-204825 GCF_052266595.1 Antarctobacter jejuensis | reverse complement strand
TCGGTTGCGGATCCTGAGGCGTTCTGGGCCGAGCAGGCGCAGCGTCTGGACTGGATCAAGGCGCCGACCAAGATCAAGAACACCGATTTCACCCTGGGCCAGGTCTCGATCAAGTGGTTCGAGGACGGCACGCTGAACGTGGCCGCCAACTGCATCGACCGGCACCTGGAAAAGCGCGGCGACCAGACCGCCATCATCTTCGAGCCCGACGACCCCGAGGAAGCCGCCAGGCACATCACCTACCGCGAGTTGCACACATCGGTCTGCAAGATGGCCAACATCCTCGAAACCCTGGGCGTGCGCCGGGGCGACCGGGTGATCCTCTATCTCCCGATGATCCCCGAGGCCGCCTATGCCATGCTGGCCTGCGCCCGCATCGGCGCGATCCATTCCATCGTCTTCGCCGGGTTCAGCCCCGACGCGCTGAGCGCCCGCATCAACGGCTGCGACGCCAAGCTGGTCATCACCGCCGACGAGGCCCCGCGCGGCGGCCGCAAGACCGCGCTCAAGACCAATGCCGACAAGGCGCTGCTGCACTGCAAGGACAGCGTCAAATGCCTGGTGGTCAAGCGCACCGGCGGCCAGACCACATGGGTGGACGGGCGCGATTTCGACTACAACGAAATGGCGCTGGAGGCGGATGACTACAGCAAACCCGCCGAGATGAACGCCGAGGACCCGCTGTTCATCCTCTACACCTCCGGCTCCACCGGTCAGCCCAAGGGGGTTGTGCACTCCACAGGTGGATATCTGGTTTACGCCGCCATGACGCAGGAGATCACCTTCGATTACCACGAGGGCGACGTCTATTGGTGCACCGCCGACGTGGGCTGGGTCACCGGGCATTCCTACATTGTTTACGGGCCCTTGGCCAATGGCGCCACGACGCTGATGTTCGAGGGCGTGCCGACCTATCCGGACGCCAGCCGCTTCTGGCAGGTCTGCGAAAAGCACAAGGTCAACCAGTTCTACACCGCCCCCACCGCGATTCGCGCGCTGATGGGTCAGGGCGACGAATTCGCCACCAAATGCGATCTCAGCAGCCTGCGGATCCTTGGAACGGTCGGTGAGCCGATCAACCCCGAGGCCTGGAACTGGTACAACGATGTCATCGGCGGCGGCCGCTGCCCGATCGTCGACACCTGGTGGCAGACCGAAACCGGCGGTCACATGATGACCCCCCTGCCCGGCGCCCATGCGACCAAGCCCGGCGCGGCGCAGAAGCCCTTCTTCGGGGTGAAACCGCTGGTGCTGGACCCGCAGTCGGCCGAGGTGATCGAGGGCAACGGCGTCGAGGGCGTGCTGGTCATCGCCGACAGCTGGCCGGCGCAGATGCGCACCGTCTGGGGCGATCACGAGCGGTTTGAAAAGACCTACTTCTCTGATTACAAAGGCTATTACTTCTCCGGCGACGGCTGCCGCCGCGATGCGGACGGCGATTACTGGATCACCGGGCGGGTGGACGACGTGATCAACGTCTCCGGCCACCGCATGGGCACGGCCGAGGTGGAATCGGCGCTGGTGGCGCATGAAAAGGTCGCCGAGGCGGCGGTCGTGGGCTACCCGCACGAGATCAAGGGCCAAGGCATCTACTGCTACGTGACCCTGATGAACGGGGTCGAGCCGACGGATGAGCTGCGCAAGGAGCTGCGCACCTGGGTCCGCACCGAAATCGGCCCCATCGCCTCGCCCGACCTGATCCAATGGGCCCCCGGCCTGCCGAAAACCCGCTCCGGCAAGATCATGCGCCGCATCCTGCGCAAGATCGCCGAAAACGACTACGGCGCCCTCGGCGACACATCCACCCTCGCCGACCCCTCCGTCGTCGACGACCTCATCGACAACAGAATGAATCGCTGACTCCAGCGCGATACTGTGAAAGGCGGGCCACAGCGCCCGCCTTTTTCTCACGCAATTGCCGCTTTGGCCCGGCGCTACGACGGTCGTCGTCCTTGGCGGAACGTACGGGTGTCGGCCGCGCGACAGGGCGCGTCGAGACAGGCGGCAAACTCTGCGCAATTCGACGCAACCCGCTGCCAAGCCGCGTATTTCTTGCTACCTTGGGTTTGTGGGGGCGCTCTGGATGGAGCAGCCCAATGCAATTCCTAGTCCCGCCATTGCTGAGTGCGCCACAGGTGACCGGCCACCCTCAAGGGTTGCCGCGTGGTCGGCCGGACCCGCTGGAACAGACCCGCGTCAAGCCGATCTCTGACGCGCGCGACCCCGAGGCGCGCATGAAAGAAGGCCAAAGCCCGACCCAGTTCTGGTCCGCCGTCAACGGCGAACCGGACCCGGACAACCATACGGCGCCGCCTTCGATCATGCAGATCACCATCAGCCGGATGCTTGATGAGCAGATCTCTTCGCACAAGGCAGAGGCCGAGGTGCCGCCCCTGGGCGAGGCGGAGCCGGACGCAGATCCGGACCCGGCCAAGGACATCAACACCCCCGACACGCGGGCGCAGGCCGCCAACAAAGAGGCCGCCGACAAAGAGAAAGACAGCGCAAGACCCGAACAGCGGCAATTGGCCCGACCGGATCAGCCCTTCGGATCGAATGCGCTGCGCAACTCCGTCTTCAGCACCTTGCCGTAATTGTTCTTGGGCAGGGCGCTCAGCGCGACATAATCCTTGGGCCGCTTGAACCGCGCGATGCGGTCAAGGCAATGCGCATCCAGCACCGCCGGATCAAGCGGCCCGTCGCAGACGACAAAGGCCACCACCTCTTCGCCCCATTCCGGATGCGGGCGGCCCACCACGGCCACCTCCTTGACGGCGGCATGTTCCAGCAGGGCCTCTTCGACCTCGCGCGGATAGATGTTGGTCCCGCCCGAGATGATCAGGTCCTTCGACCGGTCCTTCATCGTGACATAGCCATCGGCATCCATCGCCCCCATGTCCCCGGTCCAGAGCCAGCCATCCTTTAGCGTCTTTGCCGTCGCTTCGGGGTTTTCCCAGTAGCCGGGCATCACGATATCGCCGCGCACGCAAATCTCGCCCACCTCGCCCGGCGGCAGGGTTTCACCGGCTTCGCCCGCGATCCGTACTTCTGTCGCCAATTGCGCCCGCCCGACCGATCCCAACCGTTCGCGCCAGCGGGGGTGCGTGCGGTCGGTCACGTCATGGCGCGACAATGCGGTGATGCCCATCGGGCATTCGCCCTGCCCGTAGATCTGCGCAAAGACCGGGCCGAAGTGGTCGACCGCCTCGATGATGTCTGCGTTGTACATCGGCCCGCCCGCATAAACGATGGTGCGCAGCCCCTCCCCCTTGCGCCCTGCGGCGATGGCATGGCGCGTCAGCCGCTGCACCATGGTGGGGGCCATGAACATATGCGCCCCCCGGAAATGCGCGGCAAGGTCCAGCGTCTCACCCTCGTCAAAGCCGCCGGAGGGGGGAAAGACATGCCGCGCCCCCGCCCGGACGTGCATCATGTTGTAGATGCCCGCCCCGTGGCTGAGCGGCGCTGCATAAAGCGCGGCATCCTCCGGCCCCACAAGATCGCAGTCGCATTGGTAACTCAGCGACATGGTCACCAGCATGCGATGCGTGATGATCACGCCCTTGGGCCGCCCCGTGGTGCCGGAGGTATAGAACAGCCATGCAAGATCGTCCGGCGCGCGATGTTCTGGCTCTGTCAGCGGCGGATGATCCAGCAGCCCGACCCAGACCTCGCTGCCCGTCTCGATCACAGGAACGCTTGCCACCCCGGCCAGCGCGGGGGCCAGATCCGGCGTGGCAAAGACCAGCCGGGCGCCAGAGTTGGTCAGGATGAAATCCGCCTCGCGCGGGTGCAGTTTCGCGTTGATCGGGACAACCGCCGCCCCCGCATACCACGCGCCATATTCCGCGATCAGGTAATCGGGCACGTTTTTCATGAACAGCGCCACCCGGTCGCCCGGTTGCACCCCGCGCGCCCGCAAGGCCGCGCCCAGCCGCAGGGCCGCGCCGTGAAAGGCCGCGTAATCCGCCACCAGATCGGCGCCGAGAAACAGCGCCGGACGGTCCGGCGCGATCTGGGCCGCGCGGGCGAGCCAGCTGGAAATATTCATGCGAAATCCTCCCCAAACCCGGATGCTATGCGGGCCGCCACGCCGCCGCAATCATGCACACCCCGTTGCAGCGCTGCCAGACCGCGAAGATAGCGCTCACACAAGCGGTGCGGCATCGCTTTTCCTTCCTCACGCCTTAGCCTATAAGCAGCGCAGACCCCCTGCGGGTGAGACACATGGCGAGGATGGCATGAGCGAGAACAGGACCGAGGCAGACGTTGCCTTCATCGAGGCGCTGGCGGAAGTACTGAACAAGAATGACCTGACCGAACTGGAGGTCATGCGCGAATACGGCGATGACGACAGTCTGCAGGTCCGCATCAGCCGCGCCGTGACCGTGGCGGCCCCGGCCCCTGTGGCGGCCGCCCCCGTGGCCGCAGCCGCCCCTGCCGCCGCACCGGCCGCAGCGGCCGCCCCCGTCGCAGAAATGCCCGAAGACCCCGCCGCCCACCCCGGTGCCGTGACCTCGCCCATGGTGGGCACGGTCTACATGCAGGGCGAACCGGGCGCGGACCCGTTCATCAGCGTCGGCGCAACGGTCAAGGAGGGGGACACCCTGCTCATCGTCGAGGCGATGAAGACCATGAACCACATTCCCGCCCCCCGCGCCGGGACGGTGAAACGCATTCTTGTCGAGGACGGCGCCCCCGTCGAATACGGCGCCCCGCTGGTCATCCTCGAGTAAGCGCATGACCCAGAAAATCCTGATCGCAAACCGCGGCGAGATCGCGCTGCGCGTCATCCGCGCCTGCCGCGAGATGGGCATCCCGTCGGTCGCGGTGCATTCCACCGCCGATGCGGACGCAATGCACGTGCGCATGGCGGATGAAACCATCTGCATCGGCCCCGCGCCCTCTCCTGACAGCTATCTGTCCATTCCCGCCATCATCTCGGCCTGCGAAGTCACCGGCTCCACGATGATCCACCCGGGCTATGGCTTTCTGTCGGAAAACGCCCGTTTCGTGCAGATCGTCGAAGACCACGACATCACCTTCATCGGGCCGTCGGCGGAACACATCCGCACGATGGGCGACAAGATCACCGCCAAGGAAACCGCAAAAGCGCTGGGAATCCCGGTGGTTCCCGGCTCCGAAGGCGGCGTGAACAGCGTGGCGGAGGCCCGTGAAATCGGTGCCTCGTTCGGCTATCCGGTGATCGTCAAGGCCACCGCCGGCGGCGGCGGCCGTGGCATGAAGGTCGCCCGCGACGAGGCCGAGATGGAGCGCGCCTACCAGACCGCCCGCTCCGAGGCGAAAGCCGCCTTTGGCAACGACGAAGTCTATATCGAGAAATACCTGCAGCGCCCGCGCCACATCGAGGTCCAGGTCTTTGGTGACGGTCAGGGCAACGGCGTCCACCTGGGAGAGCGCGACTGCTCGCTTCAGCGCCGCCACCAGAAGGTGTTCGAAGAGGCCCCCGGCCCGTCGATCACGCCGGACGAACGCGCCCGCATCGGCACGATCTGCGCCAATGCAATCGCCAAGATGGGCTACAGCGGCGCAGGCACCATCGAATTCCTGTACGAAGACGGCGAGTTCTACTTCATCGAGATGAACACCCGCCTGCAGGTGGAACACCCGGTGACAGAGGCAATCTTTGGCGTCGATCTGGTGCGCGAACAGATCCGCGTCGCCTCGGGCCAAAAACTGTCGTTCAAGCAGGAAGACCTGAAGATCAACGGCCACGCCATCGAGGTGCGGATCAATGCGGAAAAGCTGCCGCAGTTCCGCCCGTCGCCCGGCACCATCTCGCATTTCCATGCCCCCGGGGGTCTTGGCGTGCGGATGGATTCGGCGCTCTATGACGGCTATCGCATCCCGCCCTACTACGACAGCCTGATCGCCAAGCTGATCGTGCATGGAGAGGACCGCCCCGCCGCGCTGGCCCGTCTGAATCGCGCCCTTGGCGAATTGATCGTCGATGGTGTCGACACCACGGTGCCGCTGTTCCACGCGCTTTTGCGCGAAAAGGACATTCATACCGGCGGGTACAACATTCACTGGCTTGAAAAATGGCTGGAGGCCGGCGGGCTGGAATAACCCGCCGCTGCCCGTTCCGACAGCAGGTCGGGACGGGTTTTGCCCGCATCGCCAAAAGGATAGTCTGGGCGCATGAGCGTCACCCCCGACCTTCTCCTGCACGCCTACCGCACCGGCATCTTTCCGATGGCCGAACGGCGGAACGATCCCGACATCTTCTGGGTCGATCCACGGCGGCGGGGCGTGTTGCCGCTGGACGGGTTCCGCATCTCGCGCAGTCTGGCCAAACGGTTGCGGCGTGACGATTACCGCGTGACATTGAACCATGACTTCCCGGGCGTGATCGACGGCTGCGCCGACCGCGAAGAAACCTGGATCAACGACGAAATCCGTGATCTCTATCACGCCCTGCACGGCATGGGACACGCCCATTCGCTGGAGGTCTGGAGCGAGGATGCGCTGATCGGCGGCGTCTACGGCGTGACCGTCGGCGCGGCCTTTTGCGGCGAGTCGATGTTTTCCCGCGCCACGGATGCCTCCAAGATCGCGCTGGCGTGGCTCATCGATCAGTTGAACCGCACCGGCTTTACCCTCTTCGACACGCAGTTCCTGACCCCGCATCTGGCCAGCCTCGGCGCGGTCGAAATCACCCGCCACGCCTATCGTGAGCGCCTTGCCAAGGCCCTGAAAACAGAGGCCGATATCCGCGCCGTGCCGCTAGCCGCCAGTGGCGCCGACGTGGTGGCGCGCAACCGCATTGTCACGGCTCAGGCCGCATCGGCGCAGCCCCCCCCTCATAGGACATTCCCATGCTGAACACCCTGACCCAAGGAACCGCCCACGGAATCCCGCTCCTGATCGTGCACGGGCTCTATGGGTCTGGGCGCAACTGGGGTGTGATCGCCCGCCGCCTGTCGGACCGCTGGCACGTCCTGACGCCCGACATGCGCAACCACGGTGACAGCCCGCAGACCGACACCCACAGCTATCATGACCTCGCCGCCGATCTGGGCGAGGTGATCGACGCCCATGGCGGACGCGCGCATGTGGTAGGGCATTCGATGGGTGGCAAGGCGTCGATGGTTCTGGCGCTGACCCAGCCGGACAAGGTCGCCTCGCTGCTGGTCGCCGATATTGCCCCCGTCGCCTACAGTCACAGCCAGATCCAGTTCATCGAAGCCATGCGCAGCGTCGATCTGGACAAGGTCGAGAAACGCTCGGACGCGGTCGAACAACTGGCGCGGGTGGTGCCGGACAAGACCCTGCAAAGCTTTTTCACCCAGTCGCTGGACCTGCAGAACAAGCGCTGGAAGCTGAACCTGGACACTCTGGCCGCCGAAATGCCCAAGATCCTCGGATTTCCAGAGGTATCAGGTGCTTACGAAGGGCCGACGCTGTTCCTCTCGGGCGGGGATTCGGACTATGTCCTGCCCGAACACCGCGACCGCATCCGCCCGCTGTTCCCGCGCGCCCGCTACGCCAAGATGCCCAAGGCGGGCCATTGGCTGCACGCCGACGATCCGCGCGGGTTCGAGGCCTCTGTCCGCGCCTTCGTCTCCCACGTAGAGCCGTAGGGCGGGGTTCACCCCGCCGTCCGCGCGGCCCCTGCCCCGCGTGGCCCCCGCCGTGCGCCCGTGTCGCGCAGTTTCAGGAAACCTGAAACTCCGGGTTTTCCTTCCGAAATCCACATCTTGAACGTTTACAGGATGCCTGCGGGCGGCAATCTAGCCGCATGCAACAGGTTCATCCGCCGATTGTGCGCCCGAGTCGCGCGCCGTCAGCTTTCCAGCACCCGCAATTCGCCTTCCAGCCAGGGCAGCTGCGCCAGCGCGGGCGCGATCACCATGTCGCGCACCAGATGGCGCATGGTCCGCGCGACGTCGCGCGGCACCTGATCGGCCCAGTCGGTTCCGGCAAACAGCGAGATGGTGCGCGAAAAGGGTTTGAAGGGCACCGGATGCGCCTCCATCTGGTCATGGTACCGCCCGGCGCGCATGTAGCCCAGCGGCGTGGTGATCGCCCAGCCGGTGCCGCGCGCCACCAGCGTCATCAGCGACAGGTGCGCGCCAATCTCGAACCGTTCGGCAAATTCCAGTTTCTGCCGCGCCAGATGCGCCTCGATCTGCCTTCCGATCAATTGTTCGCGGTCATAGCGCAGGATCGGCAGGCTTTGCATCAGGGCGTTGACGCCGCCTGCGGCCTCGACCGCCCCCTTGGCGCAGACAAGGATATAAGGGTCTCTGACCAAAGGATATTCCACGATCCCCTCCATCACCTCGCCGCTGCTGGCAGAGATCGCCAGATGCAGGCGGCGCGCCTTGATCTCTTCGGAAATCTCGTGGCTGGGCGCGGTGATCAGCTTGAACCGGCAGCGGGTCATGCTCTCGGCCAGGATGGTGACAAGGCGCGGCGTCAGGTCGTTGTCGAAATCGTCGATCACCCCCAGGCTGAGCGTGCTGAGATGGGTCAAGTCCATCACCGTCAGCTCGTTCTGGGCCAGCCGCAACTGGCTCAGCACCGCCTGCGTGCGGGTCAGGAAAGACCGCCCCGCCGGGGTCAGCCGCATCGGCCGCTTGCCGTGATCCACAAGGTCTGCGCCCAGCGCCGTTTCAAGGTTGCGCATCTGCTGGCTGACGGCGGGCTGGCTCAACCCCGTCAGTTCCGCCGCCTTGGCGACGGACCCGGCAGAGGCGAGCGCCTCGAAAACTTCCAGACCCCTGAGGGTCACACCTTTCATCAGCATCACGCACTTCCCTGCCCTACAGTTTCCGTTTTTGTGAACCTGCCCCCTCACGTCAAGGAAAACACATGCCTTCCCGCCTGATTAAATCCGCCCCCGGTCTGCCGCCTGCTGCAGAGGCAGATATCGCCGACACCGTCCAGATCATGCTGGCACGCCTGAAACAGGGCGGCGAAGAGGCCGCGCTGGACTACGCGCAGCGTCTGGACAACTGGACCGGCCCGGTGGAGGTCACGGCAGAACAGGCCGCCCGCGCAGGCGACGGCCTGCCCGACGATCTGAAACAGGCGCTGGACTACGCGCATGAAAACATCCGCGCCTTTGCGCAGGCGCAGCGCGCCTCGGTCACGGATTTCGAGATCGAACTGCGCCCCGGCCTCCTGACCGGACAGAAAAGCCTGCCGGTCTCTGCCGCCGGATGTTACGTGCCGGGCGGGCGCTACGCCCATATCGCCTCTGCCCTGATGACGATCACCACGGCGCGCGCCGCCGGGGTGCCCCATGTCACCGCCGTGGCCCCGCCGCGCCGGGACGCGGATGGCAAGGCGCTCGGCATCGACCCGGCGACACTCTACGCCATGTCTTTGGCCGGAGCTGACCGTATCCTCTGCCTGGGCGGGGTGCAGGGCATCGCCGCCATGGCGTTCGGCCTCTTCGGCTTGCCGCCTGCCGATGTGCTGGCCGGTCCCGGCAACGCCTATGTGGCAGAGGCCAAGCGCCAGCTGTTCGGCCCCTTGGGCATCGACATGTTCGCCGGGCCCACCGACGTGCTGATCCTTGCCGACGCTACCGCCGATCCGGCACTGGTGGCGCTGGATCTGGCCGGTCAGGCCGAACACGGGCCAACCTCGCCCTGCTGGCTGGTCACCGATCACGAACCGCTGGCCCGCCGCGTGCGCGACCTGATGCCGGACATCTGCGCCCGCATCGGCGGAGCCAACGGGGAAACCGCGCTCGCCGCATGGGAGGCGATGGGTGAGATTGTCCTCTGCGATTCACGCGAGGAAATGGCCGCGGAATCAGACCGCTACGCGCCCGAACACCTGCACGTCCAATGCGCAGACCTGCCGTGGTGGCAGGCGCGGCTGAACGCCTACGGCTCGCTTTTCCTGGGCGCGGACACCACCGTGGCCTTTGGTGACAAGGCCTCTGGCCCGAACCACGTTTTGCCCACCGGGGGGGCCGCGCGCTATACCGGCGGTCTGTCAGTGCACAAGTTCCTGAAAACCGTCACATGGCAGCGTGCCAATGCCGAGGCGCTGCCAGCCCTTGCGCGCGCCACCTCGATCATATCTCGTGCCGAGGGCATGGTGGGCCACGCCATGACCGCAGAGGCGCGACTGTCTCACACAACACCGCGCGCCTGCGCCGCAAACGAAAGCTGAAATACATGAACCTTGCCAAGTTTCCCCGCGTCCGCCTTGCGCATCTGCCCACCCCGCTGGAATTCATGCCGCGCCTGACAGAGGCGCTGGGTGGTCCTGAAATCTGGATCAAGCGTGACGATTGCACCGGTCTGTCGACCGGCGGCAACAAGACGCGCAAGCTGGAATACCTGATGGCCGACGCGCTGGAACAGGGGGCAGAGGTGGTGCTGACGCAGGGCGCGACCCAGTCGAACCATGCCCGCCAGACCGCCGCCGCCGCGGCCAAGCTGGGCCTCGACTGCCATATCCTGCTGGAGGATCGCACCGGCTACAACCATGAGAACTATCGCTATAACGGCAACGTCCTTCTGGACGTGCTGCATGGCGCCTCCATCGAACATCGCGGCCCCGATCTGGACATGAACGCCGAAATGGAGGCCGTGGCCGACAAGATGCGCGCCGAGGGCAAGCGCGCCTATACCATCCCCGGCGGCGGTTCGAACGCCATCGGCGCGCTTGGGTACGTGAACTGCGCACTGGAGTTGATGAACCAGTTCAGTGAAATGAACCTGCGGGTCGATCACATCGTGCATGCCACCGGATCGGCGGGCACCCAGGCCGGGCTGATCACCGGCCTGTCGGCGATGAACGCCCAGATCCCGCTGCTGGGCATCGGCGTCCGCGCGCCGAAACCCAAGCAAGAGGAAAACGTCTACAACCTCGCCGTGAAAACGGCAGAAAAGCTGGGCTGCCCCGGCGTGGTCAAGCGTGAGGACGTGGTCGCCAACACCGATTACGTCGGTCCTGGCTACGGCATCCCGGCAGAGTCGACGCTGGAAGCCATCGACATCTTTGCCCGGACAGAGGCGATCCTGCTGGACCCGGTCTATTCGGCCAAGGGCGCTGCGGGTCTGATCGACCTGATCCGCAAGGGCCACTTCAAGGAGAATGAGCGCGTCGTCTTCCTGCACACCGGCGGCGCCATCGGTCTGACCGGCTACACCCATGCCTTTGACGTGAAATCGCGCGCATGAGCCCCGCATGAGGCCGGTCGGGATTCTGGGCGGGATGGGGCCTCAGGCCACCATCCTGCTGATGCAAAAACTGCTGGACGCCACGCCCGCGCAGGATGACGCGGACCACATCCCGCTGATTGTGCATCAGAATTCCGCCGTGCCCTCGCGCATCAAGGCGCTGATCGACGGCACCGGCCCCTCGCCCCTGCCGGTGTTGCAGCAGATGGCGCGCGACCTGTCGGCGGCGGGGGCAACCGCGCTCGCCATGCCCTGCAACACCGCGCATCACTACGCGGGCGGCATCCGTGCCGCCAGCGACCTGCCCTTTCTGGACATGCTGTCGGCCACCGCGCGGGCCTTGGCGGACAAGGGACGGATCGGCATTCTCACCTCTCCGGCGACGCGGCTAACCGGCGTGTTCGACAGCTATCTGGACGTGCCCTTCACCGCGCCGGTGGATGACGCCCCGCTGTTACAGATGATCCGCGCGGTCAAGGCGGGCGCGCCCGCGCGGCAGATCCTGCCCGCCCTTGTCGAAGAGGCGCGGCGGCTGCAGGAGCGTACCGATCACATCCTGATCGCCTGCACGGAACTGTCCCTGGCCGCGCCCCTGTTGCCGCCGGACATCGCATGGACCGACAGTCTGGATTGCCTTGTTGGGCGGATCATCGACCACGCCCGGGGTTCGGCCTGGCCGGCCTGAGCGGGCTTGAACGCCTCAGGTGCCGCGGCAGAGCGTTTCCGCCCGCGCCGCAAAGGCCTTGTATCGTTGCCAGAACGCCTCGTGCCGCGGATTGTCCGACTGGCGGATTTCCTGCGCCCGGTGCGGATCGGCAAAAAACGTCACGGCCAGCCGCTGGTCCGATGCGCTGAGGTCGCGGTTGGCCACGGCCTGCACGCAGCCGCATCTCTGGCGGCTGGCGGCACTGCGCCCGGCCCGCAGGCAGGCGTCCGACACCGGCCCCGAGGCCATCAGCACCCGTGATCCCGCCGTATAGCCCCGGTCCGTCCGGCTGTTGCCGCCACCGCAGGCCACCAACGCCAGGCAGGCGGCCATCATAATCGCTTGCTTCATTTCACCTGTCTCTCGTTGCCCGGATGCGGATTTTCCGTCTCCCCCGGCACTGCCCTCGGCACGTATCATGCGCTATTCGGCGACAAGCTTCAAGAATCCACGCGCAATCCGGCAAAGGCGTCCGTGACAAATTCCGCGTAGGCCGCCCAGCCATCCCTCCGCGCCCGGTAGACACCGCGCCGCACCTGCCCGGCAGAGGCGGTGTGCACGCGCCTCTCATTGCGCTCCGGCGACAGGCAGGCCACGTCCCAGTCCAGCCCCAGATCGGCGATCAACGCCCGCGTCTGTGCCTCCGGGTCATGGGTCAGCGCGTCATAGTCCAGCCGGCGCAGCCGCCCCGGCCAGTCCCTGTCACAGCGCTGCATCCAATCGCGGTAGAGCCCGTGATAGGCCACCACGTCGTCCGGATCATAGCAATAGCCCAGCGATGCCGCGGGGAAATACTGCTTCAGGTTCGACCAGCAGGTGCTGGCCGCATCCCGCACCACATGCACGATCCGCGCCTCCGGCAGCGCCGCCGCGATCAGCGGCACAAAGCAGAAGTTGTGCGGCATCTTGTCGGTCACGAAAGCCGCCCCCTGCGCATGCCGCGCCAGCCCTTCCAGATATCCCGCCCGAAAGGCCCTCAACCGCGCCTCTGTCGGCGCCTCTCCGGCGATGATCTCGCGCAGTAGGTCCGCCGCCAGCGGCAGTTCCCCGGCCCCCGCCACCTGCGGATGGGCCGACACGATCTGCTCTGTCAGGGTGGTCCCGGACCGTGGCATGCCAAGGATGAAGATCGGCACCACCGGCGCGGGCGCCACCCCCGTCAGCGGCTGCACCTCCAGCGCGGACAGCCGATCGAACAGCGCCTCATCCTGCGCGATCTCATAGCCCATCAGCGCCTTGCGCAGGGCATTCCCCTCGCGCAGATAGCCCCAGGCGCGCTCATGCTGCCCCAGCCCGTCAAAGGCGTCGAAGAGGCCGAAACAGACCCGCGCGCGATCCACCGGCGGCACGGCACGATCGGCATGCAGGTCCAGCATCTGTTGCAACTGTCCGTCCTCGCCCTCCCACCGCCGCAGCGCCGACAGGTTGCGATGCGCCTCGGCAAAGCGCGGCGCGATATCCACCGCCTTGCGGTAACAGGCCTCCGCCTCGGCAAACCGTCCCTCTTCATAGGCGGCAACCCCAAGGATGTTCTGCGCCGAGGCGACCTGCGGATCCTGCGCCAGAACCGCGCGGCACTGCTCTGCCGCGCCCGGCAAATCGCCGCGATCCGCCAGGACAGAGGCCAGCTCCATCATCGCGCCCGCCTGTCCCGGCGCCAGCGCCAATGCCTCGCGCGCCTGCGCCTCTGCCGCCTGCAACCGCCCCAGTGCCCGCAAACTCACCGACAGGTTGACCCGCGCCTCCGCCAGATCCGGCCGCAGCTCCGCCGCGCGGCGCAGGGACTCTTCCGCCGGGCCAAACGCGCCCAGTTCCAGCAGCACACCGCCGTGGATCTGCCACAGCACATAGCTTTCCGAATAATGCGGCAACAGCTTGGCCACTTCCTCGGCCACCAGCGCCGAATGCCCTGCCTTATGCGCCTCGACCAGCGCCTCCAGCAGGTCCTGCGGCGGCTGCGCCTCTGGCAGCCGCGCCATCAGGTCCCGCGCCCGCCGGTTGCGCGGATAACGTTGCAGCACGTCCCGGCACAGCGCCCGCGCAGGGGCGACCTCACCTTTGCGATGGTGCGCTTTTGCCCGCGCGAGGGATGTTTCGATCGTTGCCATGCGTCCTCCGTCGGCGCCACCCTAGGGCCAACAGGGTAAACAGAGGGTTGCCGCAAGCGCGGGACCTGTTGCACCATCTCAACAACGGCCCAAATTGACGCTGCGTAACCCTGCAAAAGCTGCGCACGCATTGTCCCCCCTGCCGTGATCTGCAACCCTTTTGCCCAACACGCAGGCAGGCGGGGCAGACCCATGCGACAGATGGCACTCATCGCGGCCCTTCTGGGCGCATTTGCCCTTGCGGGCTGTTCCTTCGAAGGCGGCAGCCTCGACCGGGTGCGCCAGAATTTCGACACCGACAACCCCCGCCCCGAGGCGTTTCACATCTGCGGCAGCCACAATTGCAGCAAGCGCCTCCCGGTCTCGCTCAGCCCCGCCGAATGGGCCCATGCCCGCGCGCCCTTTGCCCCCCGCCCGCGCACGCCGGGGGCCGAACGTCGCGCGCTGGCAGAGGCGCTGCGGCGGCTGGAGGTCACGGTGGGCGAAAAGACCGGCTACAATGCCGATCTGGCCTATTCCACGCTGACGCTTGCGGGCAAGGCGCAGGACTGCGTCGACGAGATGGTGAACACCGCCGTCTACCTCAAGCTGCTGGACGACGCCGGGATGCTGCGCTTTCACCGCCCCGGCCAGCGCGTCAGCATCGGCTTCATGACGCGGCGCTTCTGGACGCATACGGTGGCCACGATCTATCAGAACGACACCGGGCAGGAATTCATCATCGACACATGGGCGGTGGATTTCGGAGAGACGCCCTACATCATGGACCGCAAAGCCTGGGCCGACAACGAACCCTTCCGCCGCGAATTCTGACCCCTTCACCCCGCCAACCGGCGCACTGCCAATGCCGCAAAGTGGGCCATCCCCAACCACGCCGCCCGCCGCCATCGCCCCGGCACAAGCCACCCGTAGGGCGGGCTTCAGCCCGCCATTTCGCATGGGTCAAATGCTGTATGTTGGGTTTTAAACCCACCATCAGGGCAACAAAGGCAGCCATTTTTCCATGGCATCAATCAGCAGCTTCACACCGTAGAGGTAACCTCCCGTCTTGATCGCTTGCGTCAAACCTTCCTTCACTGCGGTATCCACCGCCAAGTCCACCTTCCTGCCCACCCACTTGAGGCAAACGCCCGTCCCTTTCTTCAAGGCTTCCAAAGCCCTCGCCAAACGTGCCTTGTCCGGCGTTTCCGACTCCGCTTCCTCGGAAATCTCTTCAACAGCCGCCCAAATAATCGTCTGGCTTGTCACCACCTCGGCGGAAACCTCGATGGGTTCCGGCGGGCTGTTGCCGCCGATCCCCAAGCGGTTTTGCACGACAGCAGAATCCCGATCCGCGATCAAATCAGCCGCGGCCTTTTGAACTTCGTACCGCGCCTCGATCTCCGCAATCGCCTCGGCAACAGCATCCGCCCCAGCCTCCCAAACCTCCTGCGGGATCAGCGCCACGCGGCGCTGCAACTCCCAGTCCAGCGGCTCGCCTTTCAAAAAACCTCTGTACCAACGGTCCCAAAACTCCCATCCAGACCTAGCAGACAACATGCCAAGAAGATCAGAGGGAACAGCGCGCGCATGGTCACCATTGAACAGGGGAAACTCGAGCAATTCACTGGCAGTCACCTTGTCGAGCAATTCTGTGTCCAACATAAGGTCACTCAAAAGGGCTTGGGTGCCAGTTCTACCAAATAGTTCGAAACCAAAGCCGACGAACGGCACCCCGTGTTTGTTGTAGAACATTTCAAGGAACTTCGGTTTGTCCGAAACGCGCATGTTGACCACAAATGAGGGGATTCGTGCGTCGAAAACTAATGTCCCTCGTTCGGTGAGACTAACAACACTTTGTTTCCAACTGTCTCGCAACACGACATCAGGCCAACATAAAATACATGGCAGCAAACGAAATATCGCATTGGCTCTCTCTTTTAGTTCGCGCCGGGACATCATGTTTAATCGCTGTTCGGCCCTTCCAAGGTCGTACTCGAGCAAGAGGTAGCTCAAGGACCTAAGAACCGCGCGATATGCTAAGGCAGAACGATCGGCAGCTTGGAGCTCAGAAATACCGGTAACAAAACGTTCAATGTCCTGTTGGCCAAAATCATCAAGATCAACGTCCATGTCACCCGCACCATCCTGCCCACTGTCACAGTACACAGAGTCCCCACCCTCTCAACCCCGACCCCTCAACGCCACTTGACCAAACCCCTCATCCACAGCATATCGCAGGACATGAGCACACCCCTGTCCCGCATCCGCAACTTCTCCATCGTCGCCCACATCGACCACGGGAAATCCACCCTGGCCGACCGGCTGATCCAGCTCACCGGCACCGTCGCCGAACGCGACATGAAGGCCCAGTTGCTGGACGCCATGGATATCGAGCGGGAACGCGGCATCACCATCAAGGCGAACACCGTCCGCATCGACTACCCGGCGAAGGACGGCAACACCTATATCCTCAACCTCATCGACACCCCCGGACACGTCGATTTCGCCTATGAGGTCTCCCGCTCCATGCGCGCGGTCGAAGGCTCTCTGCTGGTCGTGGACGCCTCTCAGGGGGTCGAGGCGCAGACGCTGGCCAACGTCTACACCGCCATCGAGGCGGACCATGAGATCGTGCCGGTCCTGAACAAGGTCGACCTGCCCGCCGCCGAACCCGAACGCGTGGCCGAGCAGATCGAGGACGTCATCGGCATCGACGCCTCCGACGCCTGCCTGATCTCCGCCAAGACCGGCGTCGGCATCCCCGACGTGCTGGAGGCCATCGTCACCCGCCTGCCCCCGCCCCATTCCGGCGACCCGGACGCCCCGCTCAAGGCGATGCTGGTGGACAGCTGGTACGACGCCTACCTCGGCGTTGTCGTCCTCATCCGCATCATGGACGGCACCCTGAAGAAGGGCGACAACATCCGCATGATGCGCACCGGCGGCAAATACGGCGTCGACAAGCTGGGCGTCTTCCGCCCCGCCATGCAGGACGTCAAGGAACTCGGCCCCGGCGAGATCGGCTTTTTCACCGGTTCCATCAAGCAGGTCCGCGACACCAAGGTCGGCGACACCATCACCCATGACAAACGCCCCTGCGCCGAACCGCTGCCGGGCTTCAAACCCTCGATCCCCGTGGTCTTCTGCGGCCTTTTCCCCGTCGACTCGGCGGAGTTCGAGGATCTGCGCGACGCGATCGAAAAGCTGGCCCTGAACGACGCCTCCTTCACCTATGAGATGGAAACCTCCGCCGCCCTCGGCTTCGGCTTCCGTTGCGGCTTCCTTGGCCTGCTGCACCTCGAGGTCGTCCGCGACCGGATCGAACGCGAATATGACATCGACCTGATCACCACCGCGCCTTCGGTGATCTACCACGTCTACATGCGCGACGGCGAACGCATCGACCTGCACAACCCCGCCGACATGCCCGACCCGTCCAAGATCGACCATATCGAGGAACCGCGCATCAAGGCGACGATCATGGTGCCGGACGAATACCTCGGCGACGTGCTCAAGCTCTGCCAGGACCGCCGCGGCATCCAGATGGACCTGACCTATGTGGGCGGCCGCGCGATGGCGGTCTACGATCTGCCGCTGAACGAGGTGGTCTTCGACTTCTACGACCGGCTGAAATCGGTGACCAAGGGCTATGCCTCCTTCGACTACGCGCTGGAGGGCTACCGCGAGGACAACCTCGTCAAGATGCAGATCCTCGTGAACGATGAACCCGTCGACGCGCTGTCGATGATGGTCCACCGCGACCGGGCCGAAATGCGCGGCCGCGCCATGTGCGCCAAGCTCAAGGACCTGATCCCGCGCCAGATGTTCAAGATCCCGATCCAGGCGGCCATCGGCGGCAAGGTCATCGCACGAGAGACCCTGTCGGCCCTGCGCAAGGACGTGACCGCCAAATGCTACGGCGGCGACGCGACCCGTAAGAAAAAGCTGTTGGAAAAGCAGAAGGCGGGTAAAAAGAAGATGCGCCAGTTCGGCAAGGTCGAGATCCCGCAGGAAGCGTTTATTTCAGCACTTAAAATGGACGAGTAATCGTCCATTTCCCAATCAAGCCACGTCCAATATATTTTTTCTATTGATTGGAAGCTTCAGGCAGTCTACCAATAGGCGATTAACATCAAATGAGGTAAGCCGTGCTCGTGGGCATCCGAGTGTATAAAATCCAAGTTTTCCAGAATAACAAATTGGTAGGAATGACCGATGATGGCGGGCCAGAAGACATTCTTAATTTTGTCGAAAGTTGTGCAAACGCCTTCTCCAAGAAGGCTCTCGACGACGGAAAAGGTAAAATCGTTCGATTCTCTCCAGAACAGGGTTTCAAAAATAGCGCACACGGATGGATGCGCTATGGAAGCTATGGATACGGGTCACAAGTTGAAGATATAAAAACTGGAGAGATAGCGCTAAACAGAGCAACAGATCAAGCTGACACAATTCCACTCTACTATCGTGTCTGGTGCCCTCCAAAGATGAAGTTTGGCCTGATGGCGCTTCAATCTTTTGGAGGTAAATCTTGTGCAGAAATAGTTCAGCGCGCATTAATTGGCGCACACCAAAACCTCTACCCAGACCATCGCATCACAATGACAAAGCTGATGCCCAATGACATGAAACTATACGGAAGCAAGATCGTCCGACAAATACATTTAGTCAAAAAGAACGCTTCCCAAGACAATGTTGAAGCGGCGCTACGCCCCCAAAAAAACACCACGAAAATTGACATTCAGCTTTCCTTAAAGGCTCGATCAGGTGGTAGCTTTGGGCGACTTAAAGACTTGGGTGAACATCTGAAGGGCCATCTCGAAATTTCTGATATAGAATTCGAAGGCGCATACGGGGAAGTCCTTGTCGGAAAATCTTACAGGAAAATTGGCGTCATTGGAGTAAACAATAATGCGGGTGTAATCGATGTCTCCAATGATATTGAACGAGATGGAGACGAGCACCCAACACTTAAAAGCATCAAGTCTTCTGTTACGGATGTCATTTCAGATTTTGCGCAGACCCTAGGCGCATGAAACTGATAAACTTCTCCTGCATAGTAAATGACTTCATTCATGCGCTCCTCAGGAATTCGTCTTACCGCGGTGCGTTATTTGCTTTCTTTGCCATCCCATTTTGCCTAGGAATAGCCGCCTACGTCACAAACTGGAAAATCGATGGAAATCAACTCTCTTCACTGATTTCTGTTTTCGCGATCTTCGCTGCATTGCTCTTTGCGGCACAAATCTCCTCTTACTCGATATATGAAAACTTACTAGCCACAGAGAGACGCCACCTAGATTCAGAGGAAGAAGATGAAATCCTCAAATCAGCACTAGAGCAGAGATATAAAAACCGCTCGTCCGAACTTTCCATCGCATTTCGAGACATAAACGCCGGAATATCTTACTTGATATTGGTTTCCATTGCTCTTCTGGTGATAGTACTGGGGATGATTTTTTGGGGAACCTCTTCGCGGCTAGCGACATCTATACTTGCTTCCATGTCCGCGCATCTGCTTTTGATTTTGATAATGGTGGTAAAGCAATGCCACTTAGTTTTTGATGCGGCTTACGCAGGAAACAACGATCATGAAGGTCGAGATTGAACAAGCTTTAGCGGCGCTCATTCATCCAGCCTCCTCCGTGACCCGGATGCGTTTACTTCGGCGATGTGCCTCACTTTGACAAATTTCGAACTTACCGCCGAAAGTTGAGCCAAGTTTTCTTTGAAGCGCCAGCTTAACCGACCTTACTTGGGTCTCCCCCCAAGTCGGCGCTCGAACCCAGCTCAAGAGGTCTTCCAGCTAACCCCGGACCTGCGACTGGGCTCCGCCCGTTCGACGCTTGAAACCTCCCCCGGAGGTTTCATCCGGCGAAGCCGGAACCGCGTCTCACCCCCTACTCCAACGACATGATATAGGCCGTCACGTCCCCCACCTGCCCCATGTCCAGGAACGTGCCCCATTGCGGCATCCCTGTGTGCAGGTCGGGAAAGATCACACGCGCGCGGATCTGTTCCTCGGCGCGAAAGATGGCGATGGAATCGAAACTTGGCGGATAGGTCTTCATCGCGCCGCCGTCCGCGATGTCATGGCAGCGGGCGCAGAATTCCTCGGCGATGGCGCGGCCCGCGTCCACGTCCTGCGCCTCTGCGGGCAGGGCCGCCAGCGCGGCCAGAATGATCAGTCCTCGGGTCATGGTCTCCTCCTCTTCCATGGGTCAGCCTGCACCCGCGCCCCGTTCCCCGGTATGACAGGGATCAAGGCAGGGCACGGAAAAGCCCGCGGCCTTGCGCGCCCCCGGCCTTGCGGCCTAGGCTTTCGGCCTGATGATCCGTGCCTGCCGACTCGCTCTTTTGTCCTTGCTGCCGCCCGTCCCGCTTGCCGCGCAGGAGGGCGCGGAATGCATCGGCTACGATCTCAAGGATCCGGGTGAGCGCATCCAGATGCTGGCGCCCACGCATACCTGGACGCTCTACAATCTCGGCCCCGGAGAGGTCATCATCCGCACCAGCACCGGCGATCACATCCCCGGCCCGACGCCCAGCAGCGCGCCGACCCCGACCCGCTTTCGCGGCCAGACCGGCACCAGCTACAGCCTGTCTCTGGACGGGCCGGGCCTGACGATCATCTACATCTGTCCCGGTCCCTGAGGGGGCAAAAGGTTAAACGTCCGTAAAATCGCCGCTGTAACCCCTTGATTCTGCATTCCCCCTAAGCTGTCCACGCGTGGACACCCCCGGATCACCCCTCCTTGGGCACGCCCCGCGCGGCGTCCGGATGCTCGCGCAGGAAATGATGCAGCACGCCGTACAACTCCTTGGCATGAGCCACGTCACCCCGATGCAGCGCGGCGCGGATATCCTCGCAGATCACCTGCTGCATCTTGGCCGGCCCATGCGGCTGATCCATCTGGTACTGCGCCAGACAAGCCGCATCCAGAACCGGCACGCCGTCATGCTCGGCCACCGCGTCGATCTCCTCCCGCGTGAGGCAGGTCATGTCTTCAATATCGTCCAGCGTGATCATTCTATCCTCCCTCGATGTCGTCGGATCATGGTGGAGAATAGCGCGGCGGGTCAACGCCCGCCTTGATCCCGATCAGCCGGGCGCGCGTGCCGCCTCAAAAACGACTGACCGTGACGGGGGTCCCAATGGGGGTGGCCGTCGTCGTCCCCCCGCCGCCAGGCCCCGGGCCGGTCACGCCCCCAGTACCACGAGGCACCGCCTCATCATCCGGATAGTGCGTAAACGGAAATTCCCGAAGCATCGCCGCCTCCACCCGCCGCAGATAGGCGATCAGCTGCGGCAGTGTCGGCTCATTCCGCTCGATATAGCCCTTGACCCGGGCCATCTCTACCTGCTTTCGCCAGACCGGAACGTAATCCAACTGGTTCACATAGCCGGACGCCAGCGCATCCGTATGCCCCTGGGTCGAGATCACCGCCCCTACCGGATCGCGCCAGCGCGGCCCGCCCAGCCAGACGGCGGCGAACATGATCTTGGCCCGGATGTGATCCGTCCCGCCCACGATCAGCCCGTTGTAGAACATGACGTGCACGTCTTCCCATGGCGCGCGGTGAAACATGGATCCCGCCTCGTTCCCGACACCGCAATAGGCATCATGGACAGCCGCCGCATTGATGAACTCGGGCGAGGTCGGATCCCCGACGATCCTGACAAAGATCGCCGGGATCGATGCCCCATCGGTCAGGGTGCGCGCAGGCGCGCGCCAATCGCGGCCCGTGGCATCGACAAAACTCAGCGGTGCCGCGATCGGAAAGAATTTGTAAGGCCGTCTGGGCAGTTCCACCGGCTCATTCAGGACCTGCAAGGGCGACTGGCTAAAGCTGCATCCCCCCTGCGGCTGGGTGAAACAGGAAATTTCGGGTTCGTCTGCCTTCGGCTTCGGGCCAACCGTGCCGCAGCCGACCAATGCCAGAGCGCCGACGAAGGAGATGCAAAATATGCGCATGGGGAAATCCAAATTTTGAAACTATGGCGCAAAGCGTAGTTGAGCCGCGCCCTGTGTTCAAGCCGCGCATGACGCAGATCAAAGCAACCTCATTCAGACCTCGATACGTGATCAACCTAACAGCACTAACGGAGGACAAAAGGTGTTTCGACTCGCCAGCCTGCTCTTTTCGCTGATCTCGACCTCGCTTGCGGGCAGCTTCGTCATCGCTGTTCTGGTCGCCGGATTCGGCACCCTGACACCGATCCTGATCGCCGCCGCGGCGGGTTTCCTCACCGCCGTCCCGATCTCATGGCTGGTGGCTCGTCAGCTCTACAACTGATCCAGAAAGCCCTCGGCACAACGCTCGATCAGGTCAAGCGTCCCGTCGAAATCGCGCGTGTAATAGGGGTCCGGCACATGGTCCGCGCCGGTCTGCGGCGCGAAATCGGTGAACAGGCGCAGCTCCGCCCCCGGCGCTTGCAGGGCGCGCAGATCCACAAGGTTCTGCGCATCCATGGCGAGGATCAGATCGAACCGCTGGAAATCCAGCGGTGAGACCTGCCGCGCCCTCAGATCCGACATCTCGTAGCCGCGCCCACGCGCCGCCATCTGCATCGGGCCGTAGGGCGGGCTGCCCACATGCCAATCCCCGGTGCCCGCGCTGTCCAGCGTCAGCGCGACGCCCCGCGCATCCGCCTTGGCGCGCACAACCGCTTCGGCGGAAGGAGAGCGGCAAATGTTGCCCAGACAGACAAAGAGGATACGGTGGTTCATACCCCGGTCCTAGCCACCGGGGCGCGACAGGGCAAGGGAAGAGACATGAGCGGCAAGATCGTCATCCTCACGGGCGCAGGCCTTTCGGCGGAAAGCGGGCTGGGCACCTTTCGCGATGAGGGCGGGCTATGGTCGCAACATCGGATCGAGGATGTGGCAACCCCAGAGGGGTTCGCCCGCAATCCGGCCCTCGTTCACGCCTTCTACAACGCCCGCCGCCAGCAGGCGGCCAAGGCCGTTCCGAATGCCGCGCACGAGGCGCTGGCCCGGCTGCAGCGGGACTGGCCCGGTGAGGTGGTCCTTGTCACCCAGAACGTTGACGGGCTGCACGAAAAGGCTGGCGCAACCGCGCTGCACATGCACGGCATCCTTGCCGGGGCGCTCTGCGCCGCCTGCGATCACCGCTGGACGGCCCCGCCCGAAATGGCCCCCGAAGACGCCTGCCCTTCCTGCAATCGGCCGTCGACGCGCCCGGATGTCGTTTGGTTCGGGGAAATGCCCTATGGCATGGACGACATTGCCGATCACCTTGCGGATTGCTTGATCTTTGCCGCCATCGGCACCTCCGGCCAGGTTTATCCCGCCGCCGGTTTCGTGGTCGAGGCCGCCATGGCCGGGGCGGAAACGGTCGAGTTGAACCTCGAACGCACCGACGTTTCCCGCGCCTTCACGCAGCACCACATCGGTCCGGCGACAGAGATCGTGCCGCGCTGGGTTGACGGCCTCTTGACCGGTAGCGCGCGCGACCTGCCATTCCGGTAGGGCGGGGTTACCCCCGCCGCCACCGCTTCGACGGGATCAGTTTGTTGCGGGCGCGCCCTGCCCCGTACCGTTGCCCATGCCATGCATCGGCTTGCGCTCCAGATCGACGGGGATCTCCACCACCATCTCACCGGCCTTCTCGAAGGTCAGCGTCACGGTCACGGTCTCGCCCTGCTGCATGGCAGAGGTCAGCCCCATGAACATCACGTGATCGCCGCCACGGGCCAGGGCATGGCTGTCGCCCGCAGGCACGACAAAGCCTTCTTCGACTTCCATCATCTTCATGATGCCGTCGCCCATTTCCTTGTGCGTGTGCAGTTCCACCCGCTTGGCCTTGTCCGAGGCCACCGCGATCAGGCGGTCGTCGGCATCGCCGGTGTTTTCGATCACCATGAAGGCCGCGCCCGCCTTGGCCGTGGGGCCGGAACTGCGGGCATAGGGGTCAGTGATGACGATTTCGGCAAAGCCTGGGGTGGCAAGCGCCAGCGCAACCGCGCCCGCCATGAGGGATTTCAGGGTCATATCATGTCTCCGTGTGTTTCTCTGTCCTTGTGAAGATCAGAGAAAGACCGGAGGCCCCCGCGCCTGCGCCACCGGGCTGTCCTGCCCTGCCGGCAGAACCTGAATCCTGCCCCAGAGAATCGGTCGCCATGTGAGGGAAACCACCGCCCCCGTCGCCGACACTCCGGCATCGGCAAACAGCGCCTGCGCCCCATCGGGGCAGATGTGGCGCGCTTCGACCGGATTGCCCTCGGCGTCGATCAGCACGGTCGCCACGGTCAGCCCGTGGCAGATCACCATGCTGCCGACCGCATCGGCCTGCTGCCCGCGCGCCGCAGCCGCAGACAGCCCCGTGACGGCCAGCATGACCGCCATCAGAACACCTGCAATGGATCGAATGTGTTTCCTCATTGCAGCGCATATAGGCGCGCGCAGCCGCCCGCCGCAAGCGACAAAAGGAAACAGCCCCGCACCGAACGGTGCGAGGCTGCGCTCACTGTCCCAAGTGAAAGGCTTCAGGCCTCGGCCTGTGCCTTCATGATCTCTTTTTTGACCTTCAGCGCGCGGTCGGACAGTTCAACGTCCTTCGCCTTGAACAGGAACTTGTCCAATCCGCCACGGTGATCGACCGAACGCAGCGCGTGCGCCGAGATGCGCAGCTTGACGCCGCGGCCCAGAGTCTCGGACTGCAGGGTCACGTCGTTCAGGTTCGGCAGGTAGCGCCGCTTGGTCTTGTTGTTGGCGTGGCTGACATTGTTGCCAACCATCGGGCCCTTACCGGTCAGTTCGCAAACACGGCTCATCGCTTCGTCCTCATCCACTGTTGGCAAGGCACCCGCCCCGCCGGTCTCATCCTTGCAGGGCTGTAAAAGACCCTGCCAATATCAAAAGGCGCCGCCCGTTTTGGTTATGCGGGGGGCGCCCGGAATCTGGTCTGACGGTGCATATGCAGATGCGCGCGCTTCGTCAAGGCCCTGTTGCGAAGAGTCTGACACCGCCCGCGCATCAGCTCATCTGCAGGTGATCGCGCAGGAACTCCTCTGCCGCTGCCGATGGCGTCAGCCCCCCTTCGGACACCTGCTGCGCCAACGCCTGCATCGCGCCCTTTACCGGTTCGCGGGTCAAGCGCGCCAGTATCCGCTCGCGCACCTCTGCCTCGAACCAGAATCGCGCCTGCTCGGCCCGGCGGGCCGCGAAATGCCCGGTCTCCCGCCGCCACTCGGCCAAAGCCGTCATCTCGTCCCAGGTCTTGGCCAATCCCTCTTCCTGCATGGCGGAAACGGTCATTGCCTTGGGGAATCCTTCCGGATCTTGCGGGCGCTTGCGCAACAGGCGCAGCGCCCCGGCATAATCGGCACAGGTGCGGATCGCGGTGGGCTTCAGATCCCCGTCCGCCTTGTTGACCAACAAAATGTCGGCCATTTCCATGATACCGCGCTTGACCCCCTGCAATTCGTCGCCGCCCGCCGGGGCCAGCAACAACAGGAACAGGTCGGACATTTCCGACACCATGGTTTCGGACTGGCCCACCCCCACGGTCTCGATCAGCACCACGTCGAATCCCGCCGCCTCGCACAGGTCGATCGCTTCGCGCGTGCGCCGCGCCACTCCGCCCAGCTGGGTTTGCGACGGCGACGGCCGGATAAAGGCGTTGCGGTCCCGGCTCAGACGTTCCATCCGCGTCTTGTCGCCCAGGATCGACCCGCCCGAGCGCGCCGAACTGGGATCCACCGCCAGCACCGCCACCTTCAGCCCCTTGGCCGTCAGCATCATGCCAAAGGCCTCGATAAAGGTGGACTTGCCCACCCCCGGCGTGCCCGACAGGCCAACGCGCAGGGTCTCGCGCCCGTGGCCCTTCAACCGCTCCAGCAAAGACAAAGCCTGCGCGCGATGATCCGCCCGCCCGCTTTCCACCAGCGTTATGGCGCGGGCCAGCGCGCGCCGCTCTCCCGCCAGAATGCGGGCACTGAGATCCTCGATATCCATGCCGTTCTCTTCCCGCGCCCGGGCGCGAAAGTCCAGACCGCCCGGCCCTTCTTTGGTTTGACAAATACCTCAGGGGGGCTCCGCAGGAGCGGGGGACAGCGTCCTCCTCCGACCTTTCCAAATCAAATGCGCTTGCCCATAACGCATCCCATGCAACTGCCCATCGACGACATTCTTCCCTCCCTGATCGCCGCCCTGCGCGCCGAATCCCGCGCCGTGCTGCAGGCCCCGCCCGGCGCGGGCAAGACGACCCGCGTGCCGCTGGCCCTGCTGGAGGCCGGGCTGACCGGGGGCAGGATCGTCATGCTCGAACCCCGCCGCCTCGCCGCCCGCGCCGCTGCGCAGCGACTGGCCGAACAACTTGGCGAAGACGCCGGGCAGACGGTCGGCTACCGCATCCGCGGAGAGGCGAAGACCTCGGGACGGACCCGGATCGAAGTGGTGACAGAGGGCATCCTCACCCGCATGATCCAATCGGACCCGGAACTGACCGGCATCGGCGCGGTGCTCTTCGACGAATTCCACGAACGCTCGCTCAATGCCGATCTGGGGCTCGCCCTCTGTCTGGAAATCGCCGGCGCATTGCGCGACGACCTGATTCTGCTCGCCATGTCCGCCACGCTGGACGCGCAGCCCGTGGCCGACCTGATGCAGGCCCCCATCATCACCTCCGAGGGTCGCGCCTTTCCGGTGGAGCCCCGCTGGCTGTCCCAGCCGCTGCCGAAACGCACCCGCTTCGACGAGGCCATGGCCAACTTGATCCTGCAGGCCCATGCCGAAACCGAAGGCGGCATTCTCGCCTTCCTCCCTGGCGAAGGAGAGATTCGCCGCACCGAGGCGCTGCTGAAATCGAAACTGCCGCCCGACACCCATCTGCGCCCGCTGTTCGGCGCGATGGATCTGGCCGCGCAACGCGCCGCCATCCGCCCGGAACAATCGGGGCGCAAGCTGGTTCTGGCCACCTCCATCGCTGAAACCTCACTGACCATCGAGGATATTCGCGTCGTCGTGGACGGCGGCAAGGCCCGTCGCGCGCGGTTTGACCCCGGTTCCGGCATGTCGCGCCTTGTTACCGAACGCGTCACCCGCGCCGAGGCGACACAGCGTGCCGGCCGCGCCGGACGCGTTGCGCCGGGTGTCGCCTACAAACTTTGGACAAAAGGTGAGGAAGGGGCGCTAAGCCTTTATCCTCCCGCAGAAATCGAATCCGCCGACCTTGCCAATCTGGTGCTTGAACTGGCGCTCTGGGGGGCCGATCCGGACAAGGTTCCCTTCCTGACGCCGCCGCCGGAAGGCGCTTTTGCCGAGGCACAGGCCCTGCTGCAAATGTTGGGCGCCTTGGACGCGGAAAACCGCATTACGGCGCATGGACGCCAGTTATCCAGCCTTCCGCTGCACCCAAGACTTGCACATATGCTGCAATTCGGCGGGCCTGACGCCACAAATCTGGCCGCTCTCTTGTCTGATCGCGATCCTCTCACAGGAGCATCCACCGACCTCACCCTGCGCCTCGAAGCGCTCGCCGATCCGCGTCGCTTTTCGGAGCGCAGAACAGAGCAAATCAACCGCCCCGCCCTCGAACGCATCCATACAGAGGCGAAAAGGCTGCGTCAACGCACAAGAAACACCAGAGAACCCTCTGACAAAAAACAAAATTTCACCCAGGCAGAGCTTGCCGCGCTCGCCTACCCGGATCGCATCGGCCTGCGCCGCAAGGGGGACGCCGCCCGCTATCAACTGTCAGGCGGCAAGGGTGCCGTCATGGACGACCATGACCCGCTGGCGGGGGAGCGTCTGATCGTCGTGACCGACACCGACGGCAACCCGCGCGAGGCGAAGATCCGTCAGGCCATCGCCATTTCCCTGTCCGAAATCCGCGGGCTTTTTGCCGAGCAGATCGGCTGCCACGACCTTTGCGAATGGTCGAAACGCGATCGGCGCGTTATCGCGCGCCAACAGGAACGCTTTGCCACCCTCGCCCTTGATGACCGCATCTGGAAGGACGCCCCGGCAGAGGCCGTGGCCCGCGCCATGCTGGACGGGGTGCGCGACCTTGGCATCACGCTGTCGGATGCCGCCCGCCGCTTCACCGCCCGCGTCGCCCTTGCGCGAGAGGCCGGTCATGCCCTGCCCGACATGTCCCCAGACGCGCTGATGGACAGCATCGCGGACTGGCTGCTGCCCTATCTGAACGGGGTGAAAACCGCCGCCGACTGGAAACGCTTCGACCTGCTCCCGGCCCTGCGCGCGCGCCTCGACTGGTCCCAGATGCAGGCGCTCGACAGTGCTGTCCCAGCCCATTTCACCACCCCGCTGGGCCGCCAGATCCCAATCGACTATTCCGGCGATCATCCCGAAATCAGCCTGCGCCTGCAGGAACTCTTTGGCCAGACAACGCACCCGATGGTGGGGCGCACGCCGCTGAAACTGACCCTGCTGTCCCCGGCCCAGCGCCCGGTGCAGACCACCATGGACCTGCCCGGTTTCTGGTCCGGCTCCTATTCGGATGTGCGCAAGGACATGCGCGCGCGCTATCCCAGACACCCCTGGCCCGAAGACCCCACAGTGGCGGACCCGACCCTGCGCGCCAAGCCGCGCGGCACCTGATCCCCCGGAAATCCGGGATTCGTGCTACACTCTCCTTTCAGGAGGGTCGGATCATGCTGACCGGACGATGCGGCTGCGGGGCCGTTACCTACCGAATGACCAGCGCGCCGATGTATGTGCACTGTTGTCATTGCACCGATTGCCAGCGCCAGACCGGATCGGCCTTTGTGCTGAACGCCATCATCGAACATGACCGGGTCGCAGTCGACGGGCCAACGGTGCAGATCACCCTGCCCACGCCCAGCGGCCACGGACAGGTGCTGACCCGCTGCGCGGATTGCGGTGTCGCGGTCTTCAGCGCCTACATGATCCGTCAGGGCAAGATGCTGTTCGTGCGGGTCGGCACGCTGGACGATCCCTCGCAATGCCCGCCGACGGTGCAGATCTTCACCGCCACCAAACTGCCCTGGGTGCTTCTCAACCCCGACATCCCGAGTTTCGAGGAATTCTACGACCCGGCAGAGGTGCTCCCGCCCGCGGCACTGGCCCGCCGCGACGCGCTGTTTGCGGAATAGACGCCCGTTTCGGGGCGTGGCTGGAGGGTGGGCCGCTGGCGCGCGCAGGCGCGCCAGTCGGGGCGCACGGAAAGTCCGCCCCCAATACCCAAGAATTCAGACCCCGGGATTCAGACCCCGAGACACCAGCGCATGATGGCCTTTTGCGCGTGCAAGCGGTTCTCGGCCTCGTCCCAGATCACCGAATGCGGCCCGTCCATCACCTCGGACGTCACCTCTTCCTCGCGGTGCGCAGGCAGGCAGTGCATGAACAGCGCATCCGGCTTGGCCGCCGCCATCAGGCCGGTGTTCACCTGGTAGGGGCGCAGCATGTTGTGCCGACGCTCCCGCGCCGATTGCGCATCATGCATCGACACCCAGGTATCGGCCACGATCAGGTCCGCCCCCTCGACCGCCTTCATCGCGTCGCGCTCGATGGTCACGGTGCTGCCCTGCTGCCGGGCCCAGCCGACAAATTCCATCTCCGGGTCCAGCTGAACCGGCCCGGAAAAGGTCAGGTCGAACCCGAACTGCCCGGCGGCATGCAGGAAAGAGGCGCAGACGTTGTTGCCATCGCCGCACCAGACCACCTTCTTGCCCTTGATCGGGCCGCGATGCTCTTCATAGGTCATGACATCGGCCATGATCTGGCAGGGGTGGGTGCGGTCGGTCAGGCCGTTGATGACCGGAACGCTGGCGTATTCCGCCATCTCTTCCAGCACCGCCTCGTCAAAGGTGCGGATCATGATCAGGTCGACATAACGCGACAGCACGCGGGCGGTGTCGGCGATGGTCTCGCCATGCCCCAACTGCATGTCATTGCCCGACAGAACCATGGTCTGACCGCCCATCTGGCGGACACCCACATCAAAGGACACGCGCGTCCGGGTCGAGGGTTTTTCGAAGATCAGCGCCACCATGCGCCCCGCCAGCGGCTGTTCGTCATCCGCCGCCCCGCGCGTCCGGCCCGCGCGCGCATCCTTCATGCCACGGGCGTGGTCGATGATAGAGCGCAGCGCGTCCTTGTCGGTCTTGTGAAGGTCCAGAAAGTGATTCATCTCATGTATTCTTCTTGTTCGGCGGGGGTGTGGGGGCGCTGCCCCCGCCGTCACCTGCGTGACGGCTCCCCCGAGGTATTTTCAGCCCAAAGAAACCTAGGCCGGTTGCTGTTCCAGCGATGTTGCGGCGGCGTCCAGACGGTTCATCGCCTCGTCGATCTCGGCCTCGGTGATGTTTAGCGGCGGCAGCAGGCGCACCACGTTGTCGGCAGCCGGGACCGTGATCACCAGCGCCTTGTACCCTGCCTTGACCACGTCGCCCGGCGCGACCTTGCACTTGATGCCGATCATCAGGCCCGTGCCGCGCACGGATTCGAAGACATCCGGATGCGCGGCGATCAGCGACTCCAGCTTTTGCCGCAGATAGCCGCTGCGCGCCCGCACACCCTCAAGAAAGGCAGGGTCCGCGATGGTGTCCACCACCGCCTTGCCCACCGCACAGCCCAGAGGGTTGCCGCCGTAGGTCGACCCATGGGTGCCCGCAACCATGCCGCTGGCCGCCTCTTCGGTGGCCAGCACCGCACCAAGGGGAAAGCCGCCGCCGATGCCCTTGGCCACCATCATGATGTCCGGCGTCACCCCGGCCCATTCATGGGCAAACAGCCGCCCGGTGCGGCCCATCCCGCATTGCACCTCGTCGAGGATCAGCAACAGGTCCTTTTCGTCACAGAGATCGCGCAGCCCTTTCAGGCATTGGTCGGGCAGCGGCATGATCCCGCCTTCGCCCTGGATCGGTTCGATCAGGATCGCGCCGGTCGTCTCGTCAATCGCCGCGTAGAGCGCGTCATGATCGCCCCAGGGCAGCGTCTTGAACCCGCCAAGGATCGGGCCAAAGCCCTTGACCATCTTGTCAGAGCCTGAGGCCGCGATGGCCGCGCTGGACCGTCCGTGGAAACTGCCCTGAAAGGTGAGGATGCCGGTCTTTTCCGGGTGTCCCTTCTCGTACCAGTACTTGCGCGCCATCTTGACCGCCAGTTCGCAGGCCTCGGTACCCGAGTTGGTGAAGAACACGGTATCGGCAAAACTCGTCTCGACCAGCGCATCGGCCAGCGCCTGCTGCTGCGGGATCTCATAAAGGTTCGACACGTGCCACAGCTTTTGCGCCTGTTCGGTCAGCACCTCGACCAGTTTGGGATTGGCATGGCCCAGCGCGTTCACCGCGATGCCCGACCCGAGATCCAGAAAACGTCGCCCGTCCTCCTCGATCAGCCAGCAGCCCTCGCCCTTCACGAAATGAAGCGGCGCACGGTTATAGGTGGGCAGAACGGAGGGGATCATTGTCGCTGTCCTTGCAGGAATTGAGGCCCGATTGGTGGCAAGCCCGTTGGGGCAAGTCAAGCTGGGCCGGGTCGGGTTTTCAAGGGAATTGAGACGCGGGAAGGCGGATCGCGCCCGGAAAGGCGCGGCAACAGGAGCTCAGGCTCGTCGGATCCGGGTCATCGTCGTCATGGCGCGTGTCATACAGCAAATCCCGCACCGCACAAGCCCCTGCCCCATTGCGCGACGCCAATGGCCCCGCTAGCGTCCCGTCATGACAGCACCGCTTATCGACAACCTGCAGTACTGCAACTTCTCCGAAAAGATCTTTCGCCAGTTGCGCGCGGGCGGCGTGGACGCGATCCATGTCACCATCGCCTACCACGAAAATTTCCGCGAGACGGTGCTGAACCTCGAACGCTGGAACCGCTGGTTCGAACGCTTTCCGGACCTGATCATGCGCGGGACAGAGGCGCATCACGTGGCCGAGGCGCAGGCCAGCAAGCGCACCGCCGTCTTCTTCGGGTTCCAGAACCCCTCGCCCATCGAGGATGACATCGGCCTTGTGGAAATCGTCCACCAGCTGGGCGTGCGCTTCATGCAGCTGACCTACAACAACCAGTCCCTGCTGGCGACCGGCTGCTACGAGGAAGAGGACACCGGCCTGACCCGCATGGGCCGCGCCGTGGTCACAGAGATGAACCGCGTCGGCCTTGTGATCGACATGAGCCATTCGGCAGAGCGTTCCACGCTGGAGGCGATCGACCATTCGACGCGCCCCATCGCCATCACCCATGCCAACCCCGACTGGTGGCACCCGGCCCTGCGCAACAAGTCCGATGAGGTCCTGCGTGCGCTGACCAACTCCGGCGGGATGCTGGGCTTTTCGCTCTACCCGCATCACCTTGCGGGCGGCACCAATTGCTCGCTCACCGGGTTCTGCGAGATGGTGGCAGAGGCGGCGGACCGCTACGGGGCCGAAAACCTCGGGATGGGGACCGATCTTTGTCAGGATCAGCCCGACAGCGTGGTGGAATGGATGCGCAGCGGCCGCTGGACCAAGGACATCGACTACGGCGAAGGATCGGCCAGCGCCCCCGGCTTTCCGCCCATGCCCGACTGGTTCAAGGACAACCGCGACTGGGACAACATCCGCGACGGGCTGCGTGAGGTCGGCTTTTCCCGCGCCGAAACGGATGGCCTTCTGGGCGGCAACTGGCTGCGTTTTTACGAGGCCAGCTTTGGCCCTGCCTGAAAAGACGCGTCCTGACAGGTGACGACATGAAAGCGATGATCTACGAGGCCTTTGGCGCCGCGCCAAAGGTCACCACCCTGCCCGATCCCACGCCATCGCCCGATGGCGTGGTGCTGAAGGTTGAGGCCACCGGCCTCTGCCGCAGCGACTGGCACGGCTGGATGGGCCATGACCCGGATATAGACCTGCCGCATGTGCCGGGCCATGAACTGGCCGGCACGATTGCCGCCGTTGGCCCGCGCGTGACCCGCTGGAAAGAAGGCGACCGGGTGACCGTCCCCTTCATCTGCGCCTGTGGCAGTTGCCCGCAATGCCATGCCGGCCATCAGCAGGTCTGCGATTTTCAGTTTCAGCCCGGTTTCACCCATTGGGGCAGCTACGCGGAATTCGTGGCCCTGCCCCACGCGGACCTGAACCTGATCGCCCTGCCCGAATCGATGGGCTTTGACACCGCCGCCAGCCTTGGCTGCCGCTTCGCCACCAGCTTTCGTGCCGTGGTCGATCAGGGCCGCGTGTCGGGCGGCGAATGGGTGGCGGTGCATGGCTGTGGCGGCGTGGGCCTCTCGGCCATCATGATCGCCCGCGCCATGGGGGCGCAGGTCGTCGCCGTGGACATCGACGCGGCCAAGCTGGACATGGCGCGCAGCATAGGGGCCACGGGGCTGGTGGACGCCCGCGCGGGAAATGTGCCGGAGGCGGTGCATGACCTGACCGGCGGCGGCGCGCATCTGTCGATCGACGCGCTGGGCCACCCGGAAACCTGCGCCAACTCGATCCTTTCGCTGCGCAAACGCGGACGCCACGTACAGGTGGGGCTGCTGCTGGCCGACCAAAGCCGCCCACCCCTGCCCATGGACCGGGTGATCGGCTGGGAGCTGGAAATCTACGGCAGCCATGGGATGCAGGCGCACCGCTATGGCGCGATGCTGACCATGATCCAAAGCGGCGCGCTGTCGCCCGACCAACTGGTCGGCGACCGCATCAGCCTTGATGAGGCGGTGCCTGCGCTGATGGCAATGGACAGCTTTCAAAACAGCGGCGCGACGGTGATAACCCGCTTCTGACCGCCGCTCAGGTGTAGGCCGGGCTTCAGCCCGGCACGCCCGCAAACGCCTCCACCGCGCGCAGGAATATCCCCGCCCCCACCTCGATCAGCCCATCGGGAAAATCGTAATCCGGGGCATGCAGCGCCGGGCAGGCCTCGCCTGAACCAAGAAACAGCATCGCTGCGGGCATGACGCCGCCGAACAGGCCGAAATCCTCTGAGGCGCGCATCGGGATACCCGTTTCCGTCCTTGGCACCCCGTGACAGGCCGCCTGCAGAACCGCCACCGCCTCCGGTGCGTTCACGCAATGGCCAAAGGCCTCATGCACCGTCACCTCACAGCCCAGCGACCCACAGGCCGCCGCGATCAGCGCCCGCGCTTCGGCCTCCAAAGCGGCCATCTGGTCGTCCAGCAGCGTGCGCAGCGTGACAAAGACTTCAGCCTCTCCCGGCGCGACGCCAAAGGTCGGCTCTCCCAGCCGGGCATGTGTCACCGTGGCCAGCCGGAAACCCGGATCGCTGACCGGCAGATCGCGGCTCAGCGCGCCCAGCGCCGGGATCAGCCCGGCCAGCGCCACACCGGGCGACACGCCCTTGTCCGGCTCTGATGCGTGAGAGGTCCGTCCGGTCAGGCGCACCTTCACCCCGCGCGAGGCACAGTTGACGGGCCCGGCCCGCAGAGCGACAGCCCCCAGCGGCAGGCCCGGCAGGTTGTGCAACGACAGCGCCATATCGGCCTTCAGACCTGCAAAGCGCGGATCCGCCAGCACCGCCCGTGCGCCTGCGCCGGTTTCCTCGGCGGGCTGGAACAGCAGGATCACCCGGCAGCCCGGGTCGCGCCCCGCCAAGGCCCGCGCCACCGCATAGAGGATCGCCATATGCCCGTCATGTCCGCACAGATGCGCCACGCCGGGCCGTTCTGAACGCCACTCCGGCGCGCCGGTCTCGACAATCGGCAGGGCGTCCAATTCGCAGCGGATCAGCAAGCCGCGCGCACCAGAACCAAAGACCGCCGCAACCCCGGTTCCGCCCAGCCCCTCGGTGACCTCGGCCCCCAGCTCGCGCATCAGCGCCGCGATTTGCGCCGCCGTCTCCGCCTCTTGTCCCGACAGTTCCGGCGCCCGGTGCAGGGCGTGGCGCAGCGCCACGGCCCGTGCCAGATCATGTCCGTCGATTTCCAAACCCATGCGCGCCTCCCTGCCCGTTCGCGGGCTAGGGTTTCATGCCGCGCTCAGCTGCGCAACTCCGCCCGCACCTGCATCAGGATCTCTCCCAGCCGGTTCATCCCCTGCCCGTCCGGCCCGCAGCCCCAATAGGCATCCATCGGCGCATTCTCGACGATGCGCGCGCTGCCGGTCGACAGCAGCAGGTCACGCGGGCCGGGATGGGTGGTGAATTTCACCCGCGCCGCCTGCAGCATGATGCCGTCCTTGACCGCGTCCCAATCCGCCCGCAGCGGGATGGCTCGCGTCATGCCCAGCGCCTTGGCCTGCTTGGGTTTCGACACGCTGCGGATCTGCTCGCGATAACCTGCGTCATGGAACTTCATCGCCTGAAAGTAATGCTCCACCGTGCGCCACCACAACCCCTCCATCTCGACCCCGAACGGGGCAAAGTTGGAGAACTCGGCATAGGCCTCTGTCTGGGCGTAGAAATAGATCGTCCCGGTCATCCCCTACCTCAATCGCGAATCCGCCGCAGGGCCAAGTCCGGTTTCCCCGCAATCCATGCTTCCCAGACCCCCGCCCATTTGGCACAGTCATGGCATGAAGGACCACGCCCCACAGCCGCCGCAGACAGCCCTGCGCCCGCCCGCAACGGTCATGCGCCTTGCGCGCATGGGCGCGATGTTCCCGACGCGGCTCAGCTTTCTGCGCAGCCTGACCCGCCGCCTTGGCGCCGAGGGCGCGCGCCTCACCCGCCCGCTCTGGCGTATCGATGCCGACGGATACGGAGAGGCGGTCTATTCCATCCCCCTTGGCGGCCACATCTACAGCCTCGTGGCCCTCTCGCGCCCGCTATCGGACGATGACCGCACCGACCGCGTGATCGCCACAGCCTGGGACACCGCCTATGTCCTCTACGATGGCATCCCGGATGAGGCCGACATTGCCCGCATCGCCCGCGAGGCCCCGAAACAGGAGGCCGGGCGCTTTACCGAACGCGATCTCGTCCTCAGCCGCGCCAACAAATCCGTCCGCCTCTTTGCCCATGTGGTCGACCGCCTGCGCGCAGGGCAACAGCCGGACCCGGAGGTGATCAACCGCACCGGCTACCTGATGCGCACAACGGCCGTCTACGGCAACGGCAAGTTCGGCATCGCCGACCGCGCCCTGATCGCTGACCGCCCCGGGTTGAACGGCCCCTTCGCCGCCGAGATGCTGACCGTCTGGCTGATCCGGACCTTCACCCACGACCTTGCCGAACACCTCGGTCGGGCCCCGCTCGACCCCCGGATCAAGCGTCACCTCGGCATCGGCAATTCCACCGGGCTGGGCATGGCGCCTTTCCTCGTCTCGCACCCCGTCTTGCTGCACAACTGGATGTATGCCCGCGAAACCGCGCTGGCCCGGGTCCGCGCCCTGCCCGCACTTTCCGCGCAAGAGGCCGACACCCTGCAATCCCTGGCCAAACGCGCCGCGCAACACCTTGACGAATGGCAGGTCCCCGACCCGCAGCATCAGGCCCGCATCGACCGGATCCGCACCGAATGGCCCGCGGTACAGGCCGCTCTGACGGACCTGCCCGGCGACGCCCCGCTGGACCACCTGTTTCACCGCACCGCCGGTCTGGCGCTCGACACGCAGGAACTCACCGTCGCGCTGATGCTGGAACCCTTCGGCCCGCTCATCGACGACCTGGCCGAGACCATGGCAGATGCCGCCGGCCTGCACCCCCATCCCTTCGACACCCCGGGGGACGTCCGTGCTGCCATCGAAACCCGTTTCCCTTGGGCGCTGACCCCGGATTACGACGCCCCCGATCAAAGCCGCCTGTTCTGGTACGTCTCCGAGGAAAAGCTGGAACCCCGCCTTGGCGACCGCTTCGCCGAACCCGGCGCAGACCGCGAAAGCCCGCTGGACATCGCCCGCCGGGTCAAGGCGCTGCACGCGGCCCTTGAGGGCGAAAAAGACCTGCGCGCCTTCCGCGCCGCAAACCCCGAACATGAACTGGCGCTGGCCCGCGTCGCCTGCGCCACCGGCAATCCCTACGCGGAAATCCATGACAACCTGATCGCCGAAACCTGCCTGCCCATCGACATGCTGCGGTGCAAGCTCGCCTTCTTCGGCGCCACGAAATTCGACCCGAAATCAGACCGCTGGACCCGCATCGCGCTGGCGCAGGGCGCGCCCCTGCCAGAGGATCTGACAACCCACCGCAGCGACGACTGGTGGCTGACGGGTCTGCACTCATGAGCTACTCGGCCAATGAAATCACCGCCCTCGCGCAAAAGGCCGCGCGCGGCGCGGGCTTCCCCCCCGGTCAGGCCGAACTCTTTGGCCGCGCCGCGGCCCGTCACCTTGGCACCGGTGGCGCGCCAGAGGCGCTGACCGACGCGCTGGCCAATCCACAGGACAGCCCCATCCTGCGCCTGCCGCTGATGCTGGACGACATCCCGCGCGCGCTGAAGGCGACCGGCCCCGACATCTGCCTGACCCTGCAGCCGGGGGATGAGGGGCTGGCCGAAAGCTATGCGCAGCTGCTGCCCGTGGCCTATGACAGCTGCACGGTCCGCATGGTCGAGGGCCTGCCCCGCATCGCCCTGACACAGGCCCCCGACGGCACCGCACCCGCCGCCTTGCCGCCGCGCATCCCCGCCTCCGATCCGCTGGTCGCCGCACTAACCGCGCTGGCCGCCCGCACCTATGTCCCCGCCTCAGAGGCCTCGCGCAGCGCCGGCGCCGGGGCGGGCGATATCGACAACGACTGATCCGCCACCATCGCCACGGCACGCTTGATCTGAAGGCCGCCCCGCCGCAGGCTGCCCCCGTGGCGCAGGACCGCGCCGGGACCATATAAGGCGCCTCGACGATGAAAATGATTTCCGCCGCCCTTCTGGCCTGCCTCGCCCTGCCCGCAGCGGCACAGGATTTTTCAGGCACCTACCGGTTGCAAACCATGTTCCAGGCGCCGGAAAACAAATGCTTCGAAGGCAACCGCTACGCGCCGGAGTCCCTGCTGGGCGGCGGTGCCTTCATGGACAGCTGCCAGAACGTCACCGGCCAGTTGTGGAAAATCGAGGCGCAGGGCGATGGCTGGTACCGGCTCAAAACGCTGTTTCAGGGCGATGGCAAATGCCTCGAAGGCAACCGCTTTGCCCCTGATGCCACCCTGCAGGGCGCGGCCTACATGGACAGCTGTCAGGACGTCTCGGGTCAATTGTGGAAGCTGGAACCGCAGGGCGACGGCTGGTACCGGATGAAAACCATGTTCCAGGGCGACGGAAAATGCCTCGAAGGCAACAGGTTTGCTCCCGCCGCGACGCTGGGCGGAGCGGCCTTCATGGACAATTGTCAGAACGTTTCGGGCCAGCTGTGGAAATTCACCCGCGAGGAGGGTGTCGATGCCGCCCCCTCGGATGTCACGCCTGCGTCCAGTTCCGGCGGCAGCGTGTCAGACAACGGGTGATCGGGACCTGACCAAAGGCCCCGGCGGCCCCTTGCCCGCGCCGGGCGGGCATGGTTCTCTCCGCCGAAAAACCGGAGACCCGCCATGCCCCACCCGCTGCTGACCCAATCCGATATCGATACCTTCCAGCGCGATGGCGTCGTGGTGATCCGCGGCCTTTGGGCCGATCACGTGGACACCCTGCGCGCGGGCGTGGCCCGCAACATGGACCAGCCCGGCCCCTATGCCGCCGAAAACCTCAAACCCGGTGAGGCGGGGCGCTTCTTCGACGATTACTGCAACTGGCAGCGCATCCCGGAATTCGAAGAGGTCATTCGCACCTCCGCGGTGGCCGAGGTCGCCGCCGACCTGATGCAATCGCAAACGGCGCAACTCTTCCACGATCACGTGCTGGTCAAGGAACCCGGCACCTCGAAACCCACGCCCTGGCATCAGGACGGCCCCTATTACTTTGTCTCCGGTCAACAGACCGTCAGCTTTTGGAGCCCGCTCGACCCGGTGACACAGGCAACGCTGCGCTGCGTCGCGGGCTCGCATCTCTGGGAAAAACCGGTGCTGCCCACCCGCTGGCTGTCCGAGGAAAACTTCTACCCCGACGCGGACACCTACATGCCTGTCCCCGACCCGGATGCCGAGGGGATGGAAATCCGTGAATGGCAGATGGAACCGGGCGATGCGGTGGCCTTCAACTACGGCATCCTGCACGGCGCGCGCGGCAATGACAGCCCGACCCGCCGCCGCGCCTTCTCGCTGCGCCTTGTGGGCGACGACGCGCGCTATACCACCCGTCCGGGCCGCACCTCGCCGCCCTTCCCTGACCACGGCATGACCCAGGGCGACAAGCTGCGGCAGGACTGGTTCCCCACCCTCTTCACCCGCGCCCCGGCCTGAAACCCCGGCCCGGATCCCGACCTGACCACCCCCGCCACAGCCTGTTTCCCGGAGCCGCCTTTCGCTGATGCCGGTCCGAGGCGGCGCAGTCGCCCCTGCAAGGGGGCGCAGCCCCGTGCGCAGCACGGCTTGCCCTTGCGGGGGCGGCGGCGCTGTCTCAGGCATCAATCGGCGAGAGGTGGGTTCGCGAAACAGGCGGGCCTGTTTGCAGGTGAGCCTTGAAGCGTCAAAGCGCGCCAATCGGCGCGCCGAAAACCCCCTCAAACCCTAAAACTCTGTAAATTCGTCCCTGTAACCCCTTGATCCTGCTTTCCCCCTAAGCTGTCCACGCGTGGACACCCCCTCAGGAAAACGGATCGTCAGGATAGCCCACACCCATCAAACTCAGCCCGCCCGGCGGACAGACCGGCCCACAGGCCGCCCGGTCCCGCGCCGCCAGGGCCGTGCCCACCCGGTCCGGCGCCCAGGCCCCGGCCCCGACCCGCTCCAGCGTGCCCACGATGGACCGGACCTGATTGTGCAGGAAGGACCGCGCCCGCAGATAAAAATGCACCTCCGGCCCGGCCAGTCCCTCGACCTTTTCGATGGTGATCTCATCCATCGTCTTAACCGGCGATTTCGCCTGACACATGACAGAGCGAAAGGTGGTGAAATCCTGCCGCCCCAGCAGATGCGCCGCGCCCGCCCGCATCGCCTCCACGTCCAGCGGATGATTGACCCGCCAGACCTGCCCCGCCTCCAGCGTGACCGGCGCCCGCCGCATCAATAGCCGGAACAGATACCGCCGCTCCACCGCCGAGAATCGCGCGTGCCAGTCGTGATCGACCGCCGCCGCCGCCCGGATCGCCACCGGCGCGGGCTTGAGATGATAATTCAACGCCTCCGACAGACGGAAAGGCTCCCACTCCTTCGCCATGTCGCAATGGGCCACTTGCCCGCGCGCATGGACACCGGCATCGGTCCGCCCGGCGGCGGCGATCGTATGCGCGCCCGGCTCCAGCCGCGCCAGTGCCACCTCGATGGCGGCCTGCACCGAGGGCTGATCCGCCTGTCTCTGCCAGCCGGCAAAGGGCCGGCCATCATATTCCACCAAAAGCGCGTATCTGGGCATGGCTCGCCTCCTAGCGCCCCGGCCGCCCGGGGGCAATCCCGCGCGCAGCGCGCAACATCCGCCACATTCCCCGCCCGCTGCACTGGCCCCGCGCCCCACCAATGACTAAGTTGCCACCGAACCACCGTGAAAGGCGCCCGCATGGTCATTGGCACGATTGCCGACACGCTCACCCGCAGCGTCGAAAACATCACCGGCACCCTGTCCGAGACCTTTTTCGAGCCGACCCTGCGGCTCGGCGTCACCGGTCTGGCGCGCGCGGGCAAGACGGTGTTCATCACCTCGCTGGTCGCCAACCTGATGGACCGGGCGCGGATGCCGCAACTGGTGGCGGAATCCGAATCCCGCATCCTCTCCGCCTTTCTGCAGCCACAGCCCGACGACACCCTGCCGCGCTTCGACTACGAAACCCATCTGGCGGCGCTCACCGCGCGCCAGCCTCATTGGCCGGACAGCACCCGCGCGGTGTCCGAACTGCGCCTGTCGCTGAAGATCCGGCCCGCCGGACTGCTGGCGGGGCTTCAGGGGCCCCGGACGCTGCACCTCGATATCGTCGACTACCCCGGCGAATGGCTGCTGGACCTGTCGCTGATCGACAAGAGCTATGCCGACTGGTCAGAGGCCATGCTGTCCCGCCTGCCCCTGCGCCCCGGAGGACCGGAGCTGCTGGAGCAGCTCAAGGCCGAGGACGCCACGCAGGACCTCGACGAAAACCGCGCCCGCGCCCTCTCTGACGCCTATACAAAATCGCTACATGCCGCGCGGGCGGCAGGGTTTTCGGACTGTTCGCCGGGCCGGTTCCTGCTGCCGGGTGAGCTTGAAGGGTCGCCTGTCCTCACCTTTGCGCCCCTGCCGCCGCAGTCCGGCGCGCCGCGTCGGTCGCTCTACCGAGAGTTCGAGCGGCGCTTTGACAGCTACAAGACCCGCGTGGTCAAACCCTTCTTCCGCGACCATTTCAGCCGCATCGACCGCCAGATCGTGCTGGTCGATGCGCTTGGCGCGATCCATGCCGGTCCGCGCGCGATGGAGGATCTGCGCGGCACGCTGGCCGATATCCTGACCGCCTTTCGCCCCGGCGCGAATGCCTTTCTCACCAACCTGCTGCTGGGCAAGCGGGTGGAAAAGATCCTGTTTGCCGCCACCAAGGCCGACCACCTGCACCATCTGCAACACGGCAAGCTGACCGGCATCATGGAGGCCCTGACGCGAGAGGCACGGGATCGTGCCCGCTTTGCCGGGGCCGACACGCAGGCCATGTCCATCGCGGCTCTGCGCGCCACCACCGAACAGATGATCCAGCACGGCGGGACGGAACTGCCCTGCGTGCGCGGCACGCTGCTGGAAACCGGCAAACAGGCGGCATTCTATCCCGGCGCCCTGCCCGAAGATCCCACCCATCTGCTGACCCCGGCTCGCAACGGGGCCGAAAGCTGGCTGGATCAGGATTATTCGGTGATGAATTTCGCCCCCGCACCCCTGTCACTGAAACCCGGCGAAGGCCCGCCCCACATCCGGCTGGACCGCGCCGCGCAATTCCTGATCGGGGACCGACTGTGAGCGCGGTCCTCACCCTGCGCCCGGCCCGCAGCACCGACGCAGGCAAGCTGGGCGCGATGATCACCGAGGCCGTGGACGCGCGCCCTTGGAAGCCGCGCCTGCACACCGGCGCGCAGGACATCATGCACATGGGCAAGCTGATCGACCGGGGCTGGGTCACGGTTGCGGAGCTGGACAATGTCGTGGCGGGGTTTCTGGCGCTGGACGGTCATGAACTCGACGCTCTGTTCGTCGCAGCTTGGGCGCAGGGGCGGCGCGTAGGGACAGGCTTGCTAAACGAGGCCAAGGCGCGCTCTGACGTGCTCGAACTCTGGACCTTTCAGCAGAACACCGGCGCGCAGCGGTTTTACCTGCGCCATGGCTTTTCCGAAATCGCCCGCACCGAGGGCGACAATGAGGAAGGTCTGCCCGACATCCGCTACCGCTGGCAACGTGCCGCCGAGGAGACACGCGCATGAGCAAGCCCCCCAAAGGCCCCGTCCTGATCGACCTCGACGACAGCGGTGATGTGCCCAGCCCGGCCACCGCGCCGCCGGTGCCGGAACCGCACCTGGCGCCGCCGGAAGGGACCGCCATGACCACGGTCGCCGCGCTGGCGGCGCGTCCGCCGTCGGTATTGTCGCGCTGGTTCTGGCGGTTGCTGCTGGCGCTGGTGGGGACGCTGGCCTCTGTCGCAGCGTGGCAATTCGCGACCGATCTGATCGCCTCCACCCCGATCCTTGGCTGGGCGGTGACGGCCCTGTTCGGCCTGTTCGCTTTGGTCTGCCTTTTGATCGCCATCAAGGAGATTGCTGCCTTCTCGCGCCTGTCGCGGATCGACTCGCTGCACCACGCGGCGGACTCGGCGCTGGCGGATGAGGATCTGGCCGGGGCGCGCAGGCTGACCGACGATCTGGTGAAGCTGTACCGGGGGCGCGAGGATACCCGCTGGGGCCGCCAAAAGCTGGCCGAGCGGCGGGATGAGATTTTTGACGCGGCGGGCCTGTTGACCCATGCCGAGGATGCGCTGCTGGCGCCGCTGGATACGGCGGCCCGGCGCGAGGTCGAGGCGGCGGCGCGGCAGGTGGCGACGGTGACGGCGCTGGTGCCGCTGGCGCTGGCGGATGTGGTGGCGGCGCTGACCGCGAACCTGCGCATGATCCGGCGGATCGCCGAGATCTATGGCGGGCGGTCCGGCACGCTAGGCAGCTGGCGGCTGACGCGGGCGGTGATGTCCCACCTTGTGGCCACCGGGGCGGTAGCCATCGGGGATGACATGCTGGAACCGATCCTTGGCGGTGGCCTTCTGGGCAAGCTGTCGCGCCGATTTGGCGAGGGGATGGTGAATGGCGCGCTGACCGCGCGGGTGGGTGTGGCGGCGATGGAGGTCTGCCGCCCGCTGCCATTTGGCAAGGGCAAGCGGCCCTCTGTCCGGGCGATCATCCGGTCGAGCCTGAGCGGGCTGGTGATGTCCGACAAGGGATAGGTCGGACAGGGGTGTCCACGCGTGGACAGCTTAGGGGGAATGCAGAATCAAGGGGTTACAGGGCCGATTTTACCTTTTGTTAGGAAACGCCCCCCAAAAGCCCCACATCCGAAGGTCCGGCATTCCGGACCTGTCTCACCTCCGCGCACCGGTCTAGACTGCGCCTTCTGAACAGTCGGAGACCGGCATTTGATGGAAGCGCTATTCGTTCTCTTGGGTCTGGCCGTTCTGGCCCTGCCCGTCGCGGTGATCATCCTGATCTTTGCGCAGATCAGGCTGCGCCGGGAGGTCAATACACTGCAAGGCCGGTTGCAGGACCTTGAACGCAATGTGGCCCAGACCGGGCGGGCATCTCCGCGGGGACCGGGGCCAAGCCCGGTGCCGCTGCCGGTTCAGATAAAGCCCGTGCCGGGTGAAACGGAGACGACCGCTCCCGCCAATACCGCCCCGATCCCAGCCGCAACAGAGGCCGCCTCTTCCGTCGCAGCCACGACCCCGGAGCCGCCCGCGGTGGCGCAGGCCGCCGCCGCGCCCCGGGGGCCGTCCGGCTTTGACCGGTTGGCGCGCTGGCTGTCGGAAAACTGGTTCTACGCGGTTGCCGCCGTTTCGCTGGCGCTGGCGGGGATTTTCCTTGTGCAATACGGGGTCGAGACCGGGCTGCTGACGCCGACCATGCGGGTTGTCGCGGCGCTGGTCTTTGGCGCGGCGCTGATCGCGGGCGGAGAGATGATCCGCCGCCGATTTGGCGACGACGAAAGCAAGGCCACGGCCTATCTGCCCTCTGTCCTGTCGGGCGCGGGGCTGGTTTCTCTGATGGGCGGGGTGCTGGCGGCGCGGCTGCTGTATGACCTTGTGGCCCCCGGTCCGGCGCTGGCGGCGCTGTTCGGGATTGCCCTGTTCGGGCTGCTGCTGGGCTGGCGGCACGGGCCGCTGTTGGCCGCTGTCGGCCTGATCGGCGGCATGGCCGCGCCGTTCCTTGTGGGGGGCAGCAGCGAGACGCCGCAATGGTTGCTGGTCTATTTCGGCCTGCTGGCGGCGCTGGGTCTGGGCATCGACACGCTGCGCCGCTGGGCCTGGGTCAGCGTTTTGTCGGTGGTGTCGGGGGGCATTGCCGCTGGCATGTTGCTGCTGTCCTCGCCGGAAACGGAGAGCCTGACCGCCAGCTTTGCGCTGTTTGTCGTGGCGCTGACGCTGCTGGCCACGACAATCCCCGCGCGCGGCCTGCTGCCGGACCATTCCGGCCCCTGCATCGGCGAGGTTGTCCTGTCCTCTGACCACAAGGGTAAACCGATTTTCCCGGTTCTGCTGACCCTGCTGACGCTGATCGGCACCTGCGTCGGGCTGGCCTATGCCGCGCAGATGTCGGTGACGACGTGGTGGGTTTCCGCCGCGCTGGCCGCCGGTCTGGCAGCGCTGATGATCTATTGGTCGCGCGGTGCGCCTGCCTTGCAGGACCTTTGCGCCCTGCCGGCCCTGACCTTTCTGGCGATGGTCGGATCGCCCATTCTGAACAGCCCCGCACTGGAGGCGCTGATCGGGACGATGAACGCGCAGGAAGGGTTGACGGAACAGCGGATGCCGCTGGATGTGACCTATGTGCTGCTGGCCTCTGCGGTCATCGGGCTGGCCGCTTTCTGGCGCAGCCTGCAGCCGGGCCGGTTTGCCCCGGTCTGGGCGGCGGCGGCGGCGCTGTTTGCGCCGCTGACCGGGCTGGCGCTGGAGTTCACTTGGACGGCCTCTGAGCGGCTGGGCGATTGGCCCTGGGCGCTGCACGCGCTGGCATTGGCGGCGCTGATGGTGCTGAAGGCCACGATCTTTGCCAAGGCCGATGGCGAGGAGCGCCTGCGCACGGCGCTGGCCACGGTTTCGGCGCTGGCCTGTATCGCCTTTGCGCTGACGCTGCTGTTGACGCAGGCGGCGCTGACGCTGGCGCTGGCCGCGGTGGTGGTGAGCGCCGCGGCGCTGGACCGCCGGTTCGATCTGCCGCAGATGACCGGGTTCATCGTGGCGGGCATCCTTGCGCTGGGGTATCGGCTGGTGCTTGATCCCGGGCTGAACTGGGCGACCGAGGCGCCGGTGCTGGAGATGCTGGCGGCCTATGGCGGCACATTGGCGGCGCTGCTGGCGGCGCTGTGGCTGATCCTTGGACGCGAGCGCCCGCGCGCGCGGGTGTTCCTTGAAAGTGCGTCGTGGTCGGTGGGCGGCATGACCGTCAGCCTGACGCTGTACCATGTGATCGAGACCTTTGTGGGCCACGCGCCAGAGGAATCGCATTGGGCGCTTGGCCTGTACGGGGCGATCTGGATCTGCACCGCGCTGGCGCAGCTGGAGCGTCTGCGGCTGGGCGGGGCGATGACTTGGCTGCGGATCGCGCTGGCGGCGATGTTCGGCATCACGTCGATTGTCTGCATCGGGCTGTCGCTGAGCCTTGGCAACCCGCTGCTGGACCGGCAGGCGGTGCATGGGGTGGTGCTGTTCAACACGCTGGCCCCGGCCTACCTGTTGCCTGCTGTGCTGCTGGGTTTCGGGGCGTGGCGGCTGACGCATCTGCGCCCGGTTCTGCGGGTTGGTTTGGCCGCCGTCGGGGTGGCGCTGGCGCTGTTCTGGGCGGGGATGGTGATCCGCCATCTCTGGCAGGGCGGTGAGGCCATGCGGATCGTGCACGGCATCACGGAGCCGGAGCTGTACAGCTATACGGTTGCGCTGCTGCTGGCGGGTGCCGTGCTGTTCTATCAGGCGCTGGCGCGGCGGTCCGACGGGCTGCGGCGGGCCGGGGTGGTGGTGATCGGGCTGGCGGTGGCCAAGGTGTTCCTGATCGACATATCCGGGCTTGCCGGGCTGGTGCGGGTGTTCTCCTTCTTGCTGCTGGGGCTGTCGCTGGCCGGGCTGGCGTGGCTCAACCGCTGGGTCCAGACGCGCGGCACAGCGTCCGAAGAGACCGGCTGAGGCTTGACCATCGGGGCGGCAGGGGCCACGCAGGGGGCATTCCTCCCGGATCGGAGCGCCCCATGTCCAAGCCCGCAGACCACGGCCACACCGAGGCCGAGATCGCCGAACGCCTAGCCAATCCCCCCGGACGGGGCGATCTGCGCGACGTGGTCTATGGGGCAATCGACGGCGCGGTGACGACCTTTGCCATCGTGGCGGGCGTGGCGGGCGCGGGGCTGTCGCCCTTCGTGATCGTGGCGCTGGGGCTGGCCAATGTGCTGGCCGACGGGTTTTCCATGGCGGCGGGCAACTATTCGGCCACCAAGGCAGAGCGCGACAACCGCGCTCGCCTGCGCGAGGTCGAAGAGCGCCACATCCGGCTGTATCCGGACGGCGAGCGCGCGGAATTGCGCGCCATCCTCGTGCAAAAGGGGCTGTCCGGGCAGACGCTGGACGAGGCGGTGGAGCAGATCGCGCACAATCACGGCGTCTGGATCGATACCATGCTGGAAGGCGAATACGGCATCGGCGCGGTGGACCCGCATCCGTTTCGCGCGGCGTTGGTGACTTTTGCGGCCTTTTTGGTGGCGGGGGCCGTGCCGCTGGTGCCCTTTGTCTTTGGGATACCCAATGCGTTTACCGTGGCCAGCGTGCTGGTCGGCGTGACCTTTTTCGCGATCGGATCGCTGAAAAGCATCTGGTCGCTGGCGCCGTGGTGGCGGTCCGGGCTGGAGACGCTGGCGATTGGCGGCGTGGCGGCGGGAATCGCCTATTACGTCGGATCGCTGTTCGGCTAAGGGGTCAGCGAGCCCAAGGGCGGCAGCAGGTCGCCGCAGACCAGCCGGGTCAGGACGTTCGGCAGGGGCGGCATCGTGGAAAGCGGATAGAACACCCGGTCGCGCAGGCGGGGCAGGATCCGGCTGTCGGACTGGTATTGCGGCGTGAAGAGGCGCGACATCAACTGGTAGCCGCGCACGTGCCAGCGCCGCGCCTGCGCGTACCATTGCGCGGCCAGCGCCACGTCCCCGCGCGCCTGTTCCAGCGCCCGCGCAAAGGCCCATGCGTCAAGCAGGGCCATGTTCGCCCCCTGCCCCAGCTGCGGGCTGGCGCGGTGGGCGGCGTCGCCGATGTAGATCACGCCGTCCTCGAACGGGCGGCGCAGGGTGCCGTGGGTGTAGCGCGCCATGGTCATCTGCTCGGGCGCGGTGATCTGCGTGATGAAGGGCGAGAAATCCGGCCAATGGGCGATGGCCTCGTCCTTCCACGCCTCCAGCCCGCGCGCCATCCAGTCCGCGTGGCCGTCCGCGGGCAGCGACCAGAAGATCGAGGCGCGGAACCCCTCCTGCCCCGGAATCTGTCCGACCGGCAGCACACCCAGCATCCGGTCCGCACGGCGGTAGGCCTGCCGCAATTCGTTGCGGGGCAGCCCGGCCTCTGCGGGCCATTCGACCGTGCCCCAGAGCGCACCGTAGCCAAGCGGGCGGGCCTGCATCGGCGAGAGGGGAGAGCCCGCGCCGGTGGCGTCGATGATGGCGGCAAAGGGGCCCGCGCGCCCGGTTTCGAACAGCAGATGTTTGCCGTCGCGCCCGGTGACGCGGTGGGAGGGCGTGATTTCCACCCCCGCAGCCAGGGCCGCGTCATGAAGCGCCTGAAACAGCGCGGCGCGGTGGATGGCGAGGCCAAAGCGCGGATCGCCGGGCGCGTCATAAGTCACGTCCAGCACCGGTTTTCCGGTCGAGACCTCATGCCCCAGCATCCGGTGAATGCGGTTGCCGCTGGCCAGCGCGCTGGTATCCGCGCCCAACCGCTGCAGCACCTCCAGCCCGACCGGCTGCACCACCAGACCGGAGCCGACCGGCGCGGGCTGATCGAACTGATCAAAGACCACCACGCGATGTCCGGCCTGCCGCAGCGCCGTGGCCACGGCCAGCCCGCCCATACCGGCGCCGGCAATCGCAATTTCCATGGTCTGGGCCATGACATCCTCCCCTGCGCACCAAACAAAGCGCGCCGCCGCAAGGCAAGGGACGCACTGCCGCAGGGGTCCGCCTGGGGGGCTGGACAGCCGCGGGCCAATGCCGGATCACTTGGCCCCAAAAGGAGAGCCACATGACCCAACCGCAGACCGTCCTTGTGCTTGGCGCCTACGGGCTGATCGGCAGCGCCGTCTGCCGGTCCCTGCGTGACGCGGGCCATCGGGTGATTGCGGCGGGCCGCTCTGCCGATATGGCGCGACGGGTGCTGCCGGATCTGCCGTTCCGGCACTGCGACATGGCGCAATTGACCGAAAGCGGCGATTGGGCGGCCCTGCTGGAGGGCGTCGGGGCGGTGGTCAATTGCGCCGGATCGCTGCAGGACACACCGGGCAATGACCTTGAGGCGCTGCATCACCATGCGCTTGCGGCGCTGGGGGCGGCGGCGGCGCAAAGCGGCGTGCGGGTGGTGCAGGTGTCTGCGGTTGGCGCATCGCCCGCGGCCAAGACCGCCTTCATGTCCAGCAAGGGGCGTGGCGACGTGGCGCTGGCGGGGTCTGGTGCGCGGCATGTGATCCTGCGGCCCGGTCTGGTGCTGGCGCGCGGGGCCTATGGCGGGACGATGCTGCTGCGGATGCTGGCGGCGGTGCCGCTGATACAGCCGCTCGCCCTGCCGGACAGCCCGGTGCAGAGCGTGGCGCTGGACGAGGTGGCAGAGGCGGTGCGCGCCGCGGTCGATGGCGACCTGCCCGATGGCGCGGTCTTTGACCTTGTGGAGGATGAGTCGCAGCCGCTGCACCGGGTTGTGGCGGACCACCGGCACGCGCTGGGCTTTGCCCCGGCGCGCCTGCGACTGACCCTGCCTGCCGCGCTGTTGCCCCTGGTGGGGCGTGTGGCGGACGGGCTGGGCCGGTTGGGGTGGCGCAGTCCGCTGCGCACGACCGCGATCACCGTGTTGCGCGACGGGGTGACGGGCGATCCCGCGCCGTGGCGGATGCGCTTTGGCGCACTGTCGCCGCTGACGGACACGTTGCAGGGGATGACGCTTGGGGCAGAGCACCGGCTGCAGGCGCGTGCGGCGCTGTTGATGCCGATCTGCGTGGCGGTGCTGTCGCTGTTCTGGGCGCTGTCGGGATTGATCGGGCTGTGGCAGATCGGGGCGGCGGCGGATCATCTGACCGCCGTTGGATGGTCGCGCGGGCTGGCCCGGATCAGCGTGGCTTTCTGGTCCTTTGTCGACCTGGCGCTGGCCTTGTCGATCCTTTATCGGCCCACCGCGCGGCTGGCCTGTCTGGAGATGGTCGGGGTCTCGCTGATCTACCTTGTCTCGGCCACGATCTTTACCCCCGCGATGTGGGCAGATCCGCTGGGACCGCTGGTCAAGGTGCTGCCGGCGATGGTGCTGGCGCTGGTGACCTGGGTGTTGTTGGAGGAGCGCTGATGGACTGGCTGATGGTCTTGCGCTGGCTGCATGTGGTCGGCGCGGCGGTGCTGTTCGGCACGGGTGCCGGCATCGCGTTTTTCATGCTGATGGCGCATCGCACGCGGGATGCGGTGTTGATCGCCCATACCGCCGGGGTGGTGGTGTTGGCCGATACGGTTTTCACCGCGACGGCGGTGGTGGCGCAGCCGGTCACCGGCTACCTGCTGGCACGCGGCATCGGCTGGCCGCTGACCGAAGGCTGGGTCGCCCTGTCGCTGATCCTGTACGTGGTGACGGGATTGTTCTGGCTGCCGGTGGTCTGGATCCAGATCCGGCTGCGCGATCTGGCGCGAGAGGCGGCGGCGGGGAACACGCCCCTGCCGCCGCGCTATTTCCGTCTGTTCCGCATCTGGTTCGCCTGCGGGTTTCCGGCGTTTTTCGCCGTCGCCGCGATCCTGTGGCTGATGCTGGCGCGCCCGTTCTAGAGCGCCGTTTCAGGCGCCGGGCGAAGCGGGATCAATTGGCGGCGGGGGCGGTTGCCTCCGGCGCGGGGTCTTCCTGCGGGGCGACGGTGCCCGGTGCCGGATCCGCCGAGGGGGCGACCGGGGCCGCGGGGGCGGTGGTTTCCGGCGCGGGGGTCATTTCCGCCGGACCGGTGGTGTCCGGCTGGACGGTGATGTTGGTGGTTGTCGCGTCCGGCGCATTGACCGGTTCGGTCGTCACCGACGAGCCGAGCGCGATCACCGAGATCACCGCGATGGCGACGATCAGCGCCGCCGCGATGCCGATGGCCGAGGCGTTGCTGCCGCGCGGCCGGGTGGTGTAGCGATTGTCCAGACCGTCGGTGTTGCGATAGATCTGTTCGGTCCGGCGCAGATACGGGTCCTGAGTTTCATAGGCCATTGTCTTGTCCTCCTGAGACGCGTCGCTGAGGTCGACGCCATGAGGGAAAGATCGGGCGCCGCGTGCCCGCCGCCAAGGGGGCGGGCGCCTTTGGGCTGTTTGTCGGTAATCCCTTGCCAAAACAGGGCTTTTGCCTTGGCAGGTTCCAGCGCAGGGGGGCGCGTGAGGGCCCTGAGACGGCCAATTCCCGCGCAGCCTGCGGCAGGTTCCCGCCGGATTGCGCATCCTCTGGACGCCCGCGCCGCCACGCCCTATAACGCCGACGACATGACGTGCTTTGCGATCATTATCCGAATTACATGCCCGGCGCTCTGAGCATTCGAGCCGCCGGGACAAGGCGTTTGAGACCTCACGCCGCCCCTTCACCGATAATCTGACAGACCGATCCGAAGGACGCCACACATGTGCGCCGACACCACCCTGCCCGACTACAAGGACACCCTGTCCCTTCCGAAGACCGATTTCCCGATGCGCGCGGGCCTGCCCAAGCGTGAACCCGGCTGGCTGGACCGCTGGGCGCAGATCGGCATCTACGACCGTCTGCGCGAAAAGGACGGCCGCCAGAGCTTTACCCTGCATGACGGCCCTCCCTATGCGAACGGCCATCTGCACATCGGCCATGCGCTGAACAAGGTGCTGAAGGATTTCATCGTCCGGTCGCAGCAGATGATGGGCAAGGACGCGCGGTACATCCCCGGATGGGACTGCCACGGCCTGCCGATCGAATGGAAAATCGAAGAGCAGTACCGCAAGAAGGGCAAGAACAAGGACGAGGTCGACGTGGTCGATTTCCGTCAGGAATGCCGCAAGTTCGCCGAGGGCTGGATCGACGTCCAGCGCGATGAGTTCAAGCGTCTGGGTGTGACCGGCAACTGGGCCGATCCCTACCTGACGATGAATTTCCACGCCGAACGGGTGATCGCCGAGGAATTCCAGAAGTTCCTGATGAACGGGACGCTGTACCAGGGCTCCAAGCCGGTGATGTGGTCGCCGGTGGAAAAGACCGCGCTGGCCGAGGCGGAGGTTGAGTATCACGACAAGGAAAGCTTTACCATCTGGGTGAAGTTCAAGGTGCTGGGCGACGGTGATCTGGCCGGCGCCAAAGTCGTGATCTGGACCACCACACCCTGGACGATCCCGTCGAACAAGGCGGTCGTCTATGGCGCGGGCTATGACTATGGCCTGTATGAGGTCACGGGCACGCCCGAGGAATGCTGGCTGAACGTGGGTGAGAAATTCCTCCTCGCCGACAAACTCGCCGCGCAGACCTTTGCCAAGGCGCGCCTGAACGATGATCAGTGGACCCGCGTGCGCGACGTGCCGACCGATGAACTGGCGGGTCTGAGCCTTGCGCATCCGCTGGCCGGGGCCGAGGGCGCAAATGGCGAGTGGGATGAGCCGCGCGATTTCCGCGCTGCCGATTTCGTCACCGACGAGGAAGGCACCGGCTTTGTCCACTGTGCGCCCAGCCACGGGATGGAGGAATACGAGCTTTATCGCGGGCTGGGGATGCTGGATCAGGTCATCACCTACAACGTGATGGACGATGGCGGTTTCCGCGCTGACCTGCCGTTCTTTGGCGGCACCTACATCCTTGACCGCAAGGGCAAGGAGGGCAACGCCAACAAGACCGTCATCGACAAGCTGGTCGAGGTTGGCGGGCTGATGGCACGCGGCAAGATCAAGCACAGCTATCCGCATTCCTGGCGCTCCAAGGCGCCGGTGATCTACCGCAACACGCCGCAGTGGTTTGCCGCCGTCGACCGCCCCGTGGGCGACGGGCAGGACGACTATGGCACCACGATCCGCGAACGTGCCCTGACCAGCATCGACAAGCTGGTGACATGGACGCCGAAGACCGGGCGCAACCGCCTCTATTCCATGATCGAGGCGCGGCCCGACTGGGTGCTGTCGCGTCAGCGCGCGTGGGGCGTGCCGCTGACCTGCTTTACCAAGAAAGGCGCCCTGCCGACCGATCCGGACTTCCTGTTGCGCGACCCGGCCGTGAATGCCCGCATCAACGAGGCCTTCGAGGCCGAAGGCGCGGACGCGTGGTACAAGGAGGGCGCCAAGGAACGCTTCCTTGGCAGTGACTATAACGCCGACGACTGGGATCAGGTGTTCGACATCCTTGACGTCTGGTTCGACTCCGGCTCGACCCATGCCTTTGTGCTGCGCGACCGCCCGGACGGGTCCGAGGACGGCATTGCGGATCTGTATCTGGAAGGCACCGACCAGCACCGCGGCTGGTTCCACTCGTCGATGTTGCAGGCCTGCGGCACGCTGGGCCGTGCGCCCTATCGCGGCGTGCTGACCCACGGGTTCACGCTGGACGAGAAGGGCAACAAGATGTCCAAATCGCTTGGCAATACCATCGTGCCGGACGAGGTGGTCAAGCAGTACGGCGCGGATATCCTGCGTCTGTGGGTGGCGCAGACCGATTACACCGCCGATCAGCGCATCGGGCCGGAAATCCTGAAAGGCGTTGCCGACAGCTATCGCCGCCTGCGCAACACCATGCGCTACATGCTGGGCGCGGTGTCGCATTTCTCCGAGGATCAGCGCGTTGCGCCTGCCGACATGCCGGAACTGGAACGCTATATCCTGCACCGCATGGCGGAATTGGATCACGCGGTGCGCGCGGGTTATGCGGCCTATGACTTCCAGGGCGTGTTCCAGCAGTTGTTCAACTTCTGCACGCTGGAACTGTCGGCCTTCTACTTCGATATCCGCAAGGATGCGCTGTATTGCGACGGTGACACGCTGCGCCGCCGTGCCGCGCGGACGGTGATGGACCTGCTGTTCCACCGCCTGACCACCTGGCTGGCGCCGATCCTGGTGTTCACCATGGAAGAGGTCTGGCTGGAGCGGTTCCCGGGTGATGACAGCTCTGTCCACCTGCAGGATATCCCGGAAACGCCTGCCGACTGGCTGGATGAGCCGCTGGCGGCCAAGTGGCAGATGGTGCGTCGCGCGCGCCGGGCGGTGACCGCCGCGCTGGAGGTTCAGCGGACCGAAAAGGTGATCGGTGCTTCGCTGGAGGCCGCGCCCATGGTGCATGTGCGCGATGCCGACATGCTGACGGCGCTGAAATCCGTCGCCTTCGAGGACGTCTGCATCACCTCGGCCATCTCGCTGACCGGCGATCCCTCTCCGTCGGAGGCGTTCCGCCTGCCGGAAGTGGACGGGGTGACCGTGGTCTTTGAAAAGGCCGATGGCGCGAAATGTCAGCGCTGCTGGAAGATCCTGCCGGATGTGGGCACACACAGCCATCCGGGCACCTGCAAACGGTGCAACGACGCGTTGGGCTGATTGCCGGGGCCGGGATCCGAGAGGGTTCCGGCCCTTTTTCCAAGCGGGGTGTGCCGTCCCTCCCCCGTTGGTTGCCCAAGGGTCAACTGCGCGCTAGGCTTGCTGAAAAAGCACGAACGAGGGACCCGATGAACAGACGTTTTTTCCTGCTGGGCGTTTGCGCGCTTGTGCCCGCCTGCGGCATGGCGCCGGGGAAGGGTCTGGCGCTGGCCCCCAATTCGACCCTGATCGTCACCCGCCACGCGGACCGCGATGGCGCAGACCTGAACGCCCGGGGCCGCGAACGGGCGCGGGCGCTGGTCACAGCGGTGCAGGAGTTTCAGGTCGACCTGATCTATAGCCCCGGCATCCAGCGCAACCTCGACACCGCCGCGCCGCTGTCCAAGGCGCGCGGATTGGCGGTCAACCGTCTGCCGCAGGAGGCCCCCACTGGCGGTCTGGTGCGGGCCGGGGCGGGCAAAACGCTGATCTGGATCGGCAACAAGGGCAATATCGCGACGATCTGGGAGGATCTGGGCCTGTCGGAGCCGAGCCCCCTCGAATACGGCGATTTGCATATCGTGCGGTCAGACGCGCAAGGGCGCGTCACGATCGAACGGCGGCGCTACGGGCCGCAGTAAGCGGATTTTTCGAAGACGTCTGAGCGCGGGAGGATGGCTGCGCCGGTCTGTTCAGACCAGCCCCTTGTCCCGGGCGATCATCGCCGCGTGGGTGCGGTTGCGCGCCTCCAGCTTGCGGCTGAGGGTCTTGACGTGCAGTTTGACGGTCACTTCTTGCAGGTCGAGATCGCGCGCGATTTCCTTGTTTGCCTTGCCTTCGCAAATGCCGCGCAGCACCTCATGCTCCCGTTTGGTCAGGTTCATGGCGCCGTCATCGCCGGACGGCTTGAGGAAATCGATGGGGGTGTAGATTTCGCCCGCCGCCATGAATCGGGCGGCAGTCAGCAGGGTGCGCGCGCTCAGGGTTTTGGGGATGAACCCCTGTGCCCCGGCCTTCAGCGCCGCTGTCGCCACCTCACGGGTGGCGCTGCCGGACAGGATGGCCACGGGACGACCGCCATTGGCGGCCCGCATTTCGGCCAGACCGTCCAGACCGTTCATGCCCGGCATGTTGTAGTCCAGCAGGACAAGATCGAAACTGCCGCTGTCACGCGCCAGGGCAACCGCATCCTGCAGCGTCGCCACGGCCTTGACCTCATCCACGTCGTCCGTGTTCAGATAAGCCGCGATCGTATCCCTGACCAGATCGTGGTCATCCGCAACCAGAATGCGCATACCTTTTTCCTCTCGACCGCTCAGAACACAGTCTAACGGCAATTGCCGAAGTTTCACATCGCTTGTGTCATATGTTAATTAGCCCAGTATAGTTGAGGGTCCAAGCGTTTGAGGGAATGTACAGCAGGTGCCGTTGCGGAAACCTTACCAGACAACGGCGCGAACACCAGCCGGCTCCAAGGTGCGTGCCACGGCCGCGCAGGGGCCCGTGGCACGGTCTGAAACCGCGATGAACCGGCCCCGCATGCCCCTGATCCCCTCTACATGAAGCGCCTTCTCACCCCCTTGCAGCGGCCGTTCCGGCTGACCGATCTGACGCTCTGGAGGTGGATGATCGCGCTGCTTGTGGTGCTTGTGATGCTGACCGCCATCGCCCTGCTGGTTCTGGATTTGCGGCAACAGGTTCAAAGGCTTGCCGCCTCTGCCGCCGACAACATGCAATGGACGCTTGGCCAGGCCGAGGTCGAACTGATGGCGCTGCAGATCGCGGCGCTGGAGGCCAGCACAGGCGACGGGACGCTGGAGGCGGTGCGCCTGCGCTATGACGTGTTCTACAGCCGGGTGACCACGCTGACGCAGGCTGACCGCTTTGCCACGCTCAACGGCCTCGACGGCATGTCGGAAAAGACGCGCCAGATCACCGAGTTCCGGGATGCCTTGCTGCCCTTCATCGACGGGCCGGATGACGCCCTGCGCGCCGCCCTGCCGCAGCTGACACAATCTGCCTCGGCGATCCGCAGCGTGGTCCGTGAGGCGACGCTGACCGGTGTCGACCATTTTTCGCGGTTCGGGGACATCCAGCGCGCCAGCCTTGCGCAAAGCCTGATCCGGCTGGGCTTCCTGACCGTCGCGCTGGTGTCCCTGCTGGCGGTTCTGGCCTTTGCGCTGTTCCACCTTGCCCGCCGCAGCGACGCCGAGGCACGCGAAAACCGGGAAACCCGGGAACGGATCGAAACGATTCTCTCTACGTCATTTGACGCAGTCCTGGTCTGCGACAGCGCCGGTCGCCTGATCGATTTCAACGGGGCGGCCGAAAATGTGTTCGGCTATTCCCGCGCCGAGGCGATCGGGCAGGACATGGCGGATCTGGTCATTCCCACCTCCCTGCGTGAGGCCCACCGGAACGGGATGCGCCGCTATCGCCGGTTCGGAACGCAAAGGTTCATCGGGCTTGGCCCGGTCAGGCTGGAGGCCTGTCGACAGGACGGCACCCAGATCCCGGTGGAAATGTCCCTGACCCGCGCGCAGAGCCCGGAGGGCGAAATCTTCATCGCCTTCCTGCGCGACATCTCGGCCCGGGTCAGCAGCGAGGTGGCGCTGAAACAGGCCCGCGACCGCGCGATCGCGGGCGAAAAGCAAAAGGCGGAACTGCTGGCCGTCATGAGCCACGAAATGCGCACGCCGCTGAACGGGATGCTGGGGACGCTGGAACTGTTCGAACCGGAGCGACTGGATTCCCGCCACCAGCGGTACCTGCGGATCATCCGCGATTCGGGCCGGGTGCTGCTGGGCCATGTGAATGACGTGCTGGATATCTCCCGGCTGGACGCGGGCAAGCTGACGCCGCGCCGGGCGCAGTTTGACCTTGTCGCCCTGCTGGAAGAGATCATCGACAATCAGGCGCAGCGCGCGCAGTCGCGGGGAAACCGGCTGAGCCTGTCGCCGCCCAACCCGGTCCTGCATGAGGTCTATGGCGACCCGGACCGCCTGCGCCAGATCCTGCTGAACCTTGTCAGCAACGCGATCAAGTTCACCTCGAACGGCAATGTCGTCATCGAAGCGGACTGTTCCGCCGGACTGGATGATGTCGAAATCCGCGTCACCGATACAGGCATCGGCATCGCCGAGGACGATCTGGACCGCATCTTTGGCGATTTCGTCACCATCGACAGCTCCTACACGCGCAATACCTCAGGCACCGGGCTGGGGCTTGGGATTTCGCAGCGTCTGGCCTCTGCCATGAACGGCGAAATGGGGGTCGAAAGCGAACCCGGCGATGGCAGCCTGTTCTGGCTGCGCCTGCCCCTGTCCAGACCGGCCCACATGCCGGATATCGTCCCGCCCGAGGAAAAGCATAGTGCCTTGCCCAGGTCCCCGCGGATGGACATCCTGCTGGTCGAGGACAATGAGGTGAACCGTGTCGTCGCCACGGAACTGCTGGAGCGGGACGGACATAGCGTCATCACCGCCGCGGATGGCGAAATCGCCCTGCACCGGGCCACCGCCCGCGCCTTTGACCTGATCCTGATGGATATCTCCATGCCGGGTATGGATGGCGTCGAGGTTTCGCGCGCCATTCGGTCCGGCGGGGGCACAAACGCAGAGACCCCGATCATCGCCACGACCGCGCATGCCCTGCCCAGCGAAATCCAGAAATTCCGGGCCGCGGGGATGCAGACGGTGCTGATCAAACCGCTCAGCGTCGATTCCATCCGCGGCGCCCTGTCAGAGGCGCTGAATGACCACGAACACGGTGTCGCCCTGCCCGTAGAGGCCGCGTCCAACGGCGTGCTGATTGATGAAAAGCACCTGCAGGAAATGCAAAAGGAGCTTTCGGCCACATTGTTCGGCCACGCACATGACACCTTTCTGCGTGAGATGACCGCATTCGCCGACGCCTTGCCGCAGTCGATTGCCGAGGGCCCCGCGGCCCTGCGGCAGATTTCGGTCGACGCGCACCGCATGGCGGGCTCTGCCGGTGTGGTTGGCGCGGTTCGGCTGAACAGCATCTTGCGGACCATCCACGAAGCCGCGCTTGACGGCGATGTCAGCGCGGTCTCGGCCCGGGCGGGGCCATTGTCCGATACATGGCTGGCCACGCGCCAACTGCTGAAAGAGCGCACCCTGACCGCGCCACCCACCGGTTGATCAGGTGCTTTACCCCTTGGCGACCAGAGGGGTAAGAACGGCGCGACAGCGCAGGAGATCCCAATGACCAACCCACTATACGACAGGCTGCTGGGCCATCAATCGGCCAACGACAAGGTGTTCCTGTACCTGCCCGATGGCAAAACGATCAGCTACGCCGCCTTCGTGGCGCGTGTAGCGCAGTTTGCCGGGGCCGTGCGGGAGTTGGGGCTGACGCCGGGGGACCGGCTGGCCATGCAGGTCGAAAAATGCCCGGACGCCTTGGCGCTGGTCTTTGGCTGCATTCAGGCAGGAGTTGTCTTTCTGCCCTTGAACACCGGCTATACGCCGGACGAGATTTCCTATTTCGTCGAGAATTCGGGCGCACGCGTGCTGATCTGCGATCCTGCGCGGCAAGAGGGGCTGGCCCCGGTGGCCGCGCGTTGCGGCGCGCTGTGTGAAACACTGGGGCCGGAGGGCGGCAGCCTTGGCCGTCGCGCGGATATGGCCCCGACGTCCTGCCCGGTCGAGGCGCGCGCGGCGGGGGATCTGGCGGCTTTCCTCTATACCTCTGGCACCACGGGGCGATCCAAGGGCGCAATGCTCAGTCAGGACAACCTGCTGTCCAATGCGCTGACCTTGGTCGATCTCTGGCGGTTCACGGGCGATGACGTGCTGCTGCACGCCTTGCCGATCTTTCACACCCATGGGCTCTTTGTGGCGACAAACGTGATCCTTGCCGCCGGGGCCTCGATGGTGCTGTTTCCCAAATTCCACGCCGACGCGATGCTGGACTGGATGCCCCGGGCGACCAGCCTGATGGGTGTGCCGACCTTTTACACCCGGCTGCTGGACAATCCCCGGTTCGATGCCGAAATCACCAAAGGCATGCGTCTGTTCATTTCCGGTTCTGCCCCGCTGCTGGCCGAGACGCACAAGCAATTCGAGGTGCGCTGCGGCCATCGCATCCTTGAACGCTATGGCATGACCGAAACGAACATGAGCACCTCCAACCCCTATGACGGCGACCGGCGGGCGGGCACCGTAGGTCTGCCGCTGCCGGGGGTCGAGGCGAAGGTCTGTGACGAGGCGGGCGCAGAACTGCCACGCGGCGAGATCGGCACGCTGGAGGTGCGCGGGCCGAACGTGTTTCAGGGCTATTGGCAGATGCCGGAGAAGACCGCCGCCGAGTTGCGCGACAACGGCTTCTTCATCACCGGCGATCTGGCGATGATGAGCGCGGATGGCTACGTCACCATCGTCGGGCGCGGCAAGGATCTGATCATCTCGGGCGGGTTCAACATCTACCCCAAGGAAATCGAGGAGTTGCTGGACGCGCAGCCGGGGGTGTTGGAATCCGCCGTGGTCGGCGTTCCGCACCCGGATTTCGGAGAGACGCCGGTGGCGGTGCTGGTACCCCTGCCCGGCGCGGTGCCGGATCTGGAAGGGATCGGTTCGGAGGTCACGGCGCGTCTGGCCCGGTTCAAGCATCCGCGCCACATGGAGGTCATCGACGCCCTGCCCCGCAACACCATGGGCAAGGTGCAGAAGGCCGCGCTGCGGGATCGGTTCGCGGGGCTGTTCTCAGGGTGAGACGCCGGGTTTGGCACGGGCCTGCACGGCGTAGGAACAGCGGTAGGGTTTGATATCCAGCAGCGGCGTGCCGGTCAGGCAGTCGAGACCGCGCACCGTCAGGGTTGCGCCGTCGACAGCGATCAGGCGGACGATGGAGGTGCCGATTGGGTTCGGGCGCAGCGGGCTGCGCAGCGAAAAGGTGCCGCGCGTCTGGCCGTCGGCCTTGGGGCTTTGGGTCAGCAGGTCGCGCCGGGATTCGTGCAGCCAATAGAGGGCTTCGATGAATTCGAACTGGTCGAGGCCTGCGAGGGCCGGGGCATAGATGGGGTCGAGGATCAGGCGGCAATCGGGGCCGTTTTCGGGGTCGCCCTGCCTTGGGCAATCGGCGCGGACGATAAAGGGCGTCTCGATCCGGCCGATGAAGCGCAGGCCCGCGTCGGTGGCGGGGGGCAGGTCGGCCTGGGTCTCAAAGGGGCGGATCTGATCGCGGTGGATGGATGAGGACATGGGTTTGAGAGTGCCCGTGTCGTCCGATTTGGGCCAGTGGAATTTTGGCCGCAGGAGGGCTGTCCACGCGTGGACAGCTTAGGGGGAATGTAGATTCAAGGGGTTACAGGGACGGTTTTACGGATTGTTAGGGTTTGGTTTCTGAAAAGGAGGACGGAAACCCATTTGTCGGTGCGGGGCCAAGCGCGTTTGGGCTGAGTTTTGGCGCCCGATATCACTTTAATTGGCGGCGCGCTTCCTGCCCTATCCTTTGCTAAACGGGAAAATGGTAAATTGGACTGCGAGGCTTAATATGCGTCCAGTCAAATAGGGCAGCGGCCCCCTATCCATTGGCATAGGCGCCTCTGTGCGCTGGAATGATAGATCAGCCAGACGTTGCTGCATGAGAATGGCTATGGTAACAAATATTTGATAAACATTAATGAGGGATTTGCCTGATGAAGTTTTCCATGAACCTGAAGAGCGTCGCATACGCCTGTGCGGTCGGCCTTATCTGCGGCGGGGCTAATGCTGCTACCGTGGGTGTAATTGACGGCACCCACAACGTGATTGGCGGAACTAATTCAGGTCATCTGGGCCTTGACGGGCTTGGCCACACATCCATTTTGTACACGGATACAAGCACGGGCTACAGTGCGGCGCTTGCATCAGGTGTCGATTTCCTGATCATCGAACAGGACGCAGAAGATGCGGCGCCAATCGCTGCACTGCAGTCGTTCATGTCTGCCGGTGGTCGCATTATTCAGTTGGGCGGATCCGGAAGCGGTTTTCACAACGCGCTGCTAGGGGGGGCGATTTCGTATACCTACTCTTATGATCCGTCCCGCACTTGGGCAAAGCAAGCCGCGACGGCTGGCACGTCGTTTGCGGACGATCCCGCCTCGATCGCTGGTCTGAGTTCCTATCATAGTGTGACTTCTGGACTGCCTGCGGCAGCCACCGTCTTTTACGGCGGTCCCGGCGATGAAATGGTTTACAGCGTCAACTATGGGTCTGGCGACTTCTTCTACCTCGGCTGGGACTTCTGCTGTGGCGGGACCGATGCACAGGCCAACGACTGGTACGCGGTTCTTGATAGCGCCATCGAGTATCAAGGGTCTGTGTCGCCGGTCCCGCTGCCGGCAGGATTGCCCTTGGCACTGGTCGGTCTTGGCGCGCTTGGATTTGTGTCGCGCCGCCGCAAGTCGTCGTGAGTTCCTGAAAACTGCAATACACGCAAAGGCAGCTTTAGTTGCCTTTGCCACTGTGTGAAGGACAGACATTCGTCTGCTTTGACCCCGAACACAGTTCAAGGCATTCCGCTAGCCCGCGAACGTGGCGTTGCTTGGCTGAAAGGCTTGGCGCACGGCGCGTTGGAATAGTCATTCCAAGTATATGCGCGGCTCGGCCCTCCCCCTCACCTCCGTTTCGAACACAAAGGTATTGCCCGCCACCTCGTCCTCTTCCGGGCGGCCTTCGGCGGCGGAGGTGAGCAGGAGGGTGGTCAGGTCGGGGCCGCCGAAGCTGGGGCAGGTGATCTGGGGCGTGGGCAGGGAAAGCGCGTGCAGGAAGGTGCCGTCGGGGGAGTAGCAGGCGACGCGGGCGGCGTTCCATTGGGCATTCCAGAGGTTGCCTGCCGCGTCCGTCACGGCGCCGTCCGGCATCAGGCCCTCTGGGGTCAGGTCCAGCCACACTTCGGGGTCGCCCGCAGGCCAGCCCTCATTGTCCAGCGCCACGCGGCGGATCACGCGGGTCAGGGTATCGGTGAAATAGGCGAAAGCGCCGTCCGGGGAAAAGCAAATGGCGTTGGGGATGGTGATCTGGCCAAAGAGCTGGCGCAGCTCTCCCTTGTAAAAGCGGTAGATCGCCCCTGCCCCCGGTTCGGCCTTGTAGCCCATGGTGCCGATCCAGAAACCGCCCCGAGCGTCCGCGCGGCCATCGTTGGAGCGGGTCACGGGGTTGGCCGCCTCAAGATCGATCAGATGGCTTTCGGTGCCTGTCGCAAGATCGAAGATAAAGAGATCCCGTTCAGAGGCGATCAGCAGGCGCTGCGCGTCGATCCAGCCCGCGGCAGAAACCGCGCGGTCGAATTGCCAGTGCCGCTCTGCCCCGTCGCGGTGTTCGTAGAGGCGGTGGCCGAGGATGTCGAACCACAGGAAACTGCCGCGTTCGGGGTGCCAGAGCGCCCCTTCGCCAAGGATGCAGCGGGTTGCGGACAGGGTTGCGGGCTGGGTCATAGGGGGTCCTCAGGCGGCGGTGGTGACAACACCGCCATCGACGGCGATGCATTGTCCGGTGATCATCTCGCTGGCGCGCGAGGCAAGGAACAGCACCGGCCCGGCCAGATCGCGGGGTTCAAGGTGGCGGCCAAGGCATTGGCGTTCAAGGAAATCGGCCAGCGCCTCTTCACTCGCCCAGAGCCGCAGCTGCCGGTCGGTCAGCACCCAGCCGGGAGCCACGGCGTTGACGCGGATGCCGTCGCGCCCGAATTCGCGCGCATGGCCACGTGTCATGGCGATGATGGCGCCATTGGCGGTGGTGTAGGCGGTCATCTCTCCCATACCCAGCATGTAGCTGATGGAGCTGAAGTTCACGATCGCCCCGCCGCCCGCCTGCTGCATCATCGGCACGGCAATCTGGGTGGTGAGGAAATAGGCCTTCAGGTTGACCGCGATCAGCGCATCCCATTCCGCCGAGGTGGTGGTCAGCGTGTCATGCCGGGTGTCGTTGGCGGCGTTGTTGACCAGCACGGTGATGGGGCCGTGCGCGCGGGCGGCCGTGGCCATGGCGGCGCGCAGGGCCGGTTCATCGGTGACGTCACAGGGCAGGAACAGCGGGCGGTTGCCGTGCCGGGTTTCCATCCGGTCGCAGAAGACGGTGACATCGGTGCGCTGCACAAAGGCGACGCGCGCCCCCTGTTGGAGGAACGCCTCTGTCAGTGCCGCCCCGATCCCCGCGCCGCCGCCGGTGATAAAGACCGAGGCGCCCGCCAGATCCGGAAAATTCGCGTCACGGATGGGCTGATCCGCCATCCCGCTCCTCCCTGATGGTTCAGGGGACACTGTCGCCAAGCCGCGCGCCAATCGCAAGCTTTGTTCAAGGGGCTGGAATCGCCCCGCATTATCGGGTCTAGTCGGGGCAGTTCGGCAAGGAGGCTTTCATGAACTGTGTCTTCGTCCAGATCCGGTGCAGACCGGGCACGGCTTATCGCGTGGCCGGGGACATCGCGTTGCGCGAAATCCATTCCGAGCTGTATTCGACCAGCGGCGAATACGACCTGCTTCTGAAGATGTATATCGACAAGGAACAGGACGTGGGCAAATACATCAACGACAACCTGCTGGATATCGACGGGATCGAACGCACGCTGACGACACTGACGTTCCGCGCGTTCTAGTCTGACAACTGTCTGACATTCGGGGAGACAACCATGACATTCAAGACTTTGGGCCTTGGCGCCGCGCTTTGCGCCGCGCTGGCGACGGCGGCTGCGGCCGAGGTGAAGGTGGGCATGATCACCACGCTTTCGGGTGGTGGCGCGGGCCTTGGCATCGACGTGCGCGACGGGTTCATGCTGGCGATCGAACAGTCGGGCCGCGACGACATCGAGGTGGTGATCGAGGACGATCAGCGCAAGCCGGACGTGGCGGTGCAACTGGCGGACAAGCTGGTGCAGTCGGAAAAGGTGGACGTGCTGACCGGCATCATCTGGTCGAACCTTGCCATGGCGGTGGTGCCAAGCGTGACCGCGCAGGGCAAGTTCTACCTGTCGCCAAACGCGGGGCCGTCGCAGCTGGCCGGGCGGGGATGTCACAAGAACTATTTCAACGTGGCCTGGCAGAATGACGCCTTCCACGAGGCGGCGGGCGCCTATGCGGCGGCGGATGGATCGAAGAAGGCCTTTGTCATGGCGCCGAACTACCCGGCGGGTCAGGACGCGATCACCGGGTTCAAGCGCGGCTTTGGCGGTGAGATCGCCGAGGAAGTCTATACCAAGCTGGGCCAGACCGATTATGCCGCCGAGATTGCGCAGATCAAGGCCTCGGACGCGGATATCCTGTATTACTTCCTGCCCGGCGGGATGGGGATTTCCTTTATGAAGCAATACTCCGGCTCCGGGGCCGAGGTGCCGGTGATCGGGCCTGCGTTCTCCTTTGATCAGGGGATTTTGGGTGCAATCGGTGACGCCGCTCTGGGTGTGAAGAACACCGCGCATTGGTCCAAGGATCTGGACGCGCCGGGCAATGCCGAGTTCGTGGCCGCGTTCAGCGAGAAATACGGGCGTCTGCCGTCGCTCTACGCGGCGCAGGGTTTTGATACGGCGCTCTTGCTGATTTCGGCCTCTGCTGCGGCGGATGTGGATGACGCGGATGCCTTCCGCGCGGCGCTGGAGGCGGCGGATTTCCAGTCGGTGCGCGGGGCGTTCAAGTTCGGCGCCAACCACCACCCGATCCAGACCATCTACATGCGGGAAGTGGTCAAAGAGGGCGACGTGGTGACCAACCGCCTGGTTGGTCCGGCCGCCGAAGACTATGCCGATCCCTACGGCGCAGACTGCAAGATGTGACGACAAAGGGGGCGGGCGGCGTGCCGCCTGCCCCCCGCGCGCGTGCGCATCGAAGGTAAATCCACCACATGTCCCTGATCCTCATCGCCGAGCAGGTCCTGAACGGTCTGCAGTTCGGCATCATGCTGTTCCTGATGGCCGCTGGCCTGACGCTGATTTTCGGCGTCATGGGGCTGATCAACCTTGCGCATGGGTCGCTTTACATGGTCGGCGCGTTCTGCGCGGCGGCGGTGGCGGCGGCGACGGGGTCGTTTGTTCTGGGACTGGTGGCGGCACTGGCGGGGGCGGCGGCGGCGGGCGCGCTGATCGAGTTGGTGGTGATCCGGCGGCTGTATGATCGCGACCATCTGGATCAGGTGCTGGCGACATTTGCGCTGATCCTGATCTTTTCCGAGGGCACGCGGTGGCTGTTCGGGTCTTTCCCGCTGTACCTGAATGTGCCCGAGGCGCTGGCCGGGCCGGTCACCCTGCCCTTTGGCATCCAGTATCCGCTGTACCGGCTGACGCTGATCCTAGTCGGGCTGGTCGTGGCGGCGGGGCTGTTCTGGCTGATTGCGCGGACGCGGATCGGGGTGCAGATCCGCGCCGGGGAAAACGACCGCGAGATGATTGCGGCACTCGGCGTGGATATCGACCGGCTGTATACCTTTGTCTTTGCGCTGGGGGCCGCGCTGGCCGGGTTGGCGGGCGCGCTGGTCGGCGCGATCCAGTCGGTGCAGGTGGGGATGGGAGAGCCGGTGCTGATCCTTGCCTTTGTCACCATCGTGATTGGCGGGATCGGGTCCATCAAGGGTGCGCTGGTGGGGGCGCTGCTGGTGGGGCTGACGGACCGGTTGGGGTCCGTTTTCCTGCCGGAACTGTTCAAGCTGTTCATGGCCCCAGCGGCGGCGACGCAAACCGGGGCGTCGCTGTCGTCGATGGCGATCTACATCCTGATGGCGATGGTGCTGATCTGGCGCCCCACGGGACTGTTCGGAGCGCGCGCATGAGACAACTGGCGCAGGTTGGGGGCTCTGCCCCCGCCGTCACATGCGTGACGCCCCCCCCGAGGTATTTTCAGCCCAAAGAAACCGGGCGCCGGGTGCTGCCGGGAAGGAACGGCACATGAGCCGGGAAGGTCTGTTCAATCTGGCCGTGCTGGCGGGGCTGATCGCGCTGCCGCTGTATGCGCATATGGCGGATGAGCCGTTCACCATCACGCTGGCCACGCGGGCGGTGATCCTGTCTCTGGCCGCCGTGGGGCTGAACATCGCGCTGGGGATCGGCGGGCTGGTGAGCCTTGGGCATGCGGTGTTTTTTGGCATTGGCGGCTATGCCATGGGGATCCTTGCCTTTCATGCGCAGAATTACGTGCCGTTGTTCGAGTGGCCCTTCGTGATCGAGGGGACCAAGTCGATGCCGGTGATCTGGCTGGTGGCGGTGGTCGCCTCGGCGCTGGCGGCGCTGGGGATCGGTTTGCTGTCGCTGCGGACCAGCGGCGTCTATTTCATCATGATCACGCTCGCCTTTGGGCAGATGTTTTACTATTTCGCGATTTCCTGGTCGGCCTATGGCGGCGAGGACGGCATGTCGATCTATGTGCGCAACGGTTTTCCGGGGTTGAACACGCTGGTGCCGGTGCAGTTTTATGGCCTGTGTTTCGTGGCGCTGTGTCTTGCGCTGGGGTTCCAGTCCCTGCTGGCGCGCGCGCCCTTTGGGCTGGCGCTGAACGCCGCCCGGCAGGTGCCGGAGCGGGCGCGGGCGGTGGGGCTGGACCCGTTTCGCCTGCGGCTGCTGGCCTTCGTGATTTCGGGCGCGATCACCGGGTTGGCGGGGGCGCTGTTTGCGGATCTGAACCGCTTTGTCTCTCCCTCCATGTTCAGTTGGCAGCTGTCGGGGGAGTTCATCGTTTTCATCATCATCGGCGGCACAGCGCGGCTGTTTGGCCCGGTGGTGGGGGCGGTGTTGTTCGTGGTGCTGGAACATTACCTGGGCGGGATGTCGGATTACTGGCACATCTGGTTCGGCCTGCTCTTGTTGCTGATCGTCCTGTTCGGGCGCGGCGGGGTGATCGGGCTCTTGGCCGGGAAGGCGCGGGTCCATGACTGAGCCGGTGCTGGAAACCCGGGGGCTGTCCAAGGCCTTTGGTGCGCTGCAGGCCAGCGATGCGGTGTCGGTTTCGCTGCATCCCGGTGAGATCCACGCGGTGATCGGGCCCAATGGCGCGGGCAAGTCGACCCTGATCGGCCAGATCAGCGGGGCGCTGCGCCCCGATAGCGGGCAGGTGCGGCTGGGCGGCGTCGATGTCACCGGTCTGACGGTGCAGGCGCGGGCGCGTGCCGGGCTGGCGCGGACTTTTCAGATCAGCCAGTTGGCGATGGAGGACATCGTTTTGCAGAACGCGGTTCTGGGCGCTCTTGGGGCATCCGGGCGGGGGTTCGGGCTGTTTCGTCCGGTGCTGCGGGACCGCGCCCTGCGCGACCGGGCCGAGGCCGCGCTGGAGCGGGTCGGGCTGGCGGATGTGGCGCGGATGCGGGTGGCGGAACTGTCGCACGGGCAGCGGCGGCAGTTGGAGGTGGCGGTGGCGCTGACCTTGGCGCCCAGGTGTTTTGTCATGGATGAACCGATGGCGGGGCTGGGCACCGAGGGGTCGGCGCGGTTGACCGGGTTGCTGGACGGGTTGCGGGCCGAGGCGCCGATCCTGCTGGTGGAACATGACATGGACGCGGTCTTTGCCCTGGCCGACCGGATCAGCGTGCTGGTCTATGGCCTGGTGATCGCCAGCGGGACGGTGGACGAGATCCGCAGGGATCCCGCCGTGCGCGAGGCCTATCTGGGGGACGCCGCATGAGCGCGCTGTTGCAGGTCGCGGGTCTGGAAGCGCGTTACGGCGCCAGCCAGGCGCTGTTCGGTGTCGATCTGGAGGTTGCCGCCGGTGAGGTCGTGGCCCTGATGGGGCGCAACGGCATGGGCAAGAGCACAACCGTGAAATGCATCTGCCGGATGCTGCGCGGCGCCGGGATGATCCGCTTTGACGGGCAGGATCTGATGCCCCTGCCGTCGCATCGCGCGGCGCGGCGGGGCATCGGGCTGGTGCCGGAGGGACGCCGCTGTTTTGCCGATCTGACCGTGCGGGAAAACCTGCAGGCGGCGGCGCGCGACGGGGACTGGGATGCGGCGGCGGTGGGGCAGTTGTTCCCGCGGCTGGACGAACGGCGGGACCAGGTGGCGCGGTCGCTGTCGGGAGGCGAACAGCAGATGCTGGCGATCGGGCGGGCGCTGATGACCAATCCCCGGCTCCTGATCCTTGACGAGGCGACAGAGGGGCTGGCCCCGCTGATCCGGGCCGAGATCTGGCAGGCGGTGGGGCGGCTGAAGCGCGAATCCGGCCTTGCCATCCTGATCATCGACAAGAGCCTGAAGGAACTGACGGCGGTGGCGGACCGGGGCGTGATCCTGAACCGGGGGCGCACGGTCTGGGAAGGGGCGCTGGACGCCTTGGCGCCGGATCTGGCGCATCGGTATCTGGGCGTGTGAGCGGGGGGCCTGTGCCCCCTGCCCTAGAGGTCAGATGGCGCTGGAGTGTCCTGCCTTGCTGAGACCGTAGGCGTCGAAGGACCGCGCCACGATTCGGGTCAGCGGGCGGGCCGCCTGCGGGATGAAGAGGCCATCCTCCGTCACCTGCAGCAGGTTTTCGAATTCACCATTGATCCGCCGGAACATGGCGAACAACTCCTGCCGGGAGATGTCGAAACACTCCGTTATCTCTGCCGCGTCGATGCGGAAGTCACACATCAGCGCCTCGATCAGCCGCCCGCGCATGAGATCCTGCCCCTTGAAGGCATGGCCGCGCGCGGTGGAAAACTGTCCGGACCGGATGGCCGCGACGTGTTTCGACGTGCTGGAGGCGTTCTGGGCAAAGCCTTGCGGGAACTTGGAAATCGACGAAGCGCCGACGCCGATCAGCACCTCTGAGGTGTCATCGGTGTAGCCCTGGAAATTTCGGCGCAGGGTGCCGCTTTTCTGCGCAACGGCCAGCCCGTCATCGGGTGCGGCGAAATGGTCGATGCCGATTTCCTTGTAGCCGTCCCAGACAAAGAGCTTGCGGGCGGTCTCGAACAGGTCCAGCCGTTCCTGCGGGGTGGGCAGCGCGTCCGAAGGGATCATCTGCTGGCGTTTGGCCATCCACGGCACATGCGCATAGCCATAGAGCGCCACCCGGTCGGGGGCGAAGCTGAGCAGCTTCTGCACGGTTTCGGTGATGCGCACGCCGGTCTGGTTTGGCAGACCAAAAAGGATGTCTGCATTGAGGCTCTGCACGCCGCGTTCGCGGATCATTTCGACCGCGCGCTTGGTCAGATCATAGCCCTGTTCGCGGCCGATAAGCTCTTGAATTTCAGGATCAAAGTCCTGCACACCGATGGAGGCGCGGTTCATGCCGCCTTCGGCCAGCGCATCGAGGCGGGCATCGTCCAACTCGTTGGGGTCGATCTCGACCGAGAATTCGGCATTCTCTGCGAAATCGGCGACGTCGCGAACTGCGGCGATCAGGCGTTTCATCAGGTCGGGCGACAAGAGCGTGGGCGTCCCGCCGCCCCAATGCAGGCGCGACAGCTTGACCCCGCGCGGCAATGCCGCCCGCAAGAGCGCCAGTTCCTCTTCCAGGGTGCCGACATAGGCCTCAACCGGACCCAATGTGGCGGTGCCCTGCGTGCGGCAGGCACAGAACCAGCACAGCCTGCGGCAAAATGGAACATGCAAATAAAGTGATATGTCGCCATCTTCAGGGAGGGACGAAATCCATTCCCGATACAGCGCAGGCCCGACGTCACCGTCGAAATGCGGCGCGGTGGGGTACGATGTATATCGCGGAACCTTGGCGTCAAATAGACCCAGCCGCGCAAGTTGTGTTCGGTTTGTCATGACCGTAGAGTTAGGGGGCCGGAAAAGCCGGGGCCTTGACGCAGATCAAAGTGGGGCAGTGAGATGCTGAATGAACGGAGCCTTTCGGTGAGTCCGGATTGCGGGGACTGCCCGATCCGCCACAGGGCCGTTTGCGCCCGTTGCGAAACGGACGAGTTGGAGCGTCTGGAGCAGATCAAGTATTATCGCAGGTTCGAGGCCGGCCAGTCGATCATCTGGGCCGGGGACCGCATGGATTTCCTTGGCTCCGTGGTGTCCGGGATCGCCACCCTGAGCCAGGCGATGGAAGATGGGCGCACTCAGATGGTGGGCCTGTTGCTGCCCAGCGATTTCGTCGGCCGCCCGGGCCGGAATGTCGCCGCCTATGACGTGGTGGCGACCACCGATCTTGTGATGTGCTGTTTCCGCAGGTCGCCATTCGAAGAGATGATGCAGCGCACGCCGCATATCGCCCAGCGCCTGCTGGAGATGACGCTGGACGAGCTGGATGCCGCCCGCGAATGGATGCTGGTTCTGGGGCGCAAGACGGCGCGGGAAAAGATCGCATCGCTGTTGTCGATCATTGCCCGCCGCGATGCCACGCTGAACGCGCGGGGCGCGACGGACGCAGGGGTTGTGTTTGACCTGCCGCTGACGCGCGAGGCGATGGCCGATTACCTTGGCCTGACGCTTGAAACCGTCAGCCGCCAGATCTCGGCGCTGAAAAAGGACGGGGTGATCAAGCTTGAGGGCAAGCGCCACGTCATCGTTCCCGACATGGCCCGCCTGATGGAAGAGGCGGGCGACGACGCGGACGGTGGGCTGCTTGTCTGAGGCCCTGCCTTTTGTCACCTGCGACGTCTTTACCGAAACGCCTTTCGCCGGCAATCCGCTGGCCATCGTGGAAAACGCGGACGGGTTGAGCGATCGGGCGATGCAGACCATCGCCCGCGAATTCAACCTGTCGGAGACGATTTTTGTCCGGCGGCCCAAGGACCCGGCGCATACGGCCAGTGTGCGCATCTTCTTTCCCACAGATGAAATCCCCTTTGCCGGGCATCCCACCATCGGATGCGCCATCCATCTGGCCTGTGCGGCGCAGGGGGACGGCGATTTCGAGACCGAGATCACGCTGGAAGAGGTGGCCGGGCTGGTTCCCGTTCAGGTCTGGCGCCGCGACGGTCGTGTCGGTGCGGAGTTTCGCGGACCGGTAATCCCGCACGCGGTCGAGGGCGCGCGGATGCCCGATGAGACCGCAATTGCAGAGGCGCTGGGACTGACCGCCGAAGAGATCGGGTTTGACGGGCATTGCCCGGCAATCTGGCAGGGCGGGCCTACATTTGCCTATGCGCCGCTCAAGAATCGCGCGGCGCTGGCGGCGGCGCGGCCCAACGGCAGCGCATGGGAGCGGCTTTGCGCCGCGACCGGGATGGAGATGCTTTATATATATGCGCCGGATCAACAGGTGGATTTTTCCGCGCGCATGTTTGCCCCCGGTGACGGCATTGCCGAGGATCCGGCCACCGGCTCTGCCTCTGCCATTCTGGCGGCGCAGCTTCTGGCCTCGGGCGCGCTGCGCGATGGCGAAACGCGTCTGACCCTGGAACAGGGGGCGGATATGGGCCGGCCCAGCCAGATCGGACTGCGCATCGCGGTCGAAGAGGGCAAGCTGACGGCCGTATATGTGCAGGGCCCGTCGGTGCCGATCAGCCAGGGACGGATCACGCCCCCCGACATTTGATATTGGCAAAGGTGGGACGGCGGGCGGGGCGATGTGCCGTCAGGCACGAGCGGCGCCCACCGTCCCCACCATCAGTGCGCCATGAAGGCGGCCACCTTGGTCTGTTCCAGCATGCTGCGCGTGGCGCCGCCCAGAATTGCCTCGCGGAAGCGCGAATGCCCGTAGGCGCCCATCACCACCATATCGGCATCAATGTCCGTGACGTGCCGCATCAGCACGTCCGACACGCGCGGCAGGGTCTTGGCCAGCACGTCGACCTCCGGCTTGACGCCGTGGCGGGCCAGGAACTCGGACAGCAAGCCGCCGGGGTCCGAGCGGCTGGGGCCATGCTTGGGTGGGTCGATGACAACCACATGCACGGCTTTTGCCTTTACCAGCAGCGGCAGCGCGCTGCGCACGGCGCGCAGGGCCTCGTTGCTTTCGTTCCATGCGATCACGACCCGTTCCGGGCTTGCCTTGGGCGCGACACCGTCGGGCACCACCAGAACCGGCACCTGCCCGTCGAACAGGGCACCTTCGATCACCGGCTCCATCTCGACGCCCCTGCCCGGCCCGTAGGGCTGCGGCAGAACCACGAGATCGTTGAACCGCGCCCGCGCGGCCACATGGCGACCGATGTCCGCCAGTTGCGCCACGCCGTGATCGACACCCCACAGGATATCGGTCTTGCCCAGCGCCTCTCGGGCGGCGGCGGCCAGCGCCTCGGCCTCGGCATTGGCGCGGGTCAGGGTTTCCTGCAGGACCATCGCGTTGGCGCCTGCGTAGTAATAGCCCGTCTGGGTGCGATCCACGCCGAAACAGATCGCGTCAAGATGCGCGCCGCAGCCCTGAGCCACCGCGGCGGCATGATCCAGCGTCGAGGCCAACAGGTCGTGGTCGGTGACCACGGTGAGAATCGATTTGAACTGCATTGGGATCTCCGTCGTCTCCATACTGGTAAAACTAGTGCCGCGCCGTTCGTCACACATTGACCCGCATCAAGCACTGCGGTCTGATCCATTGATGCAGATCAAAGAGACATTTCACATAAGGTCTGTAACACGGGCGCAGTCAACAACCGCCCGTGCGGTCCACGAATCGCGCGGGTATGACGAAGGGACGAAAGATGTTGAATTACCTCAAGCTCATCGTGCTTGGCCTCATCGCGATTTTCGCGATGATCGCGGCCAACTATGCACGAGATGTGGCTTACATGGTCCACGCACTGATCATTCTGGCAGTTTCGGCCGGCATGTTCCTGTGGGTCCTGAGAAACACCGACGAACCGGTGAAGCCCGTCGATGAAACGCAATACATGGACGGCGTGGTGCGCTACGGCGTCATCGCCACCGCCCTTTGGGGCGTGGTCGGGTTTCTGGCCGGCACGTTCATCGCCGCCCAACTGGCCTTTCCGGTGCTCAATTTCGACTGGGCACAGGGCTACATGAACTTTGGACGCCTGCGCCCGTTGCACACCTCTGCGGTGATTTTTGCCTTTGGTGGCAACGCGTTGATCGCGACGTCCTTCTACGTGGTCCAGCGCACCAGCGCGGCCCGTCTCTGGGGCGGCAATCTGGCGTGGTTCGTGTTCTGGGGGTACAACCTGTTCATCGTGCTTGCGGCCACCGGCTATGTCCTTGGCGGTACGCAGTCCAAGGAATACGCAGAGCCCGAGTGGTACGTGGACCTGTGGCTGACCATCGTCTGGCTTGTCTACCTTGCGGTCTTTGTCGGCACCATCGTCCGCCGGAAAGAGCCGCACATCTACGTGGCCAACTGGTTCTTCCTGTCCTTCATCATCACCGTCGCCATGCTGCACGTGTTCAACAACCTCAGCATCCCGGTCTCGATCTGGGGATCGAAGTCGGTTCAGGTCTTCTCGGGTGTGCAGGATGCCATGACGCAGTGGTGGTACGGCCACAACGCCGTGGGCTTTTTCCTGACCGCGGGCTTTTTGGGCATGATGTACTATTTCATCCCCAAGCAGGCCGAACGTCCGGTGTTCAGCTACAAGCTGTCGATCATCCACTTCTGGGCGCTGATCTTCATCTACATCTGGGCCGGTCCGCACCACCTGCACTACACCGCGCTGCCTGACTGGGCCTCGACCCTTGGCATGGTGTTCTCGGTCGTTCTTTGGATGCCCTCGTGGGGTGGCATGATCAACGGCCTGATGACCCTGTCCGGCGCATGGGACAAGCTGCGCACCGACCCGGTTATCCGCATGATGGTGATTTCCGTCGGCTTCTACGGCATGTCCACCTTCGAGGGTCCGATGATGTCGATCCGTGCGGTGAACTCGCTGTCGCACTACACCGACTGGACCATCGGCCACGTCCATTCCGGCGCGCTTGGCTGGAACGGCATGATCACCTTCGGGGCGCTTTACTTCCTTGTGCCGAAACTGTGGAACCGCGAGCGTCTGTATTCGCTCAGCATGGTGTCCTGGCACTTCTGGCTCGCCACTATCGGCATCGTGCTCTACGCGGCATCCATGTGGGTGACCGGTATCATGGAGGGCCTGATGTGGCGTGAAGTGGATGCCAACGGCTTCCTCGTGAACTCCTTCGCCGACACCGTTGCGGCCAAGCTGCCGATGTACATCGTGCGTGCCATTGGCGGTCTGCTCTACGTCGCCGGCGCCGTGATCATGTGTTACAACCTGTGGATGACCGTGAAACGGGCACCGGCTGTCGAAGCCAGTGCCGCCACGGCTCATGCCACTCCGGCCGAATAAGGGGGACCGGACATGAGCATTCTCAACAAACACAAGGTCCTGGAAACCAACGTCACGCTGCTGGCCATCTTTGCCTTCCTCGTGGTGACCATCGGCGGGCTGGTGCAGATCGTGCCGCTCTTCTACCTCGAAAACACCATCGAGGACGTCGAGGGCATGCGCCCCTACACGCCGCTGGAACTGACCGGACGCGACATCTACATCCGCGAAGGCTGCTACGTCTGCCACAGCCAGATGATCCGTCCGATGCGCGACGAGGTCGAGCGTTACGGTCACTACTCGCTGGCAGCGGAGTCGAAATACGACCACCCGTTCCAGTGGGGATCCAAGCGGACGGGGCCTGACCTTGCCCGTGTCGGTGGCCGCTATTCGGACGAATGGCACGTCGACCACCTGCGCAATCCGCAGTCGGTGGTGCCGGAATCGGTCATGCCCAAGTACGGCTTTCTCGAAGCCAAGCTGATCGACGGCACCTACATCGCCGACCTGATGAGCACGAACCGCATTGTCGGCGTCCCCTACTCGGACGAAATGATCGAGGCGGCGCAGGCGGACTTCAAGGCGCAGGCCGATCCGGACAGCGACTATGACGGTCTGCTGGAGCGCTATGGCGACAAGGTCAACGTCCGCAACTTTGACGGCGCCCCCGGCGTATCGGAAGCGGACGCGCTGATCGCCTACCTGCAGATGCTGGGCACGCTGGTCGATTTTTCGACCTTCACCCCTGACGCAAGCCGCTGAGGAGGAAGAGACATGGATACCTATTCCTTCCTTCGCGAACTGGCTGACAGCTGGGGCCTTGTGGCGATGTTCGTCTTCTTCCTCGGGATCGTGATCTGGGCCTTCCGGCCCGGGTCCGGAAAGGTCCACGAGGATACCGCCAACATCCCGTTCCGCCACGAAGATCGTCCCGCGCCCCCGCGCGGTGCTGACAAACCCGCCGCAAACTGAGGAGGCCGGGAAAATGAGTGACAAGAAAAACGACGATCTCGACTACGAGACGACGGGACACGAGTGGGACGGCATCCAGGAGTACAACAAGCCCCTGCCCAAGTGGTGGCTGTGGACCTTCTATGCCTGCATCGTCTGGGCCATCGGCTATTCCATCGCCTACCCGGCATGGCCGGGGATCAAGGGGGCGACGCCCGGTCTGCTGGGCTTTTCGACCCGCGCAGAGGTGGCCGCCGACATCGCCAAGGTTGAAGAGGCCAACGCCCCGATCAACGAAAAACTGGCCTCTGTCGAACTGGCGGCCATCACTGACGATCCGGACCTGCATGGTTTTGCCAACAACGCCGGCGGCGCGGTTTTCCGCACCTGGTGCGCACAGTGCCACGGGTCCGGCGCGGCGGGGGCCAAGGGCTATCCCAACCTGCTGGACGATGACTGGCTCTGGGGCGGCTCGATCGAGGCGATCCACGAGACCATCAGCCACGGCATCCGGAACGAAGTGGATGACATGGCGCGCTGGTCGGAAATGCCCGCCTTCGGGCGTGACGAACTGCTGGAGAAGGAAGAGGTCGACCAGGTCGTCAACTTCGTGATGCAGATGTCCGGTCAGACCCCGAAGGACGCCGCAGCGGCAGAGGCCGGGGCGGAGGTCTTTGAGATCAACTGCACCGGCTGCCACATGGAAGACGGCACCGGCGACCGGTTCCAGGGCGCCCCGAACCTGACCGACGCGATCTGGCTCTATGGCGGCGACTACGACTCGCTCTACGAGACGGTCCACAACTCGCGCTTCGGCGTGATGCCCCCGTGGACGGATCGCCTGTCCGAGGCAGAGATCCGCGCCGTGGCCACCTATGTCCACGGGCTGGGCGGCGGCGAAGCCTCAGAAAACTGAGCCCCCCTGCAGCGCATGAACAGGCCCTCCGCCCAAGTGGCGGGGGGCTTTTTCTTTGTGGTCCGGATCACCCGCCCAGCACAGATCGCAAAAACCGAATTTTTTGTGGGCATCGCGGGGGCAATTGACTCAGGTCAATGCGTTTCGCGCCCGGGACTGCCATCATGATAAAAGAGGTTGGGACATGGTCCTGACCCCGAGTTCCCCTCCCGAGAGGGCGGGGTATGGCGCTGATGTCCTGTCCTGTTCGCGCGTTTCCTGGGACATCAGCGCCCTTTTGCTTTTCCCATCAATCACCGGGTCGACCATCGCGGCGGGAGTGTGCTCCGCGATGGCCTTGGCGCGCTCAGCGGGGCCTGCGCGGAGCGGGGTATCTGCGTTTCGCTTTCGGCGGCACCTGACCGCGCCAAAGGGTGGGCTGGTAGACGACGGGATCAATCATCACGTCCTCCTCTGTGGCCCGCGTTGCCGCGGAACGGCAGATCCTCTTCAAGCCAGCTGAGCTTGGGCAGGTCGTGGCGGGTAGGCCATTCCGGCTTGGGCCTGTTGCCGGTGGCGGTCATGAAACTGCGGGCAAAAATTCCGAACATCTGGCGTCTCCTTCGCGGCTTGTCTGATATCCTCAACTTGACGGGTTTGCCGCTTCCATGCGACTCAGGAAGAAATCCGATATGTAAGCTGAGATGACACATGAACTGGTCCGGGATGCCGCCTCTTTCCGCCCTGCGCGCCTTTTCTGCCTATGCGGAAACGCGATCCGTCAACGCGGCGGGGGACCTGTTGAATGTTAGCCACGCTGCAATCAGCCAGCAGATGCGCGCGCTGGAGGGTCACCTTGGCGTGGCCCTGCTGGACCGCACGGGGCGCAAGCTTGCCCTGACACCCGATGGCGAACGCCTTGCCCGGTGCCTGCTGGATGCGTTCGGCAGCATTTCCCAGACCGTGGACGCACTGACCGGCGCCGATGCCACGCGCCCCTTGCAGATTTCGGTCACACCGACCTTTGCCGCCGCGTGGCTGATGCCCCGGCTGACCCAGTTCCGGGAACAGCACCCCGAGATCAACCTGATGATCGACCCGACCGCCAGGGTGCAGACGCTGGAGCCGGGCGGGATCGACGTGGCGCTGCGCTATGGCGACGGGAAATGGGCGGGGCTGGAGGCGGAATTGCTGGTGATCTCTCCCATCGTGGTGGTCGCCGCACCGGAACTGGTGGGCGAAGATGAGATCCGCTCCCCCGCGGACCTGCGCGACTATCACTGGCTGCAGGAGCTGGGCACCAGCGAGGCGACGGACTGGTTTGCAGAACACGGCGTCGACCGCGACGCGGGCAAGGGCTATACCGCCCTGCCCGGCAACCTGATGCTGGAGGCCGCGCGCGCCGGTCAGGGCATCGCCATCGTCGCCGGTGTTTTTGTCGAACAGGACATCATGGCCGGTCGCCTGCGCCAACTGTTTTCAGACACGCGCAAGAAGGGCTATCATATCGTCACCCGCCCCGGTGTGCCGCGCCCACCGCTGAAAGCCTTTCTGACTTGGCTGCGTCGCGAGGCGCGGAAAAGCTGACTATCAGATGAAGAAATTGATGCAGGTCAAAGCTGCGGCAAGCCTGCTCTGTGACAACCGCAGCCAAACACCGACCTCAACGGAGCGATTCCCCCGTGTCCGACAACAATTCCCCCGCCCCTTCGCTCTACGCTTCGCGAGAGCCGATTTTTCCACGCCGGGTCAGCGGCAATTTCCGCAACCTGAAATGGGTCATCCTGATCGTGACGCTGGGCATCTATTACATCACGCCCTGGATCCGCTGGGACCGGGGGCCGCAGTTGCCGGATCAGGCGGTTCTGATCGACCTTGCCCACCGCCGCTTCTTTTTCTTCTGGATCGAGATCTGGCCGCATGAATTCTATTTCGTGGCTGGCCTCTTGATCATGGCGGGGCTGGGGCTGTTCCTGTTCACCTCCGCGCTGGGGCGGGTCTGGTGCGGCTATGCCTGCCCGCAGACCGTCTGGACGGACCTGTTCATCCTTGTCGAGCGCTGGATCGAGGGCGACCGCAACGCGCGTCTGCGCCTGCACCGGCAGAAAAAGATGGATTTCCGCAAGGCCCGGCTGCGCGTGACAAAATGGGTGGCGTGGTTCCTGATCGGACTGGCCACCGGCGGTGCCTGGGTGTTCTATTTTGCCGATGCGCCGACGCTGCTGGTCGATCTTGTCACCGGGCAGGCGCATCCCGCCGCCTATACCACCATGCTGATCCTGACGGCGACGACCTTCTTCTTTGGCGGCTTCGCCCGTGAACAGATCTGCATCTATGCCTGCCCGTGGCCGCGCATTCAGGCCGCGATGATGGACGAGGATACCCTGACCGTCGGCTACCGCGAATGGCGGGGAGAGCCGCGCGGCAAGCACCGCAAGTCCGAAGGCGCGGACAAGCTGGGCGATTGCATCGACTGCATGGCCTGCGTGAACGTCTGTCCCATGGGCATCGACATCCGCGACGGGCAGCAGATGGAATGCATCACCTGTGCGCTGTGTATCGACGCCTGTGACGACGTGATGGCCAAGATCGGCAAGCCGCGAGGGCTGATCGACTATCTCGCGCTTTCGGACGAAGCGGGCGAGCGTGCCGGCAAACCGCCGCGTCCGATCTGGCAGCATGTCTTCCGCGTGCGCACGATGATGTATACCGCGCTGTGGAGCCTTGTGGGTATCGGTCTGGTCTTTGCCCTGTTCATCCGGCCCGACATCGAAATGACGGTCGCCCCGGTGCGCAACCCGACGTTCGTCACCCTGTCGGACGGGTCGATCCGCAACACTTACGATGTGCGCCTGCTCAACAAGCACGGTGAGGACCGGGATTTCCGCTTTGCCATTCCGGGCAACCGCGATCTGAGGATCGACCTCGAAGGCACGCCGTACCTTGCGATTACGGCCCCGGCGAACCAGACTTACCTGCAGAAGGTCCATGTCATCGCGCCTCCGGGCACCGATCCGGCGGAAAATGAACGTACCGAGTTCCGCCTGTGGATCGTGGACCTTGCCAACGACGATCGCGCCTATACCGACACGATCTTTAACGGAAGGACAAACTGATGGCCGCGAAAGAACGCAAACTGACCGGCTGGCATGCGCTGGCCATCTTCGGCGGGGCCTTTACCATCATCATCGGGGTCAACATTGCGCTGGCCGTGAACGCGGTGCGCACCTTTCCGGGGCTGGAGACGGGCAATTCCTACATCGCCAGCCAGACCTTTGACAAACGCCGCGCCGCGCAAGAGGCTCTGGGCTGGGACGTCGAGGCGCGCCTTGAAGGTGACAAGCTGATCCTGTCGATCACCGATGAGGACGGTCGCCCGGTGCAGGCGGGCAAGCTGTCGGCCACGGTGGGTCGCCCGACCAATGTCAGCGATGACCGCGTGCCCGAATTTGCCTTCAACGGACACGCCTATGTGGCCTATACCGATCTGCGGCCGGGCAACTGGGACGTCTGGCTGAAGGCAACCGCGCTGGACGGGACCGAGTTCGAACAGCGGCTGGAAATGACGGTGTCCAACTGAGATGACGGCCACGCTGCGCCCCCCGGTTTCGGCCTGCCCGGCCTGTTCCGCCGCCCCCGCCGCCGAGGCGTTGGCGGCGCGGGAGGCGCCGACAGAGGCGCATATCGTCCTGTCGCTGCCGACCATTCACTGCGCGGCCTGCATGTCGGCTGTGGAACGCGCGCTGAACGGGCTGCCGCAGGTGCATTCGGCGCGGGTGAACCTGACCATGAAGCGGGTCAGCATCGAGGCCGATCCGGATGTGACCGCAGCCGAGATGATCCCGGTGGTCGAGGCCGCAGGCTATGAGGCGCATGAGCTGGACAGCACGGCGCTGTCGGCCACCGCCACGGACAAGGCCGGGCGCGACCTGTTGATGCGGCTGGCCGTGGCCGGATTTGCCGCGATGAACGTGATGCTGCTGTCCATCGCGGTCTGGTCCGGGGCCGAAGGGCCCACGCGCGACATGTTCCACTGGATCTCTGCCGCCATCGTGTTGCCGGCGGTAGCCTTTTCGGGGATGCCGTTTTTCCGCAACGCCTGGACCGCGCTGTCGGCGGGGCGTTTGAACATGGACGTCCCGATTTCACTGGCGATCCTGTTGGCGGTGGTGACATCGCTATGGGAAACCGCGCTGTCGGGCGAACATGCCTATTTCGACGCTGCCATCGCGCTGACCTTTTTCCTGCTGACGGGCCGTTACCTTGACCACCGCACGCGGTCTGTCGCGCGCTCGGCGGCAGAGGAATTGGCCGCGCTGGAGGTGCCACGCGCCTGGCGTCTGACCGAGGGAGGTGAGGAACAGGTGCCCGCAAGCGAATTGCGCGTCGGCGACCTGATCCGCGTGCGCCCCGGCGGGCGGATGCCGGTGGACGGGGAGATTGCCCAGGGCACCTCTGAGCTGGACCGTTCGCTGCTGACCGGAGAGACCCTCCCGGTCTTTGCCGAACCGGGCCGTGCGGTCAGCGCCGGAGAGGTCAACCTGACCGGCCCGCTGGTGGTGCGGGCGACGGCGGTGGGCCGCGACACCTCGCTGCATCGCATGGCGGATCTGGTGGCCGTGGCTGAATCGGGCCGCTCTCGCTATACGTCTTTGGCGGATCGGGCGGCCAAGCTTTATGCGCCCGGCGTACACATTCTGTCAGCGCTCGCCTTTGTCGGCTGGCTGATCTACGCGGGCGACCTGCGTGTGGCGCTGAACATCGCCGCCGCCGTGCTGATCATCACCTGCCCCTGCGCGCTGGGTCTGGCCGTGCCTGCGGTGACAACCGCCGCCTCTGGCCGCCTGTTCAAGCGCGGCCTGCTGATCAAGGATGCCACGGCGCTGGAACGGCTTGCGCAGGTGGATACCGTGGTCTTTGACAAGACCGGCACGCTGACGGCAGGCACGCCCGAACTGACCAACCTGAATGATTTCACGCGGCGCGATCTGGAAATCGCGCTGGCGCTGGCCGAAGGGTCCAGCCACCCGCTGTCACAGTCGCTGACCGCCGCCGCAAGGGATGCCGGGATCGAGCCGGTTGCCCTGAGCCACGTGGCAGAGGTGCCGGGCCACGGCACACAAGGCATCTGGCGTGGGCAGGAGGTCCGTCTGGGCCGGGCCACATGGGTCGGCGGCGGGCAGACGGATCAGACCGCCGCATGGCTACGCGTCGGGGATGGCCCGGCGCAGGTCTTTACCTTTACCGACCGGCTGCGCGACGGGGCCGAAGAGGCCGTCAGCGCGCTGAAAGAGGCCGGGCTGAAGGTCATCCTGATCTCTGGCGATACTACCCGCGCGGTCGAGGCCTTGGCAGTCCGCCTTGGCATTGATCACTGGATGGCCGAGGCGCTGCCGCAGGACAAGGCCGCGCGCATCGAGGCCATGACAGGTGACGGCGCCCATGTGCTGATGGTCGGCGACGGGTTGAACGATACCGCGGCGCTGAGCGCCGCCCATGCCTCGATCTCTCCGGCCTCGGCGCTGGACGCGGCACGGGTGGCGTCGGACATCGTGTTGCTGGGCGGCACGCTGGCGCCGATCCCGGAGGCGGTGCGGACCGCCCGCAAGGCGACGCGGCGCATCCGTGAAAACTTCACCGTTGCCACGTGGTACAACGTGATTGCCGTGCCGCTGGCGGTGGCGGGGCTTTGCTCGCCGCTGATTGCCGCATTGGCCATGTCGGCCAGTTCCATTACCGTGTCGCTCAACGCGCTGCGGCTGCGATAGGAGACTCCGATGAACGTGCTGACCTACCTGATCCCGATCTCGCTGGTGCTGGGCGGCCTGGGTCTGGCGTTCTTCGTGTTCACGCTGAAATCGGACCAGTACAGCGACCCCGAAGGCGATGCCCAGCGCATCCTGTCGGGGGAATACGACGACCACCCGAAACCCTGAGCGTCACAGGCGCGCCCTGCCCCGTTCCGGCACATGCCGCCGGGGTGCCAGCGACTTGCCATCGCGGGACCGCAGCAGCGGCCTGCATGGCGCGGTGACCTTGTCCTGCATGGCAAGATCAATGGCGGCGCGGTCCTCCGGAGACAGCAGTTCGCGCGTCCTTGGACCGGGGTGCAGGCTTTCACAAGGTGCGCCCTCTGCGATCAGGATATCGTGCTGGTCCAGAAGGATGTGCACATATTGCACCTTTTCCCGCGACACCTGCCGTACCTGTTTGCCGTCCACCAGAGAAATCGCGGGCACCAGAACATCCGGCGCGCCAAACTGCTGTTCGACGCCCGGCGCACTGACCAGAACGCGGTGCTGCGGTGACAGCTTGATCGGGGCGAAATTGCCGATCGCCCCCTTGGCAAAGCGCACCGGGGCCATCGCGCCGGTGCCATCCACGGTCTTGCGCCCGATCCAGCGCACCTCGCGCTTGACCCCGCCCCAGGTGCAGAGGGTCTGCCCCACCTCGACCTTGTCGGCGCGGACGTAGCCGACGGGTGTGGCCAGTTTCACCGTGCGTTCGAAACAGATGTACGCGTGGGTGTAATCGGAATCCATGTCGGCGGTATAGAATTCCGGGTTGTCCGAGGGCGTGTAATTTGTCCAGTACCAGTTTTCGAGATCGAAATTGGGGGTCCAGACAACCTGAGTCAGGTCGCCGTTTTCATCCAGCCCCTCGAACACGATCACCCCCTCATTGCCAGAGGGAGTCGTCCCGTCCGACTCATAGGTCAGCGGGGCATCGCTGCGGATGACCACGGCATCGGTGATCGTGGAGGCGCCGTTGCCGCCGAAACTGACCTCATAAACATCGCCGAGTTCGAACAGGCGGGGATCGGTATCCCCGGCTTTCGTGGTGATGATCAGGTCCTTGGTCGAGTTCGGCGGATAGTCGAACCGAGAGGTCGTCGACGTCGATCTGACATTGCTGCCGGTCGATACCGCAAAGCTGCTGTCCACGGCAAAGATACTAAAGGGCATGGGCCACCTCCGTCTTGGCGACGGGTTTGGCAGAAATTCTGAAAAAGCCGTTTAATCGCGTGGATGACACGCCGATCCTTTTATCGACAATCTTGGTAAAATTCTATCTGGCGTCAGACCGGCAGCGCCGTCGTCTTGAACACCGTGCGCAGCGCAAAAGAGCTTTGCATCTGCGCCACTCCCGGCAGACGGGTCAGGTATTGGCGGTGGATGCGGGCAAAATCCTCCGTATCCTCGGCCACCACCTTCAGGATGTAATCCGCCGTGCCCGCCATCAGGTGACATTCCAGCACATCCGGCACCCGCGCCACGGCCTTTTCAAAGGCCTCCAGCACCTCATCCGCCTGCGCGGTCAGCTTGATCTCGACAAAAACGGTGGTCGGCAGGCCCAACCGCCGCGCATCCAGCAGTGCCACGTAATCGCGGATGTAGCCGTCGTTTTCCAGACGCTGTACGCGACGGTGACAGGCCGAAGGGGACAGGTGAACCGCCTCTGACAGCTCGGCGTTTGACATGCGACCCTTGCGCTGAAGCGCCACGAGGATACGCCGGTCCGTCTCATCCAGCGACATTTGTGCAAGATCCTCCTGCATTTCCGCCAAAGCTTCGCAGGATCGTGCAAAGCCGTCCGGAAGGGATCGCAAGCTTGGCAACCCATTGCAAGTCTCCTGTGGCATAATTCCGCAATCAAGCGAGGAGGACACCCCCCAAAATGAAGATCGGCTGCCCCACCGAAATCAAACCGCAGGAATTCCGCGTCGGTCTGACGCCCAACGCCGCCCGCGAGGCGGCGGAACATGGCCATGAGGTCATCGTTCAGAAAGGCGCCGGAGCGGGCGCCGGGTTCCCGGATGAGGATTATACCGCCGCAGGCGCACGTCTGGCAGAGACTGCCGCAGAGATTTTCGCCGAAGCCGAGATGATCGTGAAGGTCAAGGAACCGCAGGCCTCCGAACGCGCCATGCTGCGCGAAGGGCAGTTGCTGTTCACCTACCTGCACCTTGCCCCCGATCCGGAGCAGACCAAGGATCTGCTGGCCTCTGGCTGTACCGCCATCGCCTATGAAACCGTGACCGACGACCGTGGCGGCCTGCCGCTGCTGGCGCCGATGTCCGAGGTTGCGGGCCGTCTGGCGCCGCAGGTGGGCGCGTGGACGCTGCAAAAGGCCAACGGCGGCCGTGGCGTTCTGATGGGCGGCGTGCCCGGTGTCGGCCCGGCGCGGGTTCTGGTCGTAGGCGGCGGTGTCGTCGGCACCCACGCGGCGCGCATCGCGGCAGGCATGGGCGCGGACGTGACCGTGCTGGACCGCTCTTTGCCGCGCCTGCGCTACCTTGACGATGTCTTTGGCGGCACCTTCCGCACTGGCTATTCCAGCGCGGGGCTTTTGGCAGAGCACCTCAGCCAGGCCGATATGGTGATCGGGGCCGTTCTGATCCCCGGCGCCGAGGCGCCCAAGCTGGTCAAGCGCGCCGATTTCGCCCACATGAAGCCCGGCTCGGCGCTGGTCGACGTGGCCATTGACCAGGGCGGATGTTTCGAGACTTCGCGGGCCACCACCCACGCTGACCCGATCTATGAGGTGGACGGCATCATGCACTACTGCGTGGCCAACATGCCCGGCGCCGTAGCGCGCACCTCGACCATCGCGTTGGGCAACGCCACCATGCCCTTCATGCTGGCGCTGGCGGACAAGGGCTGGCGTCAGGCCTGCACTGACGACCCGCACCTGATGAACGGGTTGAACGTGCACGCGGGCAAGCTGACCTACTATGCGGTGGGCAAGGCCCTGGGCATGGACGTGACCTCGCCGCAACTGGCGATCAAGGACTGAGATCCCCCCGACAGTGAAAACGGTCTCCCCGCCAGTGGCGGGGAGGCTTTACAAGACGATGATGCCGCTATGCTTGGCCTTGTGGTCGGGTTCGACATGGATGGTGATGCGGCATTCGTCAAATCCGGCTTTCAACGCCGCCTCTATCCGGTCACAGATGTCGTGGGCCTCATCCACCGTCATGTCCCCCGGCACCACCAGATGGAATTCTATGAAAGTGGCCGCCCCGGCGTGACGCGCCCGCAGGTCATGCGCCTCGACCGCGCCCGCGGCATTCTCCGAAATCAGCGTGCGCATCTGCTCCAGATCGGTTTCCGGTACGCTGACGTCCATCAACCCGGCCACCGAGCCACGGATCACCTGCCAGCCGGACCACAGGATGTTGACCGCGACCAAGGCCGCCAGCAAGGCATCCAGCCACAGCGCCCCGGTCAGAACGGCCGCGACCACGCCCACCGCCACACCGGCGGAAGAGATCACATCCGTCATCAGGTGCCTGCCGTCGGCGGCAAGCGCCGGTGAGCGCAGGCGTCGCCCTTCGCGGATCAACAGAAACGCCCAGACGGCGTTGATCCCGCTGGCCAGCGCCACAAGCGCCAGACCTGTCCACGGCGCATCGATCGCCACGGGGGCGTTCCATGCGCTCCAGGCTTCGTTCAGGATAAAGACGGCGGCGACGACGATCAGCACGCCTTCCATGACCGCGCTGAAGTATTCCGCCTTGTGATGTCCGAAAGGATGGTCCGCATCGGCCGGTTGGGCCGCGATGCGAACGGCGACAAAGGCCGCAACGGCGGTCGCCACGTTGACGATGCTTTCCAGAGCATCGGAAAGCAGCGCCACCGACCCGGTCAGCCACCAGGCCAGTGTCTTGATCGCCAGCACGATAAGGCCGATGGCGATACTGCCCAGTGCAATTCTGACGGCTCTAGGCATGGGGCGCTCCCGGACGCGTTTGCGGGGGCCTGATAGCCAAGCCCCCGCTCCTGCGCAACCGGTGCGATGTTCAGCGCTTCAGCGAGTCGCGGATTTCCAGCAGGACTTCCAGCTCGGTCGGGCCCTTGGGCGCTTCTTCGACCGCTTCTTCCTTCTTCTCGGCGGCGTCCTTGACGCGGTTCACCATCTTGACCAGCAGGAAGACGACAAAGGCGATGATCAGGAAGTTGATGATCGCCATGACGAACTTGCCGATGGCAAAGACCGGTGCGCCGGCTTCGGTCGCGGCGTCGAGAGAGGCGTACTCATTGCCGTCGAAAGAGTAGAACCAGCCCGAGAAATCGATCCCGCCGGTGAACAGCGCGATGATCGGGTTGATGATGTCGCCCACCAGCGATGCAACGATCGCGGTGAAGGCCGCGCCGATGATGATACCAACGGCCATGTCCATGACATTGCCTTTAGCGATGAAGTCCTTGAATTCCTGAATCATGGTTTGTCCCCTCGTGATTCCGGGCGCTCCTGCCCGTCCCATTCGTTGTGTGAAACGGCAATCGCACAAAGAATTGCCTCTGGCACCGGGAAAAAGGACCTCTGCTTTCCCCCCACCGCTCTTCACGTCAACTTCGGCCTGGCCGCGCCGCATGGCCGGGCTTGTCCGCATTGGCATTGCGAATTAGCCTGCCCGCCGAGCAAGCAATTGAAAGGATTGGAATGATCCGCGCCATTGTCCTTTTGGTGATCACTCTTTTGGCCCCTGCGGCGCATGCCGCCACGCTGGAATCGGTCGAATCGCCTTATTGCCTTGCCCGTCTTTCCGGGCAGATCGTCGAGGGGGACTCGCAGAAATTCGTCGCGGCGCTGCCCGAATGGAAAGCCCGGGCGGAGTTTGCGCGCAACCTTGCGGTCTGTCTGGACAGTCCGGGCGGGTCGCTGCTGGAAGGAACCAAGATCGCGGCCTTTGTCGAGGAAAACCGCATCGGCACGGTGATCGACGACGGCGCGGAATGCCTGTCTGCCTGTTCCATCATCTTCATGCTGGGGGCGATCGACGGGGGCGAACTGACCACGGATATCGGTGACAACCGGGTGCTGATGGAATTTTCGCGGCGGCTGCATGTGAACGGCACGCTGGGATTCCACCGCCCCTCGTTCGAGGCACCGGACAGGTCCTACAGCCGCGCGGACATCCAGCAGAGCTTTGATCTGGCCATCCTGTCGTCGCTGGAATTCATGCGCATGGCAAACCGCTGGAAGCCCGCCGAGGGCGCACCAGCCATGAAGGCCGACCTTGTCGAAGCGCTGCTGGAACACAAGGGGCAGGATTTCTTTTACATCGACACGGTGGACAAAGCCGGACGATGGGACATTACCGTCTTTGGCTACGATGCGCCGGAACGCACCAGTGCGCGCGAGGCGCTGAACGCCTGCGACAACCTCTCGAACTGGCACGTGGGCGGCGCGCCGACCCCGGTGCGCAATGCCGACACCGACACGCTGCTGCGGCTGACAACGCGATACGCGCAGGGCTCATTGCGCGCGGGCGAGCCCGTGGAAATCTATACGCCCATCTACAGTGTGTCGGGGCGCGACGCGTTCTTTCATGCCGATGGACGCATGGGAGAGCGCTACTGCCAGATCGACATGGACACCTATGACGGCCCGAACGGCGCAAGGGTGATGACAGTGGGCGCCTGCGGCGGGGATTCTGTCCTCGGTACGTCTTTCTTCGAATACTGCGGCCCGCAGGACGTGACACCGGTGATGGAATTTTACGACACGATCACCATCTTCCCGTCCGAAACGCCCCTGCGCGACCTGCCGGAGATGGCGCGCCGGATCGAGGCTGAGGCCGACGAGATCGAAAAGGCCCTGATGCCGCCTGCGGGCCTGTCCTGCGGCGCGGCCGAGGATCATATGATCGGCGTGGTTGCGCCCCAAGGACACGTGTTCCTGCACGAAAGCCCCGACGCAGCCTCAAAACAGGTCGGCAAAGCCTATAACTACAGCCGCCTCTGGCGCGGCAAAAGCTCCGGCAAGCTGATCGGGACAGAGGAAGAGCGCAGCGTTTGCTTTGACGCCTGCACCGGCTGGGCCGAAGCAGCGAAATTGCCAGCGGACGAGCGGCAGAAGATCATCGACACGATCAACGCCTGTTTCAACAACGATATCGTCTGGTGGAACGCCGATCTAGGGAACGGCAAAGAGGGCTGGGCCAGCGCCAAGTACCTGCGCTGACCACTGACACGGTTCAACCCGGCAGCGAGCCGGTCAACACGTAGCGCATGATCTGCACCACCTCCTGCGGCGTGCGCGCCACGGCAAGGGCCGCCGCATCCACCTCTTTCAGCGCGTGGTCATGTTCCGGCTGCTGAAGGATGATCAGCGATTTGCCCAGTGCGCTGGCATAGCCCGCATCAAAGGCGGCATTCCACTGCTTGTATTTCTCGCCAAAGCGCACGACGACAACATCCGCGTCGGCAATCCCCTTGCGGGTGCGGATCGCGTTGACCATCGCGCCCTTGTGGTCGTGCCAGTATTTGTTCGGCTCTTCGCCCAGGATCGCCACGCCGCAATCGTCGCTGGCCGCATGGTCCGTCACCGGCGCGTTGAATGTGATGTCCAGCCCCTGCGCACCCTCGATGATCTGTTCGCGCCAGTCGGTGTGAATCTCGCCCGAGAGATAGACGTTCAGTCCCATGTCCGCTCCTTTCCGTGAAAAAGGGCGCTGTTTGCGCCCTGTTTCCTGACAACATATCCGGCCTTGCGCCTGTGGCAAGGTGGCGGGAGGGTTTGCTGCTAAGCGGACCGGGGCCTTTCCGGGGCTCTGCCCGTTCGCCCCTCAAACCCTCCACCGGAGGGTTTGCCGCTAAGCGGACCGGGGCTCACCTATCCTTGCGGATGACCTCGTTCTTCGGGTCATAGGGACTATCGCAGGTGACGGTCGCGTCCCAAAGCTGGTCCAGCATCTTGACCTTCAGCACCGTGCCTTCGACCGCGTGTTCCGGTTTGACGTAGCCCATGCCGATGCTCTTGCCGAAGTGGACGGAATAACCGCCCGAGGTCAGGCGCCCCACGCGGGTGCCGTCCGCGGCATAGAGCGCCTCACGCCCCCAGGGGTCCGCATCGGACGGGCCGTCGATCAGCAGGGTGACGCATTTGGAGCGGATGCCGGTCTCTTCCAGCTTTGCCTTGCCGTGGAAATCCTTGGACAGGTCGACAAAGCGCGGCAGGTCAGCCTCCAGCGGGGTCGCGTCGCGGCCCAACTCGTTGCCGAAGGCGCGGTAGGATTTTTCTTGCCGCAGCCAGTTCTGCGCCCGTGCGCCGACCAGCTTCATCCCGTGCTTTTCGCCTGCTGTCACCAGTTGGTCCCACAGGTTGTTCTGCATCTCGACGGGGTGATGCAGTTCCCAGCCAAGCTCGCCGGTATAGGCCACGCGGATCGCCATGACCGGCACCATGCCCAGTTCGATGTTGCGCATCGTCAGCCAGGGGAAGCGCTTGTTGCTCAGAACGGTGTCCGGGTCAGCATCCTTGACGATCTCCTTCAGCACATCGCGCGACTTGGGACCCGCAATGGCAAAGACACCCCACTGCGTGGTGACATCGTGGCAAGAGATCCAGCCGAATTCGTCTCGCTTGTCCTCGATCGCCTTCATCAGGAAATCGCTGTCGTAGGCTGTCCAGGCGCCCGCGGAGACAAGGTAGTATCTGTCCTCGGCCAGACGCACGATGGTGTATTCGGTGCGCGTGGTTCCGTGGCTGGTCAGAGCGTAGGTCAGGTTGATGCGGCCGACCTTGGGCAGCTTGTTGCAGGTGAACCAGTCCAGGAACTGCGTCGCCCCCGGCCCTTCGACGATATGCTTGGTGAATGCGGTGGCGTCGATCAGGCCGACGCCTTCGCGGATGGCCTTGGCCTCATCCACCGCATGCTGCCACCAACCGCCACGGCGGAAGCTGCGCGCGTCGTGGTCGAAATCCGGACCAGCATCCAGCGGGCCGTAGTAGTTGGGCCGCTCCCAGCCATTCACGCAGCCGAACTGCGCGCCCAGCGCCTTTTGCCGGTCATAGGCGGGTGCGGTGCGCAGCGGACGGGCGGCGGGGCGTTCCTCATCCGGGTGGTGCAGGATGTAGACGTGCTCATAGGCCTCTTCGTTCTTGGCCACAGCGTATTCGGTCGTCATCCAGCTGCCGTAGCGCTTGGGGTCGAGGCTCGCCATGTCGATCTCGGCCTCGCCCTCCACCATCAGCTGCGCGAGGTAATAGCCGGTGCCGCCGGCGGCGGTGATCCCGAAAGAGAACCCTTCGGCCAGCCACATGTTACGCAGGCCCGGTGCGGGGCCAAGCAGCGGGTTGCCATCGGGCGTATAACAGATGGGGCCATTGAAATCGTCCTTCAGACCCACGGTTTCCGAGGACGGAATCCGGTGGATCATGGACATGTATTCCTCTTCGATCCGCTCCAGATCCAGCGGGAAGAGATCGGCGCGGAAGCTGTCCGGCACACCATAGGCAAACCGCGCGGGCGCGTTGCGTTCATAGGGGCCAAGGATCCAGCCGCCGCGTTCCTCACGCACGTACCACTTGGCATCCGCATCCCGCAGAACCGGGTGCTCGCCGTGCGTCTTGCGATACTCCACCAGGGCGGGGTCCGGTTCGGTCACGATATACTGATGCTCGACCGGGATGGCCGGGATCTTGATGCCCAGAAGCTGCGCGGTGCGCTGCGCGTGGTTGCCGGTGGCGGTGACGACATGTTCGGCGGTGATGACGGTCTGTTCGTCAGACGGTACGAGGTTGCCGCCCTTCTCGACCATCTTGGTCACGGTGACGCGCCATTCGGAGCCGGTCCATTCGTAGCCGTCCACCTGCCACTTGCGTTCGATCAGAACGCCCCGCTGGCGCGCGCCCTTGGCCATGGCCATCGTCACGTCGGCCGGATTGATGTAGCCGTCGGTCGGGTGGTAGATCGCGCCTTTCAGGTCCTCTGTCCGGACCAGCGGCCACCGCTCCTTGATCTGCGCGGGCGACAGCCATTCGTAGGGCACGCCGCAGGTTTCGGCGGTGGACGCGTAAAGCATGTATTCGTCCATACGCTCCTGCGTCTGGGCCATGCGCAGGTTGCCGACGACCGAAAAGCCCGCGTTCAACCCGGTCTCTTCTTCCAGCGTCTTGTAATACTTGATCGAATAGTCGTGGATATGGGTCGTGGCGAAGGACATGTTGAAATAGGGCAGCAAACCGGCCGCGTGCCATGTGGAGCCCGATGTCAGCTCGTCCCGCTCCAGCAGCATCACATCGTCCCAGCCCGCCTTGGCCAGATGATAGGCAATCGAGGTGCCGACGGCGCCACCGCCGACGACCAAAGCTTTGACATGGGTTTTCATGACACGACTCTCCGGTTGAATTGCCTCTCAATAACGCGCCGCACGGCACCGCGCCGCGCGCGCCCGACAGGTCATGTGGGGAAAACGACGCGCGCGCCTTCCGGGCGGCACGAAAGAAGCCGCAGAACGCCGCTGCGGCTTCTTCTCTTTGAAAATACGCCCCTCCAACAGGGGCCTACTGACCGTCTCAGCAGTTGTACATGTAGGTAAAGACCAGCGTGTCCTGCTTCCATTGGCCGGTGGCCTGGCAATTGTTGTGCACCTGGTATTGGCCGGTGATCTGCACACGCAGCGGATTTTGCAGCACCGGCCCTTCGACATGATATTCCAGTGGCGTGCCGGGACAGGCCTTGGAAAAGCGGCGGGCGGTGCCACTGTACCATTCGCCATTCTTGACACCGTTGAACAAAAGCGTGCCGGGCGTCACACCTGCAGGATACTGCCAGGCATGCGGCGTGGTTTCATACCACAGCCAGCGACTGTTGCCCTGCGCCGTCAGGCGCATGACCGAGCCGTTGTGATTCCAGCAGGAATCCGCCACGGCCTGCCCAGCTATGAGGCAAGCCAGGATCATCGAAACGAAACGCACCATAACAAGACCTTTCTTTCAATTGCATATTCGGCAATCACCGCATGCCCTTGGACACCTGTCAAACCTTTCTTACCCGGTTGTTTCTCTCAAATTTTCTGGCACAGCCAATGTCTTTCCGGGATTCGATCTCACCCTGTACATGCGAGGGTTGAAGCGGTGGACTCCACGACGTTTGCGCAGGTTCCGGGCACGGTGACGCTGACCGGTCTTCGGGGACCGCGCCGAGAGACGAGGACGCCGCCTGTCGTTTCGTGCGTCCGGTCTGGCATCGGCTGGCCCTCCTTGACCATTTCAACCGGATCGGCGGGCTGATCGAAGGTATCCCCGTCAGGGCACGGCGGGTTCGACGTGCGGTCCCGCAGGACTCTGGTCCCTCCGCGAATTTGCCGGGTCTGCAGGTCGTCCTTACAAGGCAGGCCCGGGGCGTTCTGCCAGAAGCCATTGGGGCAAACCGCCGCCTCAACGAAAGGCGCTCTGTCTTGTCCACAGGCACTGCGGCGATTCCCCGCTGATTTGCCCTCTGCCCCCCCTTCACCATCCCATGGCGCAGGCCTATACAGACGCAGGTCCGGACTCTGGGGAGTCGCGGGCCTTTGAGGCAATGGGGCAAGAAAAATGTTTGGCATGGATGGCATCCTCGGCCTGTTCTCTTCGGACATGGCTATCGACCTGGGGACGGCGAACACGCTGGTCTACGTTAAAGGCAAAGGTGTCGTTCTCTCCGAGCCTTCCGTCGTCGCCTATCATATCAAGGACGGCCAGAAAAAGGTTCTGGCCGTGGGTGAGGACGCCAAGCTGATGCTGGGCCGCACCCCCGGCAGCATCGAGGCGATCCGCCCGATGCGCGAAGGCGTGATCGCGGATTTCGATACCGCCGAGGCGATGATCAAGGAATTCATCCGCAAGGTTCACCGCCGCTCGACCTTTTCGAAGCCGAAGATCATCGTCTGCGTGCCGCATGGCGCGACCCCGGTCGAAAAGCGGGCGATCCGCCAGTCCGTGCTGAGCGCGGGCGCGCGTAAGGCGGGCCTGATCGCAGAGCCGATCGCGGCCGCCATCGGGGCCGGCATGCCGATCACCGACCCGACCGGCAACATGGTCGTGGACATCGGCGGCGGTACGACCGAAGTCGCGGTGCTGTCGCTGGGCGACATCGTCTACGCCCGTTCGATCCGCGTCGGCGGCGACCGGATGGATGAGGCCATCATCAACTACCTCCGCCGCCAGCAGAACCTGCTGGTGGGCGAATCCACTGCCGAACGCATCAAGACCTCCATCGGTACGGCGCGCATGCCCGACGACGGGCGCGGCTCTTCGATGCAGATCCGTGGCCGCGACCTGCTGAACGGCGTGCCCAAGGAGACCGAGATCAGCCAGGCCCAAGTCGCCGAAGCATTGGCAGAACCGGTGCAGCAGATCTGCGAGGCGGTGATGACCGCGCTCGAGGCGACGCCCCCGGATCTCGCCGCGGACATAGTCGACCGTGGCGTCATGCTGACCGGCGGTGGCGCCCTTCTGGGCGATCTGGACCTTGCCCTGCGCGAGCAGACCGGTCTGGCCGTTTCTATCGCCGACGAGTCGCTGAACTGCGTGGCGCTTGGCACCGGCAAGGCGCTGGAATACGAAAAACAGCTGCGCCACGCGATCGATTACGACAGCTGACGGCAGAGCGGGCATTCGCCCGCTCGACCAGACACCCGGCCCACGGTATCATCCAGCCAGTGTGACGCGAGGAACCCTTGGCCAGCGACCGCAATGCATCCGATGACTTCACCGGCCCGCTGAAGCGGCTGTTGCTTGTCGTGCTGGTGCTTGTTCTGTCGGGCATCTTCCTGCTGTGGCGCATCGACAGCCCCCGCGTGGAACGCTTTCGCGCGCAGGTGATCGATGCGGTGGTCCCGCGCATGGACTGGGCGATGGCACCCGTCACCGCCTCCGTCCGCCTGCTGCGCGATTTCCAGAGCTATCAGCGCCTCTATGAACAGAACGAGGAATTGCGCCGCGAATTGCGCAAGATGACCGCCTGGGAAGAGGCGGCGCTGCAGCTCGAACAGGAAAACGCCCGCCTGCGCGATCTGAACAATGTCCGCCTCGACCCGCGCCTGACCTATATCACCGCCGTCGTTCTGGCCGACAGCGGCAGCCCGTTCCGCCAGTCGGTCCTGATCAATGTGGGCAGCCGGGACGGAATTGTCGACGGTTGGGCGACAATGGACGGTATCGGTCTGGTCGGGAGGATTTCCGGCGTGGGCGCCAACACCAGCCGCGTGATCCTGATCACGGACGCCACCAGCCGGATCCCGGCAGAAATCCAGCCCTCGGGCCAACTGGCGCTGATCGCGGGCGACAACACCTCTGCCCCGCCCATCGACTTTCTGGAAAACCCGGGCCTTGTCCGCCCCGGGGACCGCATCGTCACCACCGGCGATGGCGAGGTTTTCCCCCCCGGACTTCTGATCGGACAGGTGGCGGAGGATCCGGGCGGGCGGTTGCGCGTCCGTCTTGCGGCGGATTACGAACGGCTGGAATTCCTGCGCGTGCTGCGCGATCACGGATCTCGGGCGGTCGACGCCCCCTCTAGCCTGATCCTGCCCGACGCCCTGCCCGACGCGGGCGACCCGCCAGCTCCGACAGAGGCGCCGGGAGATGGCTGAGAACAGCCCGCGCCGGCTCTGGGCAATGCGGGCAACCTATTTCGGCCTGGCCCTGGTGATCGCCTTTTTCCACCTGCTGCCGCTGCAGATGACTCCACGCAGCATGGCTGGCCCGGACTTGCTGACGGTCCTGACCTTTGTCTGGTGCCTGCGGCGGCCGGACTACGTGCCGATGATATCGGTCGCCGTGGTCATGCTGTTGGCCGACTTGCTGTTTCAGCGTCCACCCGGGCTCTGGGCGCTGTTGGTGCTTCTGGCCTCAGAATGGCTGAAGGCGCGCGGCCGACAGGTCCGCGAAAACACGTTTTTTGCCGAATGGCTGACGGCGGCCAGTGCGCTGTTGTTCATCACGCTGATCTACAGAATCGTTCTCGGAATCTTGATCGTGACCCCCGGAATGCTTTCATTATGGGTGATGCAATATGGTATGACGGTCGCGGCCTACCCGCTGGTGGCCGCGCTTTCCTATCTTGTCCTCGGCGTGCGCCGCAGCGCGCCCGGCGAATATGATCACACGGGACGCCCACTATGAGACGCAGCCCCAGAGAGACCGCCGAATCCGCCCGCCGAATTTCGCGTCGGGGATTGATTCTGGGCGGGGTGCAGATCGGCTTTGCCGGGCTGCTCGCGCTGCGCATGCGGCACATGCAGGTGGATCAGGCCGATGAGTTTCGCCTGCTGGCCGAAGAAAACCGCATCAACATCCGGCTGATCCCGCCATCGCGCGGCCGGATTTTCGACCGCGAAGGCCGGATCATCGCCGAAAACGAACAGACCTACCGCGTCACCATCACTCGTGAGGATGCGGGCGATGTGGGTCAAGTGATCCAGCGCCTTGGCCAGTTGATCGAACTGGACGAGGATGACCTGAACCGCGCCCTGACAGAGATGGAGCGCACAGCCCCCTTCTTTCCGGTCACCGTCGCCGACCGTGTGTCATGGGATGAATTCAGCCGCGTCGCCGTGAACGCCCCGGCCCTGCCCGGCGTAACCACCGAGGTCGGCCTGTCGCGGTTCTATCCCAACCGCGAATTGTTCGCGCATGTCGCCGGCTATGTCGGCCCGGTATCGGAGCGTGATCTGGCCCGATACGAGGACCCGCCGCCGGTTCTGCGCATCCCGCGTTTCCAGATTGGCAAGGTCGGCGTCGAGGCCAAGTACGAATCCGTCCTGCGCGGCAATGCCGGGGCCAAGCGGGTCGAGGTCAACGCCGTCGGCCGCGTCATGCGGGAGCTTGACCGCCGCGAAGGCGAGGCCGGTGCCGATCTGCAACTGACCGTCGACACGGCCCTGCAGGAATATGTTCAGGCGCGTCTGGGACAGGAAAGCGCCTCTGTCGTGGTCATGGACGTGAACAACGGCGATCTGCTGGCCATCGCCTCGGCCCCTTCCTACGATCCCAACAAGTTCGTGCGCGGCATTTCCGTCGCGGATTACGGTGTGTTGCGGGAAAACGATCACCGCCCGCTGGCGTCGAAGACCGTGCAGGACGCCTATCCGCCGGGCTCGACCTTCAAGATGATCACCGCGCTGGCCGCGATGGATGCCGGCATCATGTCGCCCGAGGACACGTTCTGGTGCCCCGGCCATCTTGAGGTTGGCGGGCGCAAGTTCCACTGCTGGAAACGGGTTGGCCACGGCCACATGAACCTTGAGGCCAGTCTGCGTGAAAGCTGTGACGTCTATTATTACGAACTGGCGCTGAAAGTCGGGATCGAACGCATCGCCCAGATGGCCCGTCGGTTCGGCCTCGGTCAGGCGCATGACATCCCGATGTCCGCCGTGACCAGCGGTCTGATCCCGGACAAATCGTGGAAACTGCGCGAACGCGGGGCGGAATGGGTGATCGGCGACTCGGTCAACTCGTCCATCGGTCAGGGGTTCGTTCTGGCCTCACCGTTGCAGCTTGCCGTCATGTCGGCGCGTCTGGCGACGGGCAACATTGTCTCTCCGAGACTTGTCCGGAGCGTCGACGGCGTCGAAACTGCGGTCCGCAACGACGGCTCGATGGGGCTGAACCCGAACCACCTGCTGAACGTACGGCGCGCGATGTACGCGGTTTCCAACCACCGTCACGGCACCGCCTTCCGGACCCGCATCGCCGAGGCAAATCTGCGCATGGCGGGCAAGACCGGCACCAGCCAGGTCCGCAACATCACGACGGCGGAACGCGCCCGCGGCGTCACATCGAACGATGACCTGCCGTGGGAGCGTCGTGACCACGCCTTGTTCGTGAACTTCGCGCCGTATGACGCGCCGCAGATCGCGGTTTCGGTGGTGGTCGAACACGGCGGTGGCGGCAGCACGGCCGCAGCCCCCATTGCCCGTGACGTGACCCTGCAGGCGCTCTATGGCGGCGATCCGCCGCTGGAGGCCTATCCCAGCTCCGACCGCCGCCGCATCAAGGCACAGCAGGAACGGCTGGCCCGCGAACGCGCCGAGCGCCGCGAGGGGAGCGACAGCGCGTGACCTATCTTGAGTACAACGTCAAAACGGTCCCCACCGGCTGGCGCAAGATCCTGCACTTCAACTGGCCGCTGGTCGTGCTGCTGACCGCGGTTGCCGGTGTCGGTTTTCTGATGCTCTATTCGGTGGCGGGCGGATCGTTCAGCCCTTGGGCGGAGCCCCAGATCAAGCGCTTTGGCCTTGGCATGGCGGTGATGTTCGTCGTCGCCCTCGTACCGATCTATTTCTGGCGAAACATGGCGCTGCTTGCCTATGCCGGCTCTCTGGCGCTGCTGGTGATGGTCGAATTTTTTGGCACGGTCGGCATGGGCGCGCAGCGCTGGATCGACCTTGGGTTCATGCGTCTGCAGCCGTCGGAGGTGATGAAGATCGCCCTCGTCATGCTGCTGGCCGCCTATTACGACCGCCTGCCGCTGAACAAGACGTCGCGCCCGCTGTGGGTACTGGTGCCCATACTAATCATCCTGTTGCCCACCGGTCTTGTGCTGATGCAGCCGGACCTTGGCACTGCGATCCTGTTGATGACGGCGGGTGGGTTGGTGATGTTCCTTGCCGGGGTCCACTGGCTTTATTTCGCCACCGTGATCGGCGCGGGCATTGGCGGCATCTGGGCCGTGTTCCAGTCGCGCGGGACCGATTGGCAATTGCTGGCGGATTACCAGTTCCGCCGCATCGATACCTTTCTTGACCCCTCTTCGGATCCATTGGGCGCGGGGTATCACATCACGCAGGCCAAGATCGCCATGGGCTCCGGTGGCTGGACCGGGCGCGGGTTCATGCAGGGCACGCAGTCGCGGCTGAACTTCCTGCCGGAAAAGCACACGGACTTCATCTTCAACACGCTGGCAGAGGAATTCGGCTTTGTCGGCGGGGTGTCCCTGCTGGGCCTTTACGTGCTGATCCTGCTGTTCTGCATCTTTGCGGCGCTGCAAAACCGTGACCGGTTTTCGTCGCTGCTGATCCTTGGTGTCGGCCTGACGTTCTTCCTGTTCTTCGCGGTCAACATGTCGATGGTCATGGGCCTTGCCCCGGTTGTGGGCGTGCCGCTGCCTATGGTGAGTTACGGCGGCTCTGCCATGCTGGTGCTGCTGCTGGCCTTTGGTCTGGTGCAGAGCGCCCATATTCACAGACCTCGGTAACCCCCCCTTTCACCCCCGCCTCGAATCCGACTAAAGCTGCTCCCGACACCGAAAGGACCAGCCCATGCCGAACATCCTCTTTGCCGCCCAAACCGAACGCTGGGACGAATATGAGACGCCGCTGCGCGCCGCGCTCGACACGGCCGGTCTGTCGTATGAACTGGGCACTGAACTGCCGCCCGAAAGCGTCGATTACATCGTCTATGCGCCCAATTCCGACGTGCAGGATTTCACCCCCTTCACACGTCTGAAGGCGGTCATGAATCTCTGGGCGGGGGTCGAGGGGATCATCGGGAATGAGACACTGAAGGTGCCACTGACCCGGATGGTCGATGAGGATGGCCTGACACAGGGCATGGTCGAATGGGTCACCGGCCACACGCTGCGCCATCACCTTGGCATGGATCGGCACATCGTGAACCCGACGCAGGAATGGGATCCAACGCCACCGCCCCTGTCGGTTGACCGCCCGGTCACGATCCTTGGCCTTGGTGCGCTTGGGCAGGCCTGCGCCAAGGCGTTGACCGCGCTTGGCTTTCCCGTCACCGGGTGGAGCCGGTCGCAAAAAGACCTGCCGGGCGTTACCTGCCTGTCCGGCGAGGACGGGCTGCGCAAGGCTTTGTCCGGCGCGCAGATCGTGATCCTGCTGCTGCCGGACACATCGGCCACGCTTAATCTGCTGAACGCGGACACGCTGGCACTGCCAGCCAGAGGCGCCGTGATCCTGAACCCCGGGCGCGGCCCTCTGATCGACGACGACGCATTGCTGGCGGCGCTGGACAGCGGCCAGACCGGCCATGCCACGCTGGACGTCTTTCGCACCGAACCCTTGCCGCAGGATCATGCGTTCTGGGCGCATCCCAACGTAACGATCACGCCGCACATCGCATCCACCACCCGGCCCGAAACCGCCGCCAAAGTCATCGCCGCTAACATCCGCCGCGGCGAGGCAGGCGAGACATTGCATCATCTTGTGGACCGCGCCGCCGGGTACTAAGGAACCGCCAAAAGGAGATCTGCCATGAGCTTTGACCGCAGCGTGAAAATCGCCCCTTCGATCCTCTCCGCCGATTTCGCCGACTTCGGGCGCGAGATCGAGGCGGTCGAGGCACAGGGCGCCGACTGGATCCACGTCGACGTGATGGACGGGCATTTCGTGCCCAACCTCACCTTCGGCCCGCCCGCCGTCAAAGCCTTTCGCAAACACGTCAAGACGGTGATGGACGTGCACCTGATGATTGCGCCGGTCGATCCCTATATCGATGCCTTCGCCGATGCGGGCGCGGACATCCTGACCGCCCATGTAGAGGCCGGCCCCCATATCCACCGCACCCTGCAGGCCATCCGCGGCGCAGGCATGAAGGCAGGTGTGGCGCTGAACCCGGGCACCCCGGCGCAGGCGGTCCAAGATCTGCTGGACCTGACCGACCTGATCTGCGTGATGACGGTGAACCCCGGATTTGGTGGGCAGAAGTTCATCGACATGACCGCCAAGGTCCGCCAGTTGCGCGCCATGATCGGTGACCGCCCGGTGCATATCGAGATCGACGGTGGCGTCACACCGGAAACCGCGCCTCTGGTCGTGAACGCGGGCGCCGACGTGTTGGTGGCGGGCTCTGCCGTGTTCAAGGGCGGCTCGGTCGCCAACCCGGCCCCCTACGGCGACAACATCCGCGCGATCCGCACCGCCGTGACCACCGTCGCGGCATGAGCCTGACAATCGCCTTTGATCTGGACGGCACGCTGATCGACAGTGTGCCGCATATCCATCACGGGGTCTGCGCCGCGCTGGAGGAAATGGCTCTGCCGACACTGGACCGTGAAACGGTCCAGGGCTTTGTCGGGCGCGGCCTGCCGATCCTGCTGCAACAGGTGCTGGACCATATCGGCGCGCCGCAGTCCCACCACGCGGAGCTGACCCGGCGCACGATGTTTCACTACGTCAACACGCCCAGCGATCCGGCCTCTGTCTATCCGCAGGCACGCGAGACGCTGATCGCGCTGCGCGATGCGGGTCACCGCCTGACCCTGTGCACCAACAAACCCTACGAGGCGACGCGCTCTGCCCTGCGGGACACTGGCCTCGACGGGTTGTTCGAAGTGGTGATCGGCGGTGACAGCCTGCCGACCCGCAAGCCCAACCCGAACATGCTGTTCGCGGCCCTCGATGGTGCGACACGCGCGCTCTACGTAGGAGACAGCGAAACCGACGCGGAAACCGCGCAGGCCGCCGGGGTGCCCTTCCTGCTGTTCACCGAAGGCTATCGCAAATCGCCGGTCGAGGCCCTGCCCCACACCGCGCGCTTCACCGCCTACGACGAATTGCCGAAACTGGTTGCGCAATTGGCGTAGGGCGGGGTTCACCCCGCCGCGTCACGACCGATATTTGAAGACGCCCGTCCCCTTGGCGATCAATTCGCCGGTCTCGTCGGTGATCTGCGCCTCGGCGAAAAAGCTGGACCGCCCGCCACCGGTCTTCCAGCCCTCCGCCTTCATCACCTGCCCGCGTGGGCGCGACAGGTATTGCACGTTCAGGCTGAGGGTCAGGGCCATCTGGCGACGTTCCGGATCACCGGTCCAGCACCCCGCATACCCCATCACCGTGTCCAGCAAAGAGGCGTGAACCCCGCCATGCGGATTGCCATGCCGGTTCATAAGAAAGGCCTCCAGCGGCAGGTCAAATGCGGCGTAGCCGTCGCGCCACTCGACCATTTCCATGCCCAGATGCCGGACAAAGGCATAGGGGTCTTCGCGGAACGCCTCATCCATAACGCTGTCGTGCCTCCAGCCCCAATCTGGCAAACTGCGGCACATAAGCGCCCAGCTTCACGGCCTTTTCCGGGTTCGCCGCATTGCCGTCAAGGGCGCGCTTCTTGACCCCTTGCAGGATCGCGGCCATGCGGAAAAAGGCGAAGGCCACATAAAATCCCAGCCCCTCGATTTCGCCGATTCCGCGCCGCGCGCAATAGTCGGACACGAATTCCTCATCCGAGGGCAGACCAAGAGCAGCGCGGTCCACCCCGGCCAGCCCGCGCCCCTCTGTCCCCGGCGGCAACTGCCATTGCATCAACACCCCGGCCAGATCTGCATAGGGATGGCCCAGCGTCGACAGCTCCCAGTCCACAACCGCAAGGCAGGCCGGTCCCTCCACCGCAAACAGCAGGTTGTCGATCCGGTAATCGCCATGCACCAAGGTGCGCTGCCCGTCATCGACGGGCAAGGCGCCCTCCAACCACGACACCAGCGCCTCCATGTCCGGCTGCGCCTCGGTCTCGGACGCGCGGTACTGGCTCGTCCAACGTCCCAGCTGCCGCTCATAGTAATTTCCCGGTGCACCAAAATCGTTCAGACCGGCCGTCACAATATCCACGTCATGGATCGTCGCCAGAACCCGGTTCATCTCATCCATGATGGCCGCCCGCCCTGCCCGCGTCTCACCCGGCAGGGTTGGATCGATCAGGTTGCGCCCCGCCACATGTTCCATCACGTAGAACATCGTTCCCAGAACACTCTCGTCCTCACACAGCGCGTACATGCGCGGCACTGGCACTGCAGACCCGGCCAAAGCGCGCTGCACCCGGAACTCCCGGTCTACAGCATGAGCGGATTTCAACAACTGCCCAGGCGGTTTGCGCCGCAACACGTAAGAACCAGACGCGCTTTGCAGCCGATATGTCGGGTTGGACTGACCGACGTCGAATTTCTCCGCCGTGACAGGACCTTGAAAGCCCTCGACATGGGCGCTCATCCACGTCGCCACACGTGCAAGCTCATCCGACTGCATCCCGCCCCCCTGCTTCTTCTCTTTGAAAATACGCCCCGCGACGGTCGTGTTCAGATCTTCTCGTTGGCGTATTTGCGCAATTCGGCCCGCGCCACCTGCCGGCGGTGAACGGCATCCGGTCCGTCGGCAAACCGCAGCGTCCGGATGTGCGTCCACATCATTGCAAGGTCGTAATCCTGACTGATCCCGCCCGCGCCATGCAACTGCATCGCCTCGTCGACGACCTTTCCGGCCATCAAGGGCGCCACCACCTTGATCTTGGAAATCCACGGCTGCGCCGCACGCACCCCGGCGGTGTCCATCATCCAAGCCGCTTTCAGACACAGCAGGCGCGCCATCTCGATTTCCATCCGCGCATTGGCGATGATGTCGTAATTTGCGCCCAGATCGGCGATCCGCTTGCCAAAGGCCTCCCGCCCAAGGCCCCGCTTGCACATCATCTCCAGCGCCTTTTCCGCCTGACCGATGGCGCGCATGCAGTGGTGGATACGCCCCGGTCCCAGCCGCCCCTGCGCCACTTCGAAGCCGCGCCCTTCTCCCAGAACGATGTTGCGCGCCGGGATCCGCACGTCGGTAAAGCGGATGTGCATATGCCCGTGCGGCGCGTCATCATGGCCAAAGACCTGCATCGGCCGCAGCACCTCGATTCCCGGCGTGTCCGGGTCCATCACGAACATGGTGTGCCGCGCGTGTTTCGCCGCCTCGGGATCGGTGCAGGCCATCAGGATATACAATCCGCAGCGCGGATCCCCGGCCCCGCTGATCCACCACTTCTCGCCATTCAGGACAAAGTCATCGCCCTCCCGCCGCGCCTCGAACGCCAGTTGCGCCGCGTCAGAGGAGGCCACATCCGGCTCTGTCATCACGTAGGCGGACCGGATGTCCCCGTCCAGCAACCGGCCCAGCCAGCGCTCCTTCATCCAGTCGTCCCCGTAGCGCTCCAGCACCTCCATGTTGCCGGTGTCGGGGGCGTTGCAGTTGAACACCTCGGCGGCGATCCCCACCTTGCCCATCTCTTCGGCCAGATAGGCATATTCCACGGTGCTCAGCCCATAACCGCGATCCGACCCGGTCAGCCAGAAATTCCACAGACCGCGCTCTTTCGCCTTGGCCTTCAGCCCGTTCAGGATCTCCAACTGTCGCGGCACATGCTGAAACCGGTCGCCCGAAGGATGGCTGCCGACCAATGCGTGAAACTCTGCATCCAGCGGCGCAATCTCTTCCTCGATCATCCTGCGCACCTGCGCCACCAGCGGCTTCACCCGCTCCGTCATTCCAAGATCCATGCTCTCTCCCAATCTGCGCCATTCCGCCAAGGCCGCCCGCGGGTCGATCGGCGCGCGCGGGTGGGTGGGTGGGCGCCGCGCCGGTCGATGCGCGGGCGGCCTGCCCCCGTTCAGTCCAAATACAACCGCGTGATCCAGTTGGCTGCAAGCGCTGGCCGCTCTTCGCCTTCGATCTCCACCTCGACGTCCCAATGCACGCCAAGCCAACCGTCGCCTTCGTCGACACCGGCCACTACGAAACGGCCACGGACCCGCCGCCCCACGCGCACGGGCGAGATAAAGCGAATGCGGTCAAAGCCATAGTTCACGCTGGACGCGACCCCCGGCACGCCGGTCATCACCTGGTAGGACATCATCGACAGCATCGACAACGTCAGGAACCCATGCGCGATACGGCCGCCAAACGGCGTCTCCGCCGCGCGCGCTTCGTCCAGATGAATGAACTGCCAGTCATCGGTGGCATCAGCAAAGGCCTTGACCCGCGCCGCGTCCAGTTCCACCCATTCGGTCTCTTGCGGGGCGAGGTCGCGCAACCGGTCAATCAGCATCGGGCAACGCGTAGTTCGCAAACCGCTGGCGCAGTGTCAGCTTGGACACCTTGCCGGTCGCCGTCAGCGGCAGATCCTCGACATATTCCACCGCGTCCGGCAATTGCCATTTCGCCAGATGCTCCAGCATCATGTCGTGGAAATCCGACAAAACCGGGGGATCCCCCGCATCGCGCGGCACAACAATCAGCAGCGGCCGTTCCTCCCACTTGGGATGCGGCACGGCGATCACCGCACAATTCGCCACCTTCGGATGCCCGATGGCGATATTTTCCAGATCCAGAGAACTGATCCACTCGCCACCCGATTTGATCAGGTCCTTGGCCCGGTCCTGAATATACAAGAACCCCTGCGGATCGATGCTTGCCACGTCGCCGGTTCCGAACCACCCTTGGGAATCAAAAGTTTCCTCAGATGCTTCGGGATTTTCGAAATAACCGGAGATCACCGTGTTGCCGCGGACAAACAATTCGCCCACGGCCTTGCCATCCTGCGGCAGCGCCTGCCCGGACTCATCCGAAATTTTCAGTTCGACCCCGAACACCCGTCGCCCCTGTTTGGCCTTGGTGGCCATGCGTTGTTCAAAGGGCCAGTCCTGCATCGGTGGCGAAAGCTGTCCATGGGTGCCAACCGGGCTCATTTCGGTCATGCCCCAGGCATGGCAGACATCCACGCCCCGGCTTTCAAAGAACTCGATCATCGGACGCGGCGCGGCAGAACCGCCGATCACAAGCTGATCCAGCGCCGACGGAATGGCGCCCCGCGCCTCGATCTCGGCCCGCAGTCCCAGCCAGACCGTTGGGACCCCCCAAGCGGCCGTCACGCCCTCGTTTTCCATCAATTCGAAAACCGAAGCCCCATCCAGCTTGCCCCCCGGCATGATCAGCGAAGCCCCCGCCAGCGGCGCCGCATAGGGCAACCCCCAGGAATTGACGTGAAACATGGGAACAACCGGCAGGATATGCGATCCAACATGCAGTGAGCGTGGCACTGAAACCGTCAGGAACAGCGCGTGCAAAACCGTCGAACGATGGGAATAGAGCGCGCCTTTTGGATGCCCCGTGGTGCCAGAGGTGTAACACAGACCCGAGGCAGTATCTTCGGGCAAAATTGGCCAGTCATAGATCTCTGGCTGGCCGTCCAACAGCTCTTCGTAACACAGCCACTCCAGCGCGCTGTCGGGCATATGCGCCCGGTCGGTCAGGGCGACCAACTTCAGGCCATCGGGCAAATGCGGCGCCAGTGCTTCGACAATCGGCATAAAGGTCACGTCGACACAGAGCACCCGGTCCGTGGCATGGTTGATGATATAGAGCATTTGCTCTGCCGACAGCCGCGGGTTGATCGTGTGGCAAACCGCCCCCATCCCCGAGACCGCGTAATAAAGCTCGAAATGCCGATAGCCGTTCCAAGCCAGCGTCGCCACCCGGTCGCCGGTTTCCACGCCCAGCGCCGCCAACCCGTGGGCCAGTTGCGCCGCACGGGCGTAGGTCTGGGCATAGCTCTGGCGGTGAATGTCACCTTCGGTCCGGACGGAAACGATGCCCGCCCCCGGATGGGCCTGTGCCGCATAATTGAGAATCTCGATGATTCTCAGCGGCATGTTCATCATCATGCCTTGCATCTGGCCCTCCCTTGCCGTCCGCATTTGTCCCGCTAGACTGACCGCGTTGGCGCCCCGCGCGCAACCCAATTTCGCGAATTCACACTGCAAGGATCCCTCGATGCCCAGCCACATGCGCCGTATCGCTCTCGCCCGCCGCCCCAAGGGGATGCCCGTGCCAGAAGATTTCTCCCTCGAGACCGGCCCCGTTCCGGCACCGGGTGACGGCGAAGCCCTGATCGAAGTCACGCATCTTTCGCTGGATCCCTACATGCGCGGCCGGATGGATGACGCGGGCAGCTATGCCGCTTCGGTCGGCTTGGGGGAAACGATGGTGGGTCAGGGCGTGGGCAGGGTGCTGGTCTCTCGCGTCGCCGGACTTGCCGAAGGTGACATCGTCACCGGTATGACCGGCTGGGCAAGCCACGCGGTATTGCCCGCTGCCGAGGTTCGCAAACTGGATCCGGGCCTGCCCCCCTCGACCGCGCTCGGCGTGCTGGGGATGCCGGGGTTCACCGCATGGACCGGGTTGCGCGAATACGGGCGTCCCAAGACGGGCGAAACGCTGGTCGTCGCGGCCGCGACGGGCCCCGTCGGCGCAATGGTGGGCCAATTGGCCAAGGCGGAGGGGCTGCGCACGGTCGCCATCGCGGGCGGCGAGGAGAAGTGCAATCTTGCCACGGACACATTCGGGTTCGACGCGGCCCTTGATCACCGCGCCTATGTCGGGGCCTCCGCCCTGCGCGGCGCGCTGGCGGACATGGCTCCGGACGGCATCGACATCTACTGGGAAAATGTTGGCGGCAAGGTGCTGGAGGCGGTCATCCCGCTGATGAACACCCACGGGCGCATCCCGCTCTGTGGCACCATCGCGTGGTACGGCGGCACCGATGGCACCGAGGACCGCCTGCCGCGGGTTTGGCGGTCGATCCTCGTCAAGCGCCTTTCGGTCAACGGGTTCATCATCTTCGACCACTGGGCGCGCTTCCCCGAGTTCCTGAAAGAGGTGGCGCCCAAGGTCGCCTCCGGCGAGATTGCCTATCTGGAGGACATCACCGAAGGACTGGAAAACGCACCTGTCGCCTTTATCGCGATGCTGACCGGCGGCAACACGGGCAAGAATATCGTCAAGCTGGCGTGACGGATTTACCCGGTCGCGCCGTCCACCTGCGCTTCCAGCGCCAAAGGTGCCGGCGCCGCGGCCAGATCATCCACCCGCAACGCACCCGACGGCCGCGCCAGCCGGTTGCGCACCACCCAGTACAGACGCGATTGTGCCCGCGTGATCGCCACATAGGCCAGCCGCTTCCAGAGCGGTTGACCCGCCTCGTTCCGCCCCGTTCGCGCCGCCGCATAGAGGTCCGGCGCAAAGACTTGCACCGCTTCCCATTGCGAGCCTTGCGCCTTGTGGATCGTCACCGCTGCCCCATGCAAAAAAGTCGCCCCCATGCGTGCCGCATAGGGAATGAAGGGTTCTTCCTCATCCGGCTTTTCGATCTTCACGATCGAGGCGGCAGATACCTGCGGTTCCAGCGCGCCCACGACGTGAAGGCGTGAGAACCCGGGCTTTTTGCCCGGCCCAAGGTAGATGACCTGCGCGCCCTTGATCAGCCCGCGGGCCTCAAGGTCCAGCCGCTTGCGCCGGTGTTTCATCGGCAGTTCGATACCGTCGCAGATCAGCGGCTCCCCCGGCAAAAGGCTGTCCTCGGGCGCGCCGTGCACCTGCCGAAACGCGTTGATCAGCCTGATCCGCGTCGCGTTGCGCCAGACCAGAACCGGAGAGCGTGCCATCAGGTCCACCTCGACCCGTTGTGCGAAGACGACCCGGTCATCCTTGCGCGAGGCCTCTTCGACCATTCGCTCGAAATCCTCGAATCCGATCGAAGGGTCGGCCAAAGCATGTGCAAGGTCGAGAATCGGGTTGTCCGCCTCTTGGCGGTGAATGCGGCTCAACTCTTTCTTCTGGCTCTCTTTCAGCCCGTCGAAGACCATCTTGCCCGATTGGTTCACCGGGGCCAGCTGCGCCGGGTCGCCGAACAGCACCAGATTGGGAAAGATCTCCTTCAAATCCTCGAACTGCCGTTCGTCCAGCATCGACGCCTCATCGACGAACCCGATGTCCAGAGGCTCCTCGCGCCGTTTCCAGCCGGTGATGAAGTCGCTGCCCCTCAGACCTGCGGCGGCCAGCGCCGCCGGGATGGACTTGTGCTGTGCATACACGGCCTGCGCACGGGCCAGCGCCTCTTCCGAGAGGCCTTCGATTTCGGGCGCGTCCACTTCGTTGCCCATCAGCCATTCGGCGATGCGCTCATACTCCGGGTCGTAGACCGGGGTATAGATGATACGGTGGATCGTGGTCGCCGGAACGCCGCGCATCCGCAGGACGCTGGCCGCCTTGTTCGTCGGCGCAAGGACCGCAAGCGTTCGTTTTTCATGGGCGCGGCGGCTCTCGTAGTCGCCGGAAACCGTCTCTAGCCCCAGCTCTTCAAGTTCCTTGACCAGTTCGGCCAGCAACAGCGTCTTGCCGCTGCCGGCCTTGCCCATCAGCGCCATGACCTGCCCCGGACCGTCCTGCGCGGGCAGACACACGCCTTCATCAAGGTCGACCCCGGCCCTACGCAGCAATTCTGTCACGCTGTCATAGGCAGCGGCCTGATCGTCGGAAAATACAAGGGCGGGCACATTCATGCGGCGCACCCTATCCCGCTGCGAGCGGGGCCACCAGAACCCTTTGGGCGTCTGTCGGCCCGGAAAGATGAATTGAGATCGCTCCGTGGAAATGGGACCTGCCAATATAGAAAAGGCGCGCGCAGGCATCGGCCCGCACGCGCCAAAAGGGCGGTGTGTTGTCCGCGACCGTCAGGCCACAGCCAGTTCCAATGGCGACACGATCTGACCAAATGACAGCGCGAACCACCGCTTGGACATTTCCGGAGTGATGCCCGCGCTCTTGGCCACATGTGCTTGCGCCGCCTTGCTGAATTCCCACAGGCCGACGCTGATCCGTTCGCGGCCTTCGCCCTGGCTTCCCAACACTTCCGGCGACGAGCCAATCCGGCGATAAATCCGCACCATCCGTGCGTCGAATACGCCGACATAGTGTTCCACGCCGAATTCCTGCATGACTTCACCACCGGCCAGCATCAGCGCGGCTGCCACGCCCGGTGTCGCGCCCCGGGCAAGGCAAAAGCGCGTGCATTCCCAGATCACGGGCGACTGGATGCGCACGCCATCGGTCAGATGCACGAAATGATCGTTCACCATGGTCTTGCCAAGCGTCGGAAGCAGACGCATCGAGCCGCCGTGCGTGCCGTCAGCATTTTCCCAGATCACGTAGAGCGGGTTTTCATCGTCGTATTCGTCGCGCTCATAGCCGCGTTCATCAACCGAGACCTCCCATCCAAGACGCGTCTTGAACTGGTCGGCGCGGTCGCGAAACATGGTCTCTGCCAGCTTCGGAAACTTGTGCAGGTCGGTGCCGTAAACGTAGCGGATCATTGTCGTATTCCCATCGGAGTGCATGTTCGATGGACTGACTGTGCCGCTGCACTAGTTAACGGGAATCAACCAAGGCGCGCGCATGGTAAATGCGCGTTTTACCCTAACGGGTTTTCACACCACGATCACACCACGGCTGAGTGCGCGCGCGACCGCATGTGTGGTGTTCAATGCACCCAGTTTGTGACGGGCGCTTTCCACGTAGACCCTTAAGGTATGCTCGGAAATCGACAGGGTCTCTGCCACCTGGGCCCGGCTGTAGCCCACTGCGAGTAGGGTCATGGCTTCGATCTCGCGCGGGGACAAGGGCTGAGCGGGGTCGGGCGTGCGGCCCGGTTCGAATTCCAGCGCCTTTTGGTTGAAGTAATGTGCGATCAGGATCAGATCGCGACGGCTGCTCTCCGTGAATTCCTCCCATTCCGAATCCGAACAATTGTGGGACAGGGTGAACAGCGCAAACTGACCGTTGGGGCCACGCAAGGGAATGGAAAACCCCTGATTGCCGATCCCGTGCGCGATGGCATCCTGCATGAGAGCCCGTGCCGCCTTGCTTGACCAGTCGAGCCGCTTCCAATCGACAGGGTGGAACCGCTGATAACAACCAGACACCACCGGATCGTGTCGGAGATAACCCTTTTCAATGTAGTGGTTGACCCATTTGAGGTCATAGGTCCCGCAGCCATATTGTTCGCCATTGCTGTTGACCCAGTGATAAACAATGTGATCGACGCCGTACCTGTCTCGCAGATCTTCAATGAGGGCCTGAAGATCTTCGAGTCCCTCAGCGGACTCGAGCCCTTCGATCAGCCCGTCCAGTCGCGGCGCGTTTACCGACAAAAACCCCAATGCCATTCCCCTCGGCCTGGGACGCAATCTCGGCCTGAGCGACGATTGACGCATCATCCAGCTGCGTTGCCAAGGACGGCATGCCATTGGCCCGAGCGAATGTTTTCAGGTCCGTGAGAACGTCCAGTATCCAATCATGTCCCATGATGAGCCTCGTGCATAGATGGTTAACGCTTCATTAAAACAACTATAGCACGCAGCATATCGCGCCGAAATTCACGCATTCTTCCTCCCCAGAAATAGTGAGGGGTCGCAAACGCAACCCATTGAAGAAAATACGACAGGGTCAAAAACGCAGAACGCCCGCGATGCCAGAGGGCGATTCGCGGGCGTTACATGGGCCGTGCCGGCCAGGGAAAACCTTACTTGCGGGCGTCTAGGCAATCCTCAAGCGTGCGCAGCCCGGTTTTGGGGGCCTGAACAAGTACGGACATGTTGCCGGGCTTGTGCTCGTTGTTCATCATCTTGGTGTGCGCGGCCGGGATTTCCTGCCAGGGAAAGACCTCGGACATGCAGGGATCAAGGCGACGCTCGCACATCAGGCGGTTGGCCGACGCGGCCTGCTTGAGGTTCGCGAAATGCGAGCCCTGCAGGCGCTTCTGGTGCATCCACATGTACCGCACGTCGAACGTGCAGTTGAAACCCGACGTCCCTGCGCAGATCACCACGATACCGCCCTTCTTGACGACAAGCGTCGACACCGGGAAGGTCGCCTCGCCGGGATGCTCGAACACCATGTCGACGCTCACGCCCTTGCCGGTGATCTCCCAGATCGCCTTGCCGAACCTGCGCGCCTCTTTCAGCCACGCGTTATATTCGGGCGAGTTGACCGTGGGCAATTGCCCCCAGCAGTTAAAATCCTTGCGGTTGATGACGCCCTTGGCACCCTGATCCATGACGAACTGGCGCTTGGATTCATCCGAGATCACACCGATCGCATTGGCACCCGCAGTGTTGGCCAGCTGGATCGCATAAGACCCCAGACCGCCGGACGCGCCCCAGACAAGCACGTTCTGGCCGGGCTTGAGCTCATGCGGGTGGTGACCGAACAGCATCCGGTAGGCGGTGGCCAGTGTCAGCGTATAGCAGGCCGCCTCTTCCCATGTCAGGTGCTTGGGGCGTGGCATCAGCTGCTGGGCCTGCACCTTGGTGAACTGCGAGAAAGAGCCGTCGCCCGTCTCATAACCCCAGATCCGCTGCGAGGGAGAGAACATCGGGTCGCCGCCGTTGCATTCCTCGTCGTCGCCGTCATCCTGGTTACAGTGAATGACGACCTCGTCCCCCACCTTCCAGTTCTTCACCTTGTCGCCGACTTTCCAGATGATGCCAGAGGCGTCCGATCCGGCGATGTGGTAGTCCTGACCATGCACGTCAAAAGGCGAAATCGGAACGCCTTTGCCGGCCCAGACGCCGTTGTAATTGACGCCTGCGGCCATCACGAGCACCAGCACCTCATGGCTGTCGATGTCCCAGACATCCACAACTTCCTGCTGAAAGCTCTGTTCGGGATCGCCGTGGCGATCGCGGCGAATGGCCCATGCGTACATCTTCTTGGGCACATAGCCCATGGGGGGCATTTCACCGATTTCGTAGAGGTCTTTTTCCGGCGCATCGTACTGGGCGATGGTGGGTTGCGTGTCCAGAGCCATGGCGGCCTCCTGTTGAGCCAGTGTTAACGTTTTACCGGTTCTGCGGCGCAGAATCGCGGGGCTGGACACCGGAATATGCCCCCGAGCGCAACTTTGCAACACTTAACGACGTCGTTTTGAAATTTTATAACCCAGCAGTCGCAGAAAACTCTGTGCGACCGCAGCATCAAGCGTCACAGCAGGTGAGAGATGGAGCGCGCATAATAGGTGGCAAAGGCCACACCTTCCTTGGTCAGGGAATAGATGCCGTCGTTTTCCTCGACGATGCCGCGTTCCGTCAGACTGCGCAGTCCGGTTTCAACAGCGTAGTCACGATTGTTCCGCGGCAGATGGATATGTGCGTGAGGATGCGACTTGAGAGCTGCCGAAAAGGCGATCTCCAACTCGGATCGACTCTTTGGTCCCTGTAACAGAAGGTGCGAAACCAAGGGCACCGGAAGGATCGGGATGATCTCGGCGATGCGGGACATGAGTTGCTCTGCCAGCCCCTCTGGGTCGGCAGCGAGCCCCCTGTCATCGCGCAGCGACAGCGGTTTGCCAAAGCTGACAGCCGCATAGCCAAAGCGATGAAACCGCCCCGTCAGCCGCAGCCAGACTTGCCGCAGAACCGCACGAACAACGCGGGTAACAGAGGCGTCAAAGCGACGTGTGCCCGATTGCCCGGCGCGGACAAGCACGGAATCTTCCAATACGCGATCGTAGTTCAGCCCGATCGGCACAAAGACCACATCACGCTCTGACAAGTCCAGATCGGAAAGGATGTAGGCCAGCAGTCCCAGTTTCGCAGGCGCCAGAGCGCCGTCGAGGCTCAGACCGCCCTCGGGAAATATGGCCTGCGTGACGCCGCCGCTTGTCGCCATCTGCACGTATCGCCGCAGGACCTTGCGATAGAGCCCATCTCGCGATTTGCGCCGAATGAAATAGGCCCCCATGGAGCGGATCAATTGCGACAGTGGCCAGACCCGCGCCCATTCACCCACCGCATATGACAGCGCCGACCGATTTGCCGCCAGGTGCGTGACCAGAACGTAGTCCATGTTTGACCTGTGGTTCATGACAAAAACGACCGTGGCCTCAGGGTCGATGGCCGCCAGCGCGTCGGCCTCAAGATGGCCAAGTCGCACACGATAGAGCGAATTCGCCAACCAGCGGGCGCCCCGCAATCCCAGACCGAAATAGGCGAAAGCAGAAAAGGATGGCACGATCTCACGCGCGTATCGGCGCGCCTGTTCAAAGGCCACGTCTTCCCGGACACCGGTCTCGGCGGCATGTTCGACAATCGCCTGCGTGACGTCCGGATGGTATAGCAACCGCTGGATCAGATCGTAGCGGCGCAACAGGCGAAAGGGTTCGATCGGCCGTTCAAGCCGTTCATTCAGCCGCGCCACCGCCTTTTCGAAACGTCGCCGCAGAAACCACCGGACGGACGGAAACAGGAAGTGGGTGGCGAAACTGATGGCCGCAAAGGCGAAGATCAGGGCAAACAGCCAGAGCGGCAGGGTCACAGGCGTTGTCATTCCGGCGACTGTTACAAAGGGGAGGCCGCGCGGCAAGTGGCCCCGGCGTTTTGCGTAAGGCCTCCGGTCCCAAGGCCGGTCGCCTTTGCTGCCGCAAAAAGTCATGAATTTGCGCGATCTGCCCGCCCCGCGGCACACTCGCCCGCATTTTCTCCGCCCGCGCACATAGCGGCAATGTTGCAGGCCTATTATGGCGAATGCAGATTTCCCAACCCTGACAACCGGCTTATGCTGCAACTGCTCGCGCTGCGACGCGGCGAATTGACAGCGACATAATGTTTCGCCTATTCATTCCCGAACGCAACAAGATTGCCGAGACCGATTCATGCCGACGGAGGCCCCGATGACAGACCCCAAGACTCCCGAACGCGACCGGCCATGGTTGATCCGGACCTATGCCGGCCATTCCACGGCGCAGGCGTCGAACGCGCTGTACCGCGGCAACCTCGCCAAGGGACAGACCGGCCTGTCGGTCGCCTTCGATCTGCCGACACAGACCGGTTATGACAGCGATCACATCCTGGCGCGCGGCGAGGTGGGCAAGGTCGGTGTGCCTGTCTGCCATCTTGGCGACATGCGGGCGCTGTTCGATGAGATCCCGCTGGAACAGATGAACACCTCGATGACCATCAACGCGACGGCACCTTGGCTTTTGTCTCTCTACATCGCGGTGGCCGAGGAACAGGGCGCGGATGTGTCCAAGCTGCAAGGCACAGTGCAGAACGACCTGATCAAGGAATATCTGTCGCGCGGCACCTATATCTGCCCGCCGAAGCCCAGCCTGAAGCTGATCGGCGATGTGGCGGAATACTGCTATACAAATGTGCCCAAGTGGAACCCGATGAACGTCTGTTCCTATCACTTGCAAGAGGCGGGCGCGACGCCCGAGCAGGAACTGGCCTTTGCATTGGCCACGGCCACTGCGGTTCTGGACGAGTTGAAGACCCGCGTCCCTGCCGAGGATTTCCCGACACTGGTCGGGCGGATCAGTTTCTTCGTGAACGCGGGCATCCGGTTCGTGACAGAGATGTGCAAGATGCGCGCCTTTGTCGATCTGTGGGACGAGATCTGCCGCGAGCGCTATGGCGTGGAGGATGCCAAGTACCGGCGCTTCCGCTACGGGGTGCAGGTGAACTCTCTTGGCCTGACCGAGCAGCAGCCCGAGAACAACGTCTACCGCATCCTGATCGAGATGCTGGCCGTGACGCTTTCGAAAAAGGCCCGCGCCCGCGCCGTGCAATTGCCGGCATGGAACGAAGCGCTTGGCCTGCCCCGTCCCTGGGATCAGCAATGGTCGATGCGGATGCAGCAGATCATGGCTTATGAAACGGACCTTCTGGAATTCGATGACCTGTTTGACGGCAACCCTGCCGTGGACGCTAAGGTCGAGGCGCTGAAAGACGGCGCCCGGCACGAATTGGCAACCATCGACAGCATGGGCGGCGCGGTCGAGGCGATCGAATACATGAAGGGGCGGCTGGTCGACAGCAATGCCGAACGCCTGAACCGCATCGAACGCGGCGAAACCGTGGTTGTGGGAGTCAACAAGTTCCAGCACGGCGAACCCAGCCCGCTGATGGACGAGGACGGCGGCATCATGACCGTCGATCCGGCAGTGGAACAGGAACAGATCGACCGCCTGAACGCCTGGAGGGACGATCGAAACGACGGCGAGGTGCGCGCGGCGCTGGCGGATCTGCGCGCGGCAGCCTCTGGGGGCAAGAACGTCATGCCCGCGTCGATCGCCTGCGCCAAGGCCGGGGTAACGACCGGAGAATGGGCGGCGCAGATGCGCGCCGTCTTTGGCGAGTATCGCGGACCCACCGGCGTGTCGCGTTCTGTCTCGAACAAAACCGAGGGACTGGACGATCTGCGGGCAGCCGTGGACGCCGTCAGCGACCGGTTGGGCAAGCGGTTGCGTTTCCTTGTGGGCAAACCGGGGCTTGACGGTCATTCCAACGGGGCCGAACAGATCGCTTTTCGTGCGCGGGATTGCGGCATGGACATCGACTATGAGGGCATCCGCCTGACCCCGGAACAGATTGTCGAGGCGGCGCGCGAGGGTGCGCATGTGGTCGGCCTGTCGATCCTGTCGGGCAGCCATATTCCTCTGGTCGAAGACCTGATGGAGCGGATGCGACGCGAGGGGCTGGGCCATGTGCCGGTGATCGTCGGCGGCATCATTCCCGACGAAGACGCCCGGCGACTGAAAGCCATGGGCGTGGCGCAGGTCTATACCCCCAAGGATTTCGAATTGAACGCCATCATGCAGGACATCGTGACCCTTGCCGACCCGGCCTCTGTCGCGGCGGAGTAAACCGCACCCTTTCAAAATGATCCGGAGTCCGATTTCACCCCCGTCGAATTGGCGGGGGTATTTTTTTGTTTCACTCTGGCGCTAATAGGCGTCAATTTTGGCCGATAACACCCTTAGAGTTGTGGCGGCGTATTTCCGCTCATCCGAAAATCGTTAATCCTCGAAGTTATTTGATTATTAATCGGACAGGTGACACAAATAAGGCGTTGTCAGCTGATTGGTTTGGGTGGAAAACCACGCGCAATAATAAACGGGAGAAAAGCCATGGATATCCAACTCGAAGAAATGTCACGCGAGGCGTTGCAGCAACTGATTTCCGACGCCCAGAAGGCGCTGAAGACAGTCGATACTCGCCGCCGGGCAGAGGCGAAACGTGCCGCCGAAAAGGCCGCAAAGGAATTTGGATTTTCCCTGGAAGAAGTTGTGACCGCCAGCTCAAAGGGCAGCAAGGGCGCGCCGAAATACGCGAACCCTGCAGATTCCAGCCAGACCTGGACCGGTCGGGGACGCAAGCCGAATTGGGTGATCGTCGCGCTGGAAGAGGGCAAGTCACTGGACGATCTGGCCCTCTGAGATGTCGATCCATATCGGTGCGAAACCGGGAGAGATCGCTGAAACCGTTCTGATGCCGGGTGACCCCCGGCGCGCGGAATGGGCCGCCAGACAGTTTCTGAAAGACGCCACATGCGTGAATGAAGTGCGCGGGATGCTGGGCTTTACCGGGACATGGAATGGCCACCGGGTGAGCATTCAGGGATCGGGCATGGGAATGCCCAGCCTGTCGATCTATGCCAATGAGTTGATGCGTGACTACGGCGCAAAGACACTCATTCGGATAGGTTCCTGTGGTGCCATGCAAGAAACGATCGCGCTGCGCGATATCGTCATTGCGATGACGGCGACGACGATGTCGACACCGTCACGCGGCTTTTTCCGCGAGATGAATTACGCGCCCTGCGCGGATTTCGGACTGTTGGAGGCGGCGGTTTCTGCGGCGCGGGGAAAAGGGATATCGCCCCATGTGGGCGGGATCTATTCCTCGGACGTTTTCTATGACGAACGTCCAGACTTGAATGAGCAGATGACGCGGCACGGCGTTCTGGCGGTCGAGATGGAAGCGGCAGAACTTTATACCCTTGCCGCTCGTTTCGGCGCTCGGTCTCTGGCCGTGCTGACGGTGTCGGACCACTTGCTGACCCATGAGGCGCTGCCGTCGGAAGACCGGGAACGGTCCTTTGGCGAGATGGTCGAGATTGCCCTTTCCGCAGCCTTTGCTGAGGCGTAGGCGCGGGTGGAACCGGCAGGAGTGAGGGGCTGGCCCCTCACTTCCTCCAAGGTATTTTTCAAACCAAAGAAGACAGGCTGCCCGCCTACAGGCCGTGGCTTCGGTCATAGCCGTTCCGGGGCGGGCTCGACCAGCCTTGCAACGTGTCGGCGGCGGGTTTCAGGATCTCGACCTTGAGCGGATAGCAGGCGGCGGTGTCGGAGCTGTGCTCAGACGAGCAATTGCCGCCGGGGCAGGCGCTGAGGGCACCGAGGAGGTCGATCTCGGCGAAGAGGGTCAGGTGGTCGCCCGGGCGGACCGGGCTGGCTTTCATGAAATACTGGCCGGTGTCTCGGGTGAAGCCCGTGCACATGAAGACGTTCAGGACATCATGTACATGGGGTTCAGCCTCCGCCAGCGGCAGGTTTCGAGCCGAGGCGAGGGCGCGGGTCAGGTTGGAGTGGCAGCAGTGGTGGTATTGCGAGCCCGACAGGAGGTTGCCTGTGTAGGGGTCGCAGCGGGTGCCGATCACGTCGTGGACGGAGCCACCGAACGTGTCGATCCCGTACCAGTCCAGCGTGTCCTCGACGAGGGTGGCCATGGGGCGCAGGTGGGGCAGGTTGGACCAGAGGCGTTCGCCGGTGGTGACATGGGTGCCGTGCAGGGCGCGGGTCTTGCCCGAGAAGAAGCGTTCGGACAGGTCGCCCGCGTTCCAGAGGTTGAGGTCGCCCACCTGGGGACCCTCGACCGAGGTGATGCGGAAGAAATGGCCCGCCGGGACGGTGAAGCTGTTGGCGTCGCGGGGCGGGGCGAAGGAGGTCTCTGTCACCTCGGCGGTGGCGAGGGCGGCCCGGTAGAGGGGCAGGTCGGGCGCGGGCAGCGTGTCAGAAGGGTAGCAGATCACCGGCGGGATGGCGCGGCGGGCTTCGGCGTCGGGGGGCGGGGTGGTCATGGCTTGGCTCCTTGGTAACCGGGCGAGAGAAGCGCGTCGGGCGGAGCTTGGCAAGAGGGGTGTCCACGCGTGGACAGCTTAGGGGGAATGCAGGATCAAGGGGTTACAGGCGCGGTTTTACCCCCGGTTAACGAATGCGCCTGTTTCGAGCCCTGATAATCCCTTCGATTTCACGGCCTGTGGCAGCTGTCTGGGGGTGTGCCCCTTGCGCCTTGGACCTGCGCGCCGCAATGGATGCAGGTCCATGTGCTGCCCTGCTCAGAGCGCCGTTCGCGCCAGCGGCAGAGGCGCGTTGCGCGGTTCGAAAAGACCGCGATCAGGATGAAAGCAACGATGAGACCGACAACGACGAGCATGGCCCGCATGTAGCGCCGCGAGAGGGGCTGTGAAAGCCCCCCTGCCCGTTTCGATCCTGCGGATCAGAACTTGCCGTTCTCATGGGCGAAATCCGCCGGGATCGGGGCGATGACGTCCCAATGTTCGACGATCTTGCCCGCATCCACGCGAAAGAGGTCAAAGAAGGCGGTCAGTGTCTGCCCCAGGATCCCTTCGGAAGCGGTGAAGACAAAATTGCCCTCGGCCACCACTAGCGGCGTGCGCGTGTAGGTCATGGTCACGCCCTGTTCGGCCATGGCAGAGAGCGCGGTGCCGAGACCGTCCAGACCGTCCCCAATCTGCGGATTGTGCTGGATGTAGGTCTGGGTGGAGATGAAATCGGTGATCCGGGAAGCATCGCCTCCCACCAGCACCGTCCGTACGAAGTCCTGAACCAGCGCCTTGTTCTCTGCCGTCTTGTCCAGATCGGTGACCTCTGTTGCGCCATCGGTCATGCCGTGGCCCGAGGGATTGGGACCGGCAAGCGGCTGAAGGTTGTCCCAGTGTTCGACGACGCGCCCATCCTGAACGCGGAACACGTCAAATCCGACCAGCGTTTCGGCCCCGAACAGCGTGGCGTTTTCATAGGTTGAGTGCATCACCACCAGATCACCCTCTGCCAGCACGCGGTGGGTGGTCGGCGTCAGGCCGGAGTCCTTGAGCGCGGGAATGAAGCCGAGGATGGGCGCAGCACCCGTGGGCACGGCAGGATTGTGCTGGATGTAGTCCGGGGCCAGCAGGTCAGCGGCAAGCTGCGGGTCATGGTCGGTGAAGAGGGCCGCAAAGGCGCTCAGTACCAGTTCCTTGGGGGTCATGTCGGTCTCCGTTTCGAGTCAGGTGTTGCGTTGACGCCGGCATGTAGTATTCATTTGATACCAAGGATCAATTACGCACTATTTTGATATCAGGTATGATGAAAGGAACCCCCATGGCGGACCCGGCCGCGCTGCAGGACACCAAACAGGCCCCCTGCCCCGTGCGCGAGGTGCTGTCCAAGGCGACCGGCAAATGGCAGATCCTGATCGTGCTGACGCTGGCCGAGGAACCGCAGCGGTTCAACGCGCTGAAACGGTCGATCGGGGACGTCACGCAGCGGGTGCTGACGGAGAACCTGCGCGGGCTGGAACGGGACGGATACCTGACGCGGGAGGTCGATCCGGGACCGCCTGTGGCGGTGACATACAGCCTGACGGAACTGGGTCAGGAATTGGCGCTAACCCTGCGCGATCTTGTGGGATTTGCGCAACGCAACATGTCCAGGGTGGCGGCAGCACGGGCGGTTTTCGATGGTGCCGGGGCCGGTGCGGGGCATTTGAGAAAATAATTTCCGCGCGGCGATATTTTTTCTTGATCGACTCAAACTCTTGCCCCATATGGCCGCTCATAGACGCCAACGCACGCACCTCTGGCGAGGTGGGCAAATGCACCCACGCGGTTAAGTAGCGACGGTAACGTCTCCCTTGGAACTGAGCGGTCTGCGCCGGGAAACCGGAATGGCCGGGTCTGACTGGAGATGACCATGAACGCTTTTGCCGCCGGGCTTTCTGCCCGCGAAACCCTGTCCCGTGCCGAGCGCCATATCCTTGCACATCAATTTGACCGTCCGACACTGGTGATCGACACCGAAGTGGTCGCCCGTCAGTACGCCGCCCTTGCACAGGGTCTGGGCCGCGCACGCATCCATTACGCGGTAAAAGCCAACCCGGCGCCGGAAATCCTGTCGACGCTGGTTACCTCCGGTTCGCGTTTCGACGCGGCGTCGCGGGTCGAGATCGAGATGTGCCTTGCCGCCGGTGCGCAGCCGCATGAGATCAGCTTTGGCAACACCGTGAAAAAGGCCTCTGACATTGCATGGGCCCACGCGATGGGTGTCGAACTGTTCGCCGCCGATGCCGAGGAAGAGCTGGTCAAGATTTCGCGCAACGCCCCCGGCGCGCAGGTCTATATCCGCCTTCTGGTCCTGTCGACCGAAGCCGACTGGCCGCTGTCGCGCAAGTTCGGCTGTGCGCCGGAAATGGCGCTGGAGCTGATGGCGCGTGCGCAGATGCTGGGCCTGAAGCCGGTGGGCGTGTCATTCCACGTTGGGTCGCAGACCCGCCGCGCATCCATGTGGGCGCCGGTTCTGGACGAGGTTGCCCGCGTCTGGACCGAGGCACAGGCGGCCGGTTTCGCGCTGGACCTTCTGAACATCGGTGGCGGTTTCCCGGCCTATTACGGCCAGACGGTGCAGGGCCCCGCGGCCTATGCCGCCGAGGTCATGGGCATGGTGCGCGCCCGTTTCGGCGATGTGCCGCGCGTGATGGCAGAGCCGGGCCGTGGCATGGTGGCCGAGGCCGGCGCCATTGCCGCCGAGGTGCTGCTGGTGTCGCGCAAGTCGGAGAACGATCTGCACCGCTGGGTCTATCTGGACATCGGCAAATTCTCTGGCCTGGCCGAGACCATGGATGAGGCGATCCGCTACCAGTTCGTCACCGACAAGGATTTCGAGCCGATGGGCCCCTGCATCCTGGCCGGTCCGAGCTGTGACAGCGCCGACGTGCTGTACGAAAAGCAGCCGGTGCAACTACCCGTGGGGCTGTGCGCCGGTGACCGGATCGTGGTGCGCAACTGCGGTGCCTATACCTCGACCTATGCCTCTATCGGCTTCAACGGCTTTCCGCCGCTGGATATCGTGGTGATCTGATCGCGGAGCGGCGGGGGCAACCCCGCCCGATGCCTGAAATGCGAAACGCCCGGCCTGTTGGTCGGGCGTTTTTGCATGCGGGCGATGGGGTCGGAGCCCCCTTCCTACAGCGGGGTCAGGCGGCCAGCGGCAGGTCTTCGTAGACGGGCATCTGGCTTTCGGGGCGCTGTTGGGGCGTGTAGTAGGCCCAGGCCTGTTCCAGGATTTCGCGCGCTTCCTGTGCTTTGGATTTCTGCTGCTCTTGCATGGGGTTGCCTTTCCTTGGTGGCGTTCCCCTCCCTGCGAAGGAACATAGGTGCGGCCGTGGGAAAGGTCGTCAGACAAGGCTGCATGGGCGGTTTGCGTGACGTGCAAGAGACGTTACGTCACCTGTCCGGCAGTTCCCCTTCCAGCAGCGCCAGCAGCCGCGCCTTTGGGTCCGGGTCGGTGCCCGCCTCCCAGCCGTCGCCGAATTGGGCGCGCGTTTCCTTGTCCTTGAGCAGCGGCGCCAGTTCGGCCGCGGCGCGCAAAAGTTCCGCGTACCACCAGGCGTATGTGCTTTCGCCCAGCGCGACGCGGTTGAGGTAGTGCAGGCGGGACGAAAAAGCCCCCAGGAGCTTTGCCAGCTCCTCGGGGCTGTCGAATTTCGGCGGCGGAGTGGTCATCAGACCGCGCGATCCACCATCATCTTCTTGATCTCGGCAATCGCCAGCGCCGGGTTCAGGCCCTTGGGGCAGGTCTTGGCGCAGTTCATGATGGTGTGGCAGCGGTAGAGCTTGAAGGGGTCCTCAAGCTGATCCAGGCGTTCGCCGGTCGCCTCATCGCGGCTGTCGATGATCCAGCGATAGGCGTGCAAAAGGGCTGCCGGGCCGAGGTAGCGGTCGCCGTTCCACCAGTAAGACGGGCAGGAGGTGGAGCAGGAGGCGCACATGACGCATTCGTAAAGACCGTCGAGCTTCTTGCGGTCCTCGATGGACTGCTTCCACTCTTTCGCAGGGCGGTTGGTCTTGGTTTCCAGCCACGGCATGATGGAGGCGTGCTGGGCGTAGAAGTGGGTCAGGTCGGGGATCAGGTCCTTGACCACCGGCATGTGCGGCAGCGGGTAGATCTTCACGTCGCCTTCGATCTCATCCAGCCCGTAGATGCAGGCCAGCGTGTTGATGCCGTCGATATTCATCGCGCAGGAACCACAGATCCCTTCGCGGCAGGAGCGCCGGAAGGTCAGCGTGGGGTCGATCTCGTTCTTGATCTTGATCAGCGCGTCCAGAACCATCGGGCCGCAGCTGTCCATGTCGATGAAATAGGTGTCGACCTGCGGGTTCTTCCCATCATCGGGGTTCCAGCGGTAGATGCTGAACTTGCGAACGTTCTTGGCGCCCTCGGGCTTGGGCCAGGTCTTGCCCGTCTTGATCTGCGAGTTCTTGGGGAGCGTGAATTGAACCATCTCTCTCTCCTTAGCGAAGCAAGGCTGGCAGGCCGTTCAGGGCCAGGCAGCGGAGGGTTTCGGGTTTGGACGCGATGTCCTGTGCGATCTGGACTGTGCTTTCGGTCGGGCCAAGCACCGCGTCTGCGGCCAGCGCGCGGATCTGTTGCGCGTTGGCATTGTCGATGAGGCAGTCCAGCGCGGGCTGGAGCGGGACGCCGGGGAAATTCTCGGCCACGACGGGGCTAAGCGCCTTGCGCGCGGCGTTGCGGGCAATCTCGTCCTGCGCCTGCGGCGAGCAGGCCGCAAGCCCCAGAAGGACCACGACCCCGGCCCAGAGCCGCCTCTGCCGTATCAGTCGACCGGGCAATAGATCGTCCCTCGATACATGACCGGGGCACCCGGCGGGCAGAAACCCGGCCCGCCCGTGGGATAGACACGTTTGCGCCGGTTGGCATGCGGATCGATATAGGTGCGTCCCCGGTCAAGGCAGGCATCGACGACGGCCTGATACTGCACCGCGTAGCCAGATTTGGCACCGCCGGTGAAGACCGTGGCGTTCGCCTCTGCCTGACAGGCGGCCAGAACAGTGTCGTAGCCGTTCGCGACGGCACTGCCGGGCACCCCGGCAAGCCCCGCGATGACGGCAAGGGTGGCAGCCCCTGCCCTGATCCCCGCGCCCCGCATCAGAAGGTCCGCGCCTTGGGCGCGATCCTTTTCAGCTCGATGCCGCCCTGATCCTCGGTGGTGAGCGGATCGGTGATCACCGGACGATAGCTGAGCTCCACCGATGGGCCGTCGATGCGGGCGATGGTGTGGACGCGCCAGTTTTCATCATCCCGCTCGGAGAAATCCTCATGCGCGTGGGCGCCGCGGCTTTCCTTGCGCGCCTCTGCGCCGACGATGGTGGCCAGCGCGTTGGGCATGAGGTTGGTCAGTTCCAGCGTTTCCATCAGGTCCGAGTTCCAGACGAGGCTGCGGTCGGTGACCTTGATGTCGTCCATCTTGCCCGCGATGGCGGTCATGGCCTCGACGCCTTCGGCCATGGTCTTGGCGGTGCGGAAGACGGCGGCGTCACGCTGCATGGTCTTCTGCATCTCAAGGCGCAGTTCGGCGGTGGGCACGGTGCCCGACGCGTTGCGGATGCCATCGAAGCGGTCAAAGGCCTTGTCGATCTCGGACTGCGGCGCGGCGGGAACGGCGGTTTCGGGGTTCACGACCTTGCCGGCGCGGATCGCGGCGGCGCGGCCAAAGACCACGAGGTCGATCAGCGAGTTGGAGCCAAGGCGGTTGGCCCCGTGCACCGAGGCGCAGCCCGCCTCACCCACGGCCATCAGGCCGGGCACGACGGCGTGCGGATCATCCTCGGAGGGGTTCAGAACCTCACCCCAGTAGTTCGTCGGAATGCCGCCCATGTTGTAGTGAACGGTGGGCAGAACCGGGATCGGTTCCTTGGTCACGTCGACACCGGCAAAGATCTTGGCCGATTCCGAGATGCCGGGCAGGCGTTCGGCCAATGCCTCTGCGGGCAGGTGGCTGAGGTTCAGGTGGATGTGATCGCCTTCGGCGCCCACACCGCGACCTTCGCGGATTTCCATGGTCATGGAGCGGCTGACATAGTCGCGCGGCGCGAGGTCTTTGTATGTCGGGGCGTAGCGTTCCATGAAACGCTCCCCTTCGGAGTTGGTGAGGTAGCCGCCCTCACCCCGTGCGCCTTCGGTGATGAGGCAGCCGGAGCCGTAGATGCCGGTCGGGTGGAACTGCACGAACTCCATGTCCTGCATCGGCAGGCCCGCGCGGGCCACCATGCCGCCGCCGTCACCGGTGCAGGTGTGGGCAGAGGTGGCGCTGAAGTAGGCGCGGCCATAGCCGCCGGTGGCCAGCACGACCATCTTGGCGTTGAAGACGTGGAAGGTGCCGTCATCCAGCTTCCAGCAGAGGACGCCCTTGCACTCGCCGTTTTCCATCAGCAGGTCGATGGCGAAATATTCGATGTAGAATTCGGCGTTGTTCTTCAGCGACTGGCCATAAAGCGTGTGCAGGATGGCGTGGCCGGTGCGGTCGGCGGCGGCGCAGGTGCGCTGCACCGGGGGGCCTTCGCCGAATTCGGTGGTGTGGCCGCCGAAGGGACGCTGATAGATCTTGCCCTCTTCGGTCCGGCTGAAGGGAACGCCGTAGTGTTCCAGTTCATAGACCGCCTTGGGCGCCTCACGCGCGAGGTATTCCATCGCGTCGGTGTCGCCGAGCCAGTCAGAGCCTTTGACCGTGTCATACATGTGCCACTGCCAGTTGTCGGGGCCCATGTTCGACAGAGAGGCGGCGATGCCGCCCTGTGCCGCCACGGTGTGCGAGCGGGTCGGGAAGACCTTGGTCACGCAGGCGGTGCGCAGACCCTGTTCGGCCATGCCGAGCGTCGCGCGGAGGCCCGCGCCGCCCGCGCCCACGACCACGACGTCATAATCATGCGTCTCGTATTCGTATGCTGCCATTTGGTGTTTACCTATCGATCTTGAGCGGGGAGCGGTCCCGGCGGGCGGGGCCGTCTCTGGCGGTGGGGTTCGTGGCGCGTCAGAGCGCGAGGCGGGCGATGGCGAAGATGCCGGTGGCGGCGGCGCCATAGCTGAGGCAGGTCATCGCGAGGATGAGCACCTTTTCCATCGGGCCATGCACGTAGTCCTCGATCAGGGTCTGAACACCCAGATTGAAGTGGTGAAAGCCGACGCCGATGGTGAGCGCCGCGACGATCGCCGGGAACGGGCGGCTGTAATAGGCGGTGATCTCGTCAAAGGATCCGCCCAGCGCACCGCCGAAGGTGAAGATGAAAAACGGAACGAGGATCAGCAGCGCCACCGAGCTTTTCTTCATCGCCCAGTGATGTTCGGTCCCGGTTTTTGCGGCGCCCCAGCCAACGGCACGCTTGCGGTCTGTCAGAAATGCCATGCCAGGTCTCCTCAGACGACGATGATGGTGAAGAGGGTCAGGACGGCGGAGCCGATGATGCAGACCCAGCCGAGCATTTCGGCCTTGTCGAGTTCCAGCATCTTGGCCTCGTCCCAGATCATGTGACGGACGCCTGCCAGCAGGTGATACCAGATCGCCCAGGTGGAGCCGAGCAGCACCAGATCGCCGAACCAAGAGGTCAGCACGGCGTTGGCGGTGGCAAAATATTCCTCGGAAGTGGCGGCGGCGAGGAACCACCATGTAATCAGCAAGGCGGCCACCAGCAGCGCGTTCCCCGTGATCCGGGTCAGGATCGAGGTAATCGAGGTGAGCTGTGGGCGGTAGACTTGCAGGTGCGGAGACAGCGGGCGGTTGCCCCGGTTCACGTCGGCCATGAAGATGTCCTCATCGAGTTCCGTTGAGTCTTTTCTATAGCTTTCGCGGTGCGTGTCACGGGGCTGTGCCGGGTATTCATGCGGTTTTTTGGCGCAATCGGCTGCATTTTGGGGGTTTGTGATCACACATTCCAAGTGTGTGATCACGGGTTTGCGCTAACGAATTGGGCATCTGCCCCGAAACGCGACTCAGGGGTGGAATCGCGCGACGCGCGGCGCTCAGGGGGTGCTGGCGGTCTGGCGGGTCAGTTCGCGCAGCAGTTTCTGGCGGATGCGGTCGGGGTAATCGGCATAGCCATCGGCGGTGGCCACAAAGGCGCCGGGGCCGGTGATGACGTTTTCGTAGAAGTAGCCGGTCAGGTCGTGCTCTGCCCCTTCGATGGCCAGCGCGTTGACGGTGATGTTCAGCGCCCGCAGGAGTGGCTTCAGGCTCTGGGGTTCTGGCCCTTCGTTTGACAGGCCGTCGCCGGAGAGGTCGATCACGCGGCGTCGGCATTGGGGCGTGGTCTGAAACAGCGTGGCGGAGGTGCGCAGCGCCTCTCCGATGGCGGTGGAGAAGTGCCGCCATGCGCGGGGGGCGGCGGCGATCTCGGCGGCCAGCGCCTCTGTGTCCTTGAAGCCCCCGATCTCTCGCCACGGGATCGTGACCTGCTGGCGCGAGGATCCGGTCCATTGCACAAGGCTGACTCGTGCCTTGCCACGGACCAGCGCCTCGGCCACGGCGCTGTCACGCAGTGCGGTGGCCAGTCCCTGCATCTGGATGCGGTATTCGTGCGGATCGACCGAACCGGAGACGTCAACGGCAAGAACCAGCGCCACCTCGCAGGCGGCGAGGCGCATCGGAAAGAGAAAGCAGATAAGGAGCGTCAGGAGGCGCATGGCGCAATCAGAGACGCAGGTGCCCGCCGTGGCAAGTCACGAGAGGGTGTTGCGGACGCCCCCGGACACTTGCCCGTGGGAACTGATTGCCGCCCGGACGGGTCAGATCAATCGGGGAAGCCCATGTGGCGCAGGGCCAGAGCGGCCTGCTGACGCAGCTTGGGATCGGGCGAGCGCATTTCGCGGTGGATTTCCTGCACCAGCCCCGACAGCGCCCGCGCGTCCAGCAGGGAGTGGATCACACCCGGCACGTTTTCCTGCGGAATGCTCAGAAGATCCGCAGAGTGTCTTGGCAAAATCTGTGACGTCATGGCGCCCTCTCCCCGTTTTGGAGTTTGATTCGCCGTTTCCCACGACGATTTAATCCAAAACGGGCAAGTCCACCAAGCACAGACCGCCCCGATGGCCCCCTTTCCGTCAAGAACCGGGGGCGATCAGGGAAAATCGTTCGTGAATTGGGCAGGCCGTCAGCTGGGGATCAGCGCCCAGTAGTCCAGATCCAGCAGGACGTCGGGCAGGTATTTCCCGTCGGGGCCTTTCAGTTCGAACGGCGCGCCGCCCTTGGTGGCGACCAGCCGCAAGCGGATCGCGCCAACGCCGGGGGCAGAGGTTTCCGCCTTGTCCAGCACCTCGGACCAGGCCTTGACCGTGTTTCCGGCAAGGCAGGGGTTCGCGTGCGCGCCACCATTGAGGCCGACGATGATCTGCGCATTGGCCAACCCGTTGAACGACAGCGCCCGCGCCATCGAGATGACGTGACCGCCGTAGATCAGCCGCTGATCCGGGCGCGCGGTGACGTCGAAATGCACCTTGGAGGTGTTCTGCCACAGGCGCGTGGCCATCATGTGTTCAGCCTCTTCGATGGTGACACCGTCGACATGGTCGATCGTCTCGCCAATCTCGTAGTCCGACAGCCTGTGCTTTTCGCCAGCCAGCGTGTAGTCGTAGTTGGAGAAATCCAGCCCCTCGGGGATCACCAGATCATCGGGAGAGAGGCTTTTCTTCAAGTCCGGGATCACCGGTTCCGGCGCGGGGGCGTCCATGTCGCGTTTGCGCAGCATGACCCAGCGGGCGTATTCCATCACGACCTCGTCGTGCTGGTTCAGCCCGCGAGAGCGGACATAGACCACGCCGGTGCGGCCGTTGGAGTTCTGTTTCAGCCCGATCACCTCGGACTGGGAACGGATGGTATCGCCGGGCCAGACCGGTTTCAGCCAGCGCCCCTCGGCATAGCCGAGGTTGGCGACAGCGTTCAAAGAGACATCCGGGACCGTCTTGCCAAAGACGATGTGAAAGGCGGCCAGATCGTCGATGGGAGCCGCGGCCAGACCGCACCCGCGCGCAAATTCGTCCGAGGAATAGAGCGCGTGGCGCATCGGGTAGAGCGCGTGATAGAGCGCGCGCTCGCCGCCCGAAATGGTGCGCGGCACGGCGTGGTCGATGACCTCACCTACCTTGTAATCTTCGAAGAAGCGGCCCGGATTGGTCTTGGCCATGTCTCAGTGATCTCCCAGCTTGGTGTCAGGGGTGTAGGTGCCGTCCACCTCTTTGACGACCGCCTGCCCGCAGCGCATGACGCCGTTGGCGGCGTCAAAGGCATAGGTGGGCGATCCGTGCAATTCCCAGCCCTTGTTCAGGGCTGCGGTGACCTTGTGGCAAAAGGCCGAGGTGTCGTCCTCGGACAGAAAACGATATAGTTTCATGCGCTTATCCGAATGCAGGGTAGCCAAGCAGGCCGTGGATATAGCCGATGACGGCCAGGAGGACGACAGAGGCGACAAGGAAGATGACGTCTTTCTTGATCGCGCCCTTGGCGGGTGGCGTCCAGTTCGGCTCTGCCCGGTTGATGACGATCATCTCGACGATGGCCCAGACACCCAATCCGCCGAACAGCACAAAGCTGGGCACGTCGCCGTTCACCATCAGGTGAGCCACGGTCCAGAGCAGAAAGCCCGTCAGCATCGGGTGCCGCATCTTGTAGAAGATCGCGCCCTTGGAGGGGCCGGGGGACGTCAGGTAGAGGGCGAAGACCATGATCAGGTTGTTGATGCCCACGGTGGCCGGGTGACGGCCCCAGAAAAACGCGCCATCGGCGGTGCGATAGCCGAAGATCATCAGGGCGATGCTGATCAGCAGCGCAACGGCGACGAGGCCCTTGCCCCTGTCACCCATCGGTTCGCGGAGGCCGGGGGCAACCCGTTTGAAGAGATGCGCGGCCCACCAGAGCGCGACGCCGAGAATCATGAGCACCATTGGCTGGTCTCCCTAGCTGTTTCGCCGGGACCCTGCGGTTATTCGGTCAGCGCCGCAATGGCCTCTGCCTTGGCCAGAGTCTTGCGGGCGGTTTCGACGTGCAGGTTTTCGACGATCTTGCCATCGACGACCGCAACCCCCTGCCCCGCCTTTTCGGCCTCTTCATAGGCGTCGATCTGGCGGCGGGCGAGGTCGATCTCTGCCGCGTCGGGGGCAAAGGCGGCATTTGCGATCTCGACCTGGGCGGGATGGATCAGCGTCTTGCCGTCCATGCCCATGTCGCGGCCCTGCACACATTCGGCGCGCAGCCCCTCATCGTCCTTGAAGGCGTTGTAGACACCGTCAACGATGGTGACGCCATGCGCCTTGGCGGCCAGAACGCAGAGGCCGATGCCGGTCAGCATGGGCAGGCGGTCCGGGCGAAAGCGCGAATTCAGTTCCTTGGCCAGATCGTTGGTGCCCATGACCATGCCGGCGAGGCGCGGGTGGGCGGCGATTTCATTTGCGGCCAGCATCCCGGCGGGCGTTTCCATCATCGCCCAGAGCGGTTTGTCCGTCAGCGCGGCCAGCGCATCCAGTTGCGCGGTGGTTTCGACCTTGGGCAGCAGGATTGCGTCGCAGTCCATCGCGGCGGCGGCCTTTGCATCGGCCTCTCCCCATTCGGTGTCGAAACCGTTGATGCGCACGATGCGGGTGCGATTGCCGTAAGACCGCGAGAGCGCCTCTGCCAGCGTGTCGCGCGCGGTCACCTTTTCGGCGGGGGCGACGGCGTCTTCGAGGTCAAAGATGATCGCATCAATGGGCAGGCCGCGCGCCTTCTCCAGCGCCCGCTCCTTGGAGCCGGGGATGTAGAGAACGGATCGGTAAGGGCGCGCACGCAGGTCCATCTGAGTCTCCTCAAGCAATATTGTTGCGTGGACATGCGCATTTTTTGCCGGATAGTTCAAGGCAAAAGATGCCGCAGCGCAGAAATCGGTATATTATTGTGCACAGTGGCGGGAATTTCCCAGCGGATTTGAGGCAACGCACGCCACATTAACCGAATGGGAACCGCGCCGGGCGGACGATGATCCCACGTCGTTCAAAGCGGCGACGGGCGCACGGCCACAGGGACGGCACCCGGATCAGAGGGGACTTACCCTGTGTCGCGCCACCGCCAAAGCCGCGGTCCGGCGACGACGCGCAGCCGAAAGGTGACTTATGACGGAGAACTTCATCAAGCTGGGCATGCTCTCGGCCGGAATGCTTCTTGGCGCGGCGACGTTTGTCGAAGCGCAGAACCTGCAACATTGCGCGCCGCGCGATCAGGTCGTCGATCGTCTGGCCACGAAATACGGTGAGACACGGCAGAGCATGGGGCTTGGCTCCAACAACGCGGTAATGGAGGTGTTCGCCTCGGTCGATTCCGGATCGTGGACGATCACGGTGACCATGGCCAACGGCATCACCTGCCTTGTCGCCAGCGGTCAGGCCTTTGAAGAACTGGCCGAGGCGCTGCCGCCGAAGGGCGACGATGCCTGAAACGACACCGAAAAGGAAAGCGTGAACCGGATGCTGCATTCAAGACCGGTTCCGCCCCTGCCCCTGATCGTCAGGTCAGCGCGTCCCAGATCAGCTTGGTCCCGGTGATGGTCAGCGCCACGTAGGCGATGCTGAAAAAGACCCGCTCCGGAAGCATGTGATGCGCCTTGATCCCCAGCCAGGTGCCCAAGAGGGCAAAAGGCACCAGCAGCAGGTCGAGCTTCAGCGTGTCCCAGGTGAAGATGCCCATCCCGGCGTAGATCCCCGCCTTTGACAGGTTCACCGCCCAGAACACCAGCACCGTGGTGGCCTGATAGACGGTCTTTCCCAGCCCCTGCCCCAGCATGAAGACCGCGGCCGCCGGTCCCCCGGCATGGCTGACAAAGCTGGTGAAACCAAGCACAACACCCGAGACCAGCCCGACCCGGGGCCCGAATTTCGTCCCGCCCAGCCGGAGCAGGCCGGCCTTTTGGGACAGCTGCCATGCCACGAAGGACAGCGCCACGATGCCGATCAGCAGGCGCACCGCGTCCGGGTCCGTCCAGGCATAGAACAGCGCGCCAAGGATCGTGCCGGGGATAGAACCGATCAGCAGCACCCGCGCGATGGACCAATCCCATTTGCGCCAGTAGGCGGGCAGGCTGGCAGCGTCGATCAGCATCAGCAGCGGCAGCATGAGGCCCAGAGCGATGCCCGGATCGAGAGCGATGGCCAGAATCGAGGCGCTGGCAAAGGCCACGCTGGAGCCGAAACCACCCTTGGAAATCCCCGCGAAGATCACGGCCGGAATGGTCACCGCGAGAACCGGTGCGGTAAAGAGATCCATGAATGCCTCCGGAAAAAGCGCCTTGCACCAGACCCTTATCTTGGCATTAGCGCTAACTACAAGTTTTTTGGACCATGCGCCGCACTGCAGCACCCTTGCGAAGCGGCCCGTCTGGGCGTAGGCAAACCGGCAAATTCACGCAAGGCGGAGATTGAATCCATGGCCAGACCCAAGATTGCCCTGATCGGCGCGGGACAGATCGGTGGCACGCTTGCCCACCTCGCAGCAATGAAAGAGCTGGGCGACGTCGTCCTGTTCGACATCGCCGAGGGCACCCCCGAGGGCAAGGCGCTCGACATCGCAGAGTCCGGCCCCTCGGAAGGCTTTGACGCCAAGCTGAAGGGCACGCAGGACTACGCCGATATCGCCGGCGCAGATGTCTGCATCGTCACCGCCGGTGTTCCGCGCAAGCCGGGCATGTCCCGCGACGACCTGCTGGGCATCAACCTGAAGGTCATGAAATCGGTCGGCGAAGGCATCGGCGAACACGCCCCCAACGCCTTTGTGATCTGCATCACCAACCCGCTGGACGCGATGGTCTGGGCTCTGCAGCAGTTCTCGGGCCTGCCCGCCGAAAAGGTCTGCGGCATGGCCGGTGTTCTGGACAGCGCGCGCTTCCGCCACTTCCTGGCCGAAGAATTCAACGTGTCGATGAAAGACGTCACCGCCTTTGTTCTGGGCGGCCACGGCGACACCATGGTGCCGTCGATGCGGTATTCCACCGTTGCCGGCATCCCGCTGCCGGATCTGATCGACATGGGCTGGACCACGCAGGAAAAGATGGACGCCATCGTTCAGCGCACCCGTGACGGCGGCGCAGAAATCGTTGGCCTGCTGAAAACCGGCTCTGCCTTCTACGCGCCCGCCACCTCGGCGATCGAAATGGCCGAAGCCTATCTGAAAGACCAGAAGCGCGTCCTGCCCTGCGCGGCCTATTGCGACGGCGAATTCGGCCTGAAGGGCATGTATGTCGGTGTGCCGACCGTGATCGGCGCCGGTGGCATCGAGAAAATCGTCAACATCAAGCTCAACAAGGAAGAGCAAGAGATGTTCGACGTCTCCGTGAAGGCGGTTCAGGGTCTGGTCGAAGCCTGCAAGGGCATCGACAGCTCGCTGACCTGATCCATCCAGACAGCTGATAGCAACCAAGCGCGTGAACCCCGGCCCGAAGCCGGGGTTCACTGTTTTTGGCCGTCAGTTAAATAACAGCGCCATACGGCCAGCGTTGCCACCAGCCATCCTCTGGAAGACCGTCCAGCTTCGCGCCGAAATACGCGGCCCGCGTGCGGCGTAAGGATAAGCGCCCGTTCCGTGCACCCAAGCCACAAGGTCCAGGTCGGAGGGGTCATCAAACCAGGCCGACAGGTTTATTCCATAGCCCTTGGGCAGCAGCGGATGCGGGATGAGTAAGGTTCCATTCAGCATCGCTTCGGCATCGTCGAGGACCGACAGCCAGGCGCGCGACACTTCGTAGGACACTTCCAGCCCGAAAACCGACTTTTGTCGTGGGTTCGGAATCCATTCGCGATCATCATCGGTTTCCGCGTCGAGCGCGGCCCAGAACCGGCGGTTCTGCTGTATCATTGCCGTCCAATGGCGTTTTACCGCCTTCGCGTGTATCTTGTCCGGCTCCTGCTGCAAGGCCTCCAGCGCGATGTAGATCGCGTCAAAGGACGGTTGGAAGTCGATGAAATCGTCCTTCCAATTCTCATCGTCAACCGGCCGTTCCAGTTCCGCCAGATTTGCTTCGGCTACCGCCAGTTCTCCGTTGATGACCGTCAAGCGATCCCAGTCTTCGTTGTTGCCCAGAGCGTCCAGCAACGCCTGCTTTGCGACCCATTCTTCATGCGCGCGGATGGCCCCGGCGTCTGCAGAGGATCTCGCCCTCTCTTCAAGCTGGGCGATTGCCTTGCGCAGTTCCCTTCTGCGTGCGTTGGTGGCCCGGAGACGCGCCAAGACTTTTTCCCGTTCGTCCGAAAGCCGCGCAATGTCGGCTTGAACCGCCTTCTTTTGATTAGCCTTCAGATTGTCGCGGCTTTCAATGATCGGCGCTGCTGCCAGAGCGGCATTTCGCTCAGCAAACCGGCGGATCGGCTCTGCCGGATCAAATGCCAGAACAGCCTCGGCAAGACCGGAAAGAAAATGCGTGTAAGCCGTCAACCATGCGTGATCGGCAGTGTCGAAGCGCACAGCCACCGACGTATCCAACTCCATTGCAGCCACCCCGGCCCATCCACCAAGCAGAACCGGGGGCAGAATGGTCAGTGCGTCTTCGCCTTTCCCGCGCTGACCATCGCCATCCACGTCAAACCACACATCCCGCAAAACCAATTCGAATGGCTCGACGCTGTCTTCGGGCATGGCGCCGCGCGCGGCTTCCAAATTCGCAACCAAACCACGGACCACAGTGCCCAACGTTTCGGGCGAAGCTGCTTCAGGTTCGGGGTTGATGGCTATCGTTTGGAGTCGCAGGATCGGCACCCAACTCACGTCGCCGATTCCGTAGCGATAACGCTCTTGCAGCGCGATTTCTACCGCGCGCAACGTCATCATCGCCCCAAGCTCGAATTCTGCGTCTTCCTGCGTTTCCAGCCATGCTACCCGTTTGCCAAGGCCTTCAGTGGCGAGCGCCACCTCGACATCGGCAGCAACGCCGTCCGCCAGCAGGCCCAGTGCCAGACAAGCTGGCAAGACCAAATGACTTACATTCATTTGCCTTTCTCCCAAACTTGCGCGCTCTCTTCCAATTTGAGCCAAACCCACATCGGGAACATTGACCCATATCATCGGGACGGGGCGTCGCAGGGTTGGCTGACGGTCCCGGGCAAAGCGCAAGACGTGCGGGAAAGCACGCAACCGGTTGGACACCGGCACTTGTATGGCCAGGGCGTCTTGATTCCCGCGAACTTGCTGAAGGACATGGTTCCGATGGCCATCGTGACCCAAATCCACGATCATGGGCCGATCCCTTTTATTGGAGAGGGCCGGTGGTGAACGAAGACAACCGCAACCTCTTAGCCGCGATGTTCGGGGGCGAGGCCCTGTTGTTCACGGTCTGGCTGAACTGATAGCGCTCACTCCGAATCACTTGGCGCAGAAGGGGATTTAAATATGTGATCACAGTTTTTGGGGCTGTGATCACAAATGTCGAAAAAACCGGGGAAAGCTCTAGTTGCGGCAAAAAATCAGTTCTAACCGACGCCCGACCCTGCCTAGTTAGACCAAATCCGCAGCAAAACGGGGACAGTCGACCCATGAATATCCACGAATATCAGGCCAAGGCGCTTTTGCGCAGCTACGGGGCGCCTGTCTCGGACGGCCGCGCCGTTCTGAGAGCAGAGGACGCCAAGACCGCAGCCGGTGAGATGGACGGCCCGCTTTGGGTGGTCAAGGCTCAGATCCACGCAGGCGGCCGCGGCAAGGGATCGTTCAAGGAAGCGGAGGCCGGTGAAAAAGGCGGCGTTCGTCTTGCCAAATCGGTGCAGGAAGCCGCCGAGGAAGCCAAGAAGATGCTGGGCAAGACCCTTGTCACGCATCAGACCGGCCCGGCGGGCAAGCAGGTCAACCGCATCTACATCGAAGACGGCTCTGACATCGAGCGTGAGCTGTACCTCGCGCTGCTGGTGGACCGCGTGTCCTCGCGCATTTCCTTTGTCTGCTCGACCGAGGGCGGCATGGACATCGAAGAGGTCGCCGCCTCGACCCCGGAAAAGATCCTGTCGTTCAGCGTCGACCCGGCCACCGGCTACATGCCCTACCACGGCCGCCGCATCGCTTTCGCGCTGGGTCTGCAGGGCACGCAGGTCAAGGAATGCGTCAAGCTGATGGGCATCCTCTACAAGGCCTTCGTCGAGAAGGACATGGAGATGCTGGAGATCAACCCGCTGATCGTCATGACCAACGGCTCGCTCAAGGTGCTGGACGCCAAGCTGAGCTTTGACGGCAACGCCATGTACCGCCAGCCGGAAATCTCGGAACTGCGCGACACGACCGAAGAGGACCCCAAGGAACTGGAGGCCTCCAAGTACGACCTGAACTACATCGCGCTGGACGGTGAGATCGGCTGCATGGTGAACGGCGCGGGTCTGGCCATGGCGACGATGGACATCATCAAGCTGTACGGTGCCGAGCCTGCCAACTTCCTCGACGTGGGTGGCGGCGCGACCAAGGAGAAGGTGACCGAGGCGTTCAAGATCATCACCTCTGACCCGAACGTCAAAGGCATTCTGGTGAACATCTTCGGCGGCATCATGCGCTGTGACGTCATCGCCGAGGGCGTGGTCGCCGCGGTCAAGGAGGTCGGCCTGCAGGTTCCGCTGGTCGTGCGTCTGGAAGGCACCAATGTCGAGAAGGGCAAGGAGATCATCAATACCTCCGGCCTGAACGTCATTGCAGCCGACAATCTGTCGGACGGTGCCGAGAAGATCGTGAAGGCCGTGAAAGGCTGATCCCGTCGGGTGCGCATGGATGCGCACCGCACACGCAGGACCGGTGCGCATCCATGCGCATCCTACGCAAACAGTATTCAGGAGAACGCCACAATGGCCGTCCTCGTCGACGAAAATACCAAAGTCATCTGTCAGGGCCTGACCGGCTCGCAGGGTACGTTCCACTCCGAGCAGGCAATTGCCTACGGGACCAAGATGGTCGGGGGTGTGACCCCCGGCAAAGGCGGGACCGAGCATCTTGGCCTGCCGGTCTTCAACTCGGTGCATGAGGCCAAGGCCAAGACCGAGGCCAACGCCTCTGTCATCTACGTGCCGCCGCCCTTTGCCGCGGATTCGATCCTCGAGGCGATCGACGCCGAGATGGAGCTGATCGTCTGCATTACCGAAGGCATCCCGGTGCTGGACATGATGAAGGTCAAGCGCGCGCTGGTCGACAGCAAGTCGCGCCTGATCGGGCCGAACTGCCCGGGCATCATCACGCCTGACGCCTGCAAGATCGGCATCATGCCGGGCCACATCCACAAGCGTGGCTCTGTGGGCGTGGTCAGCCGCTCGGGCACGCTGACCTATGAAGCGGTCAAGCAGACCGCCGATATCGGTCTGGGCCAGTCCACCGCGGTGGGCATCGGCGGCGACCCGATCAAGGGCACCGAGCACCTCGAGGTGCTGGACATGTTCCTCAGCGACGACGAGACCCAATCGATCATCATGATCGGTGAGATCGGTGGCTCGGCCGAGGAAGAGGCCGCCGAGTTCCTGGCCAATGAGCGCAAGAAGGGCCGTTGGAAGCCGACGGCTGGTTTCATCGCGGGCCGCACGGCGCCTCCGGGCCGTCGCATGGGCCATGCCGGGGCCATCGTGGCCGGCGGCAAGGGCGGTGCCGAGGACAAGATCGCGGCCATGGCCGAGGCCGGCATCGTGGTGGCAGACAGCCCCGCGACGCTGGGCGAGGCCGTGCTGAAGGCGATCGGCTGATGGGCCTTCCCCTTGGGTGTGTCCACGCGTGGACAGCTTAGGGGGAATGCCAGATCAAGGGGTTACAGGGACGGTTTTACCCGCCCTTAACCTTCGTCCCTTACGCCCGCCGCCGAAGTCACCGGCTGGCGGGCGGACTGACAGGGAATTTCGGGGCGCAATGCCCCCTTTTCCCGGCCCCGCCACAGGTGGAGAGGGACCGGGCAGACACGAGGCAAAACCCCGCCCGACTGCGGGGGGCGAAAGAGGTTCAGATGGCACGCGGTGTCACAGATTGGCCGGAGATCGCAGGCAGCCGTGGCGCAACGGCGGCACAAAGCCTTGCCGTGGCAGCGCCCGGCCTGTCCCTTTCCCTGTCCGCCAGGACGCCCCTCATCTCACCGCTCAAGACGCCCGTTGCGCCGACCCTTGCGGGGCCGACCCGGTTCCCCCGTTCCTGCGGCAGAGCCTTCTCAGAGGCCGCCGCCCCGCCCTGCCCCCTGCCCCTGCCCCCCGTGCAACCGGACACCGGCCTGCGTGCCGCGCGGTCGACCGGGCGATTGGCGCAGGGAAAGACCGTCAGATGGACCGCCGCGCAACGCCTGCCTTCACCGGCGCGGATGGCAATGCCTGTTGAGGGCCGGAATGGACAGTGGAGATCCCGTGATGAACGCACACGCCCAGACCATCGACGACCGCAAGACGCGCCTGTGGCGCACGGCCAACCTGACGACCGGTGCCGTGCTGCTTGCCTATTGCCTGTTGCAGGTCCTGCTGGCGATGGCAGGCGGCGCGCCGTGACGGCATCCCGTCACGGCCCTCTCACGCGCCTTCTCATTCCGGGCAAAAGCCCGATCCGCCCTTATCCCGATACCAACACAAACGGTCCCGACACATACGGTCCCAACCCTAACGAGGTGCCTTCATGACCGACCAAAGCCCCAACGACCAGTTCCACGCCTCTTCGTTCATGCAGGGGCACAACGCGGAGTACCTCGAACAGATGTACGCCCGCTATGCCGCCGACCCGAACGCGGTGGACGATGCATGGGCCGCGTTTTTCGGCCAGCTTGGCGACGCCGATCTGGATGTGCAGGCCGAGGCAAAGGGCCCATCCTGGGCGCGCACCGACTGGCCGCCGCAGCCTGATGACGACCTGACCGGCGCGCTGACCGGCGAATGGCCGATGCCCGCCATTCCGGCAGAGGCCAAGGGCGCCGCCAAGAAGATCCAGGAAAAGGCCGCCGAAAAGGGTGTCACCGTTTCCGACGCGGCGATCCAGCAGGCGGTTCTGGACAGCATCCGCGCCCTGATGATCATCCGCGCCTACCGCATCCGGGGCCATCTGGCCGCCGATCTGGACCCGCTGGGCCTGCGCGATACGTCGAACCACCCCGAGCTTGATCCCCGCTCTTACGGCTTTGCCGAGGCGGACATGGATCGCCCGATTTTCATCGACAACGTGCTGGGCCTGCAGATCGCAAGCCTGCGCGAGATCCTGTCGATCATCAAGCGCACCTATTGCGGCACCTTTGCGCTGCAGTACATGCATATTTCCGATCCCGAGCAGGCAAGCTGGCTCAAGGAACGGATCGAGGGTTTCGGCAAAGAGGTGAAATTCACCCGCGAAGGCCGCAAGGCGATCCTGAACAAGATGGTCGAGGCCGAAGGGTTCGAGAAATTCCTGCATGTGAAATACATGGGCACCAAGCGGTTCGGTCTGGACGGCGGCGAAAGCCTGATCCCCGCAATGGAGCAGATCATCAAGCGCGGCGGCAATCTGGGTGTCCGGGACATCGTGATCGGGATGCCGCACCGTGGCCGCCTGTCGGTGCTCGCGAATGTGATGCAAAAGCCCTACAAGGCGATCTTCAACGAATTCCAGGGCGGCAGCTTCAAGCCTGAGGATGTCGATGGATCGGGCGATGTGAAATATCACCTTGGCGCCTCTTCGGACCGCGAGTTCGACGGCAACACGGTGCACCTGTCACTGACCGCCAACCCCAGCCACCTTGAGGCGGTGAACCCTGTCGTTCTGGGAAAGGTGCGGGCAAAGCAGGACCAGCTGGGCGATGTGAACCGCACGCAGGTCATGCCGATCCTGCTGCACGGCGACGCGGCCTTTGCCGGTCAGGGTGTTGTGGCGGAATGTTTCGCCCTGTCGGGTCTGCGCGGCCACCGCACCGGCGGCACCATCCATATCGTCGTGAACAACCAGATCGGCTTTACCACCGCGCCGCACTTTTCGCGGTCCTCGCCCTATCCCACCGACAACGCGCTGGTGGTCGAGGCGCCGATCTTCCACGTCAACGGCGATGACCCCGAGGCCGTGGTCCACGCCGCGAAGGTCGCCACCGAGTTCCGCCAGAAGTTCGGCAAGGACGTGGTGATCGATATCTTCTGCTATCGCCGGTTCGGTCACAACGAGGGCGACGAGCCCATGTTCACCAACCCGATCATGTACAACAAGATCAAGAAGCAGAAGACCACGCTGACCCTGTATACCGAACGTCTGGTCAAGGACGGGCTGATCCCCGAGGGCGAGATCGAGGACATGAAGGCCGCGTTTCAGGCCCATCTGAACGAGGAATTCGAAGCCGGCAAGGTCTATCGCCCGAACAAGGCGGACTGGCTGGATGGCCGTTGGTCCCACGTGGACAAGCAGAAAGAGGGCAAGTACCAGCGCGGCAAGACCGCGATCAAGAAAGAGTCCCTGCAGGCTGTCGGCAAGGCGCTGAGCACGGTGCCGGACGGCTTTCCGGTGCACAAGACCGTGGGCCGCCTGCTGGACACCCGGTCAAAGATGTTCGAAAGCGGCAAGGGCTTTGACTGGGCCACGGCCGAGGCGCTGGCCTTTGGTTCCTTGCAGCTCGAAGGCTATCCGGTGCGTCTGGCCGGTCAGGATTCGACGCGCGGCACCTTTTCCCAGCGCCATTCGGCCCTGATCAACCAGGAGACCGAGGAACGGTACTATCCGCTCAACAACATCCGCGAAGGTCAGGCCCGCTATGAGGTGATCGACAGTGCGCTGTCGGAATACGCGGTGCTGGGCTTCGAGTACGGCTATTCGCTGGCCGAGCCCAATGCGCTGACCCTGTGGGAAGCGCAGTTCGGCGATTTCGCCAACGGCGCGCAGATCATGTTCGACCAGTTCATCAGTTCCGGTGAATCGAAGTGGCTGCGGATGTCGGGCCTTGTCTGCCTGATGCCGCATGGCTTCGAAGGTCAGGGGCCGGAGCACTCTTCCGCCCGTCTGGAACGGTTCCTGCAGCTTTGCGGTCAGGACAACTGGATCGTGGCGAACTGCTCGACGCCGGCGAACTATTTCCACATCCTGCGCCGCCAGCTGCACCGCAGCTATCGCAAGCCCCTGATGCTGATGACGCCGAAGTCGCTGTTGCGGCACAAGCTGTGCGTTTCGGAGGCCAAGGATTTCACCACCGGGTCCAGTTTCCACCGGGTCCTGTGGGACAGCGCGGAATCGGGTGAGAGCGACACCAAGCTGGTGGCCGACGACAAGATCAAGCGCGTGGTGATGTGTTCCGGCAAGGTCTACTACGACCTGCTGGAGGAACGCGACGCGCGCGGGCTGGACGACGTCTACCTGCTGCGGGTCGAACAGTTCTACCCGTTCCCGGCGATCAGCCTTGTGAAGGAACTGGAACGCTTCAAGGGGGCAGAGATGATCTGGTGCCAGGAAGAGCCCAAGAACCAGGGCGCCTGGAGCTTTATCGAACCCAATATCGAATGGGTGCTGGGCCGGATCGGCGCCACGCATCCGCGCCCGATCTACGTGGGCCGCGCAACATCGGCCAGCCCGGCAACGGGTCTGGCCAGCATGCACAAAGCACAGCAAGAGGCGCTTGTGAACGAAGCGCTGACAGTGGAAGGAAAGTAAGACCATGACCGAAGTGCGTGTTCCCACGCTTGGGGAATCGGTGACCGAAGCAACGGTCGCAACCTGGTTCAAGAAGCCCGGCGATGCCGTGGCAGTGGACGAAATGCTGTGTGAGCTGGAGACCGACAAGGTCACGGTCGAGGTGCCTTCGCCCGTTGCGGGCACCCTGTCGGACATCGTGGCCGGTGAGGGGGAGACCGTGGGCGTCGATGCCCTGCTGGCCAATATCTCCGAGGGTGACAGCGGATCGGACGCGGCCCCCAAGGCCAAGGAAGCGGCGGCCGAAGCCCCCGCCGCATCGGCTGGCGAAGCCTCGGCCAGTGTCGATGTCATGGTACCCACGCTGGGCGAATCCGTGACCGAGGCGACGGTTTCCACATGGTTCAAGAAGGTCGGCGACAGCGTCGCGCAGGACGAGATGCTGTGCGAGCTGGAAACCGACAAGGTGTCTGTCGAGGTGCCCGCCCCCGCCGCAGGCACACTGACCGAGATCATCGCCAAGGAAGGCGAAACCGTGCAGGCCGACGCCAAGCTGGCGGTGCTGTCCTCGGGCGGTGGTGCGGCAGCCCCCGCGCCCAAGGCCGAAGCGGCAGGCGGTGAGCAATACACCACCCCGCCCGCCGGTGACGCAGGTCCGGGCAAGGACATCAAGGACGGCCCCGCCGCCGAAAAGGCGATGGCCGAGGCTGGCATCAAGCGTGAGGCGGTGCAGGGCACCGGCCGCGATGGCCGCGCCACCAAGGCCGATGTCGCCGCCGCCGTGGCGGCCGCCTCTGCCGCGCCGCAGGCATCGACCCCCGCCGCAGCACCGCGCGCGCCGGTTCCGGCCGATGATGCCGCCCGCGAGGAACGGGTCAAGATGACCCGCCTGCGCCAGACCATCGCCCGCCGCCTGAAGGACGCGCAGAACACCGCCGCGATCCTGACCACCTACAACGAGGTGGACATGACGGAGACCATGGCGCTGCGGAAGGAATACAAGGACCTGTTCGAGAAGAAGCACGGCGCGCGCCTTGGCTTCATGTCCTTCTTCACCAAGGCCTGCTGCCACGCGCTGAAAGAGGTTCCCGAGGTCAACGCCGAGATCGACGGCACCGACATCGTCTACAAGAACTTCGTGCACATGGGCATCGCCGCGGGCACGCCGCAGGGTCTGGTGGTTCCGGTCATCCGCGACGCCGACAAGATGTCGTTTGCCGAGATCGAGAAGGCGATTGCCGAAAAAGGCAAGCGCGCCCGTGACGGCAAGCTGTCGATGGCGGAAATGCAGGGCGGCACCTTCACCATCTCTAACGGTGGTGTTTACGGCTCGCTCATGTCCTCGCCGATCCTGAACCCCCCGCAGTCCGGCATCCTTGGCATGCACAAGATCCAGGACCGTCCGATGGTCATCAACGGCGAGATCAAGATCCGCCCGATGATGTACCTGGCGCTGTCCTACGATCACCGCATCGTCGACGGCAAAGGTGCTGTGACCTTCCTTGTCCGCGTCAAGGAAGCGCTGGAAGACCCGCGCCGCCTGTTGATGGATCTGTGATCCCCCGCACGGTCCCGCCCCTCAGATGCGGGACCGTGCCTCTTATCGCAAAGCGCCTTTTCCCATGGCAAAGAACAGCACCAAAGCGGACATGCGCCCAGAGGTCATACGCCTTGCGCGCGGCATCGACCTATACCGCGACTGGCGCATTCAGCTACACAGAGAGGCGTTCGGCACAGACCCGGACCTGAATGAAATCGTCATGCCAGGCAGCGAATTTATCGGTTTCTTCGACCAGACGCGCGACGCGCGCGGTGCGCGGTCTATCCTGCGCGATCTGCAGTCGTGGTATTCGGTGACAGCGGGCGAACTGCGTTGGCAGCTGCAGCAGGGCAATGCCGAAATCACCGAAGTCGTGCAGGGTTTTCTGGAGCGTTTTCGGACAACACTCGGGTTTGACCTGATGGCCGAGGGCGGCCTGTTGGGAGAGCTGGCCAAGCAAGTGCTGAAGCGCGGCCATCTGGCCAGCGATGAGGAATGGTACCTGCTCCGGGACCTTCGGGACGACAGCGATCAGAACATATTGAGCGCCGCCGATATGGCCGAAGTTTCACGCATCATGGCAACATTCGAGGCCGCGAAATGACAGTCGCGCTCGCCTCCTGCATGCGCAACGAAGGCATCTTTGTGCTGGAATGGCTGGCGCATCATCGGGCGCTGGGGTTTGACGCCGTGATCGTGGTGACAAATGACATCACCGATGGCTCTGACGTGCTGCTGGACGTGCTGGCGGAGAAGGGGCTGGTGACGCATCTGCGACAGGAGGTGCCAGAAGGTGCCTCTCCGCAGGACAGCGGCATGGATCTGGTTCTTGCCCATGCGCGCGATATGGGCATCACGCACGTTCTGCATATCGACAGCGACGAATTCCTTGTGTTGCTCGACGGCACGCTGTCCGACCTGATGGAGCGTACCGCCGGGGCGGATGTGGTCCCGATCCCGTGGCGCATGTTCGGTGACAGCGGTGTGACGGACTGGACGCCCGGCGATCTGGTCACGGTGCGCAATACCCGCGCCGAACCCGCGCCCGAACCGGGCGTGACCAAGTTCAAATGCCTGTTCCGCGTCGCCAGTTTTGACCGCGCCACGGATCACAACCCGCTGGATCCGCTGGTGGATGATCCGCAGGTCATGACCCCGGATGGCGCAGGCCTGGACAACCGCTCGCTCTACCAGAAGAAATCCGCGCGCTTTCGCCCGCATGAGGTGGCCGCGCGCGCCCGCAGCGCGCAGCTGTTTCACTATGCGGTCCGCTCCGAGGACTGCTTTTTATTGAAGAACGACCGCGGCGATGGGCAGGGCAAGCAGGGTGACACCAAGTACCACCTGAACAGCCACTGGCATCGCAAGGCCAACTGCAACGAGGTCGAGGAACGCCGTCTGGCCGACCGCGCCCCCGGCGTGCGCGCAACGCTGGCCGCGTGGCGGGCCGATCCGGCCATTGCAGCGGCGGAACGCGCCTGTCAGGACTGGTTCACCGCCACCCGCGCCCGCGTTCTGACGCCAGAGGCGCGCGCGGCATGGACCCGCGGAAAGGCACATGCATGACGCCCGAACTGACCGCCCTGACCCTGGCTGCGCTGCTGCAGGTTGTGCAATACGCGCTGATGTCGGTGCCTGCGAACCGCGAACTGGGCACCCGCAAGACCCTGTCCCCGCGCGACCACGACCGGCTGGGCGGGCCGCTGCAGGATCAGCTGTCGCCAAAAACCGCGCGGCTGTATCGCGCGCTGGACAACCATTTCGAAGGGCTGATCCTGTTCACCATCGCGGTTCTGGTGATCACCTTTTCGGATCAGGGAAACAACGGCACCGCCGCCCTGTCGCTGCTCTATCTCGTCTCCCGCATGCTCTATGTCCCGGCCTATTACTATGGCTGGACGCCGTGGCGATCGCTGATCTGGGGGGTCGGTTTTCTTGCCACCACGCTGATGCTGATTTCGGCGTTGATATGACACAGGGTCCAACGAAATCCCGGCCGTTTCTTTGGGCCGAAAATACCTCGGGGTGAATTGGCCGAAAGGCCAAGGGGGGCAGAGCCCCCTCCCCGACTGACACGAAAGGAAAACCAAATGGCACAATATGACCTCATCGTCATCGGCTCCGGCCCCGGCGGCTATGTGGCCGCGATCCGCGCGGCCCAACTGGGTCTGAAAACCGCCTGCGTCGAAGGGCGCGACACGCTTGGCGGCACCTGCCTGAACATCGGCTGCATCCCGTCCAAGGCGCTGCTGCACGCCACGCACCAGCTGCACGAGGCAGAGCACAACTTTGCCAAGATGGGCCTGAAGGGCAAATCGCCTTCGGTCGACTGGAAGCAGATGCTGTCCTACAAGGATGACGTTGTGAGCCAGAACACCAAGGGCATCGAATTCCTGTTCAAGAAGAACAAGATCGACTGGCTCAAGGGTTGGGGCTCGATCCCCGAGGCGGGCAAGGTCAAGGTCGGCGATGAGATCCACGAGGCCAAGAACATCATTATCGCCACCGGGTCCGAGCCGTCGTCGATCCCCAATGTCGAGATCGACGAAAAGGTGGTGGTCAGCTCCACCGGGGCGCTGGAACTGGGCAAGATCCCGAAAAAGCTGTGCGTGATCGGCGCGGGGGTGATCGGGCTGGAGCTTGGCTCTGTCTATGCGCGTCTGGGGGCCGAGGTGCAGGTGGTCGAATTCCTCGACACCATCACGCCGACGATGGACGCCGAGATTTCCAAGCAGTTCCAGAAGCTGCTGACCAAGCAGGGCCTGACCTTTACGCTGGGGGCCGCAGTGCAGGGTGTCGAGGCCACCAAGACCAAGGCCAAGGTCACCTACAAGCTGCGCAAGGACGACAGCGAGCATGTGATCGACGCCGATACCGTGCTGGTCGCCACCGGGCGCCGTCCTTATGTCGACGGGCTGGGCCTTGAGGCGCTGGGGATCGAGATGGAAGAGCGCGGCCAGATCAAGGTCGACAGCCAGTGGCGCACCAATGTGAAGGGCGTCTACGCCATCGGCGACTGTGTCACCGGCCCGATGCTGGCGCACAAGGCCGAGGACGAAGGCATGGCCGCCGCCACCGTGATCGCGGGCAAGCATGGGCATGTGAACTATGGCGTGATCCCCTCGGTGATCTACACCTCGCCCGAGGTGTCCACCGTGGGCGCCACCGAGGAAGAGCTGAAGAAAGAGGGCCGCGCCTACAAGGTCGGCAAGTTCTCCTTCATGGGCAATGGCCGGGCCAAGGCGAATTTCGCCGCCGATGGCTTCGTCAAGATCCTCGCCGACAAGGAAACCGACCGCATTCTTGGCGCCCATATGATCGGGCCGATGGTGGGCGACCTGATCCACGAAATCTGCGTGGCGATGGAATTCGGCGCCTCGGCAGAGGATGTCGCGCTGACCTGCCACGCGCACCCGACCTATTCCGAGGCGGTCCGCGAGGCGGCGCTGGCCTGCGGCGACGGTCCGATCCACATGTAAATCGGTGTCAGTTGAACACTGCTGAACGGGCGGCCCTTGGGGTCGCCCATTTTGCTTATCAGTCCTTCAGCGCTGTACGTTTTGCAACCGTTGACGAAGCCTGTCGATCTCTTGACCAAACTCCTGGGTAAGCGCCTTGTTGGCTTCGCGCTGCACGTCGTCCGATGCCATCAAACGCAACAGATTGCCAAGTGCATCATCGCCCCCTCGCCCTGCCAGATCTGCCCAATCCACTCTGGTAAAAACATCATCGTCGAAGTTCGGTCCACAGGGAATTTCCACATGGAAGACCGGATGGAAACAGGAAATCGGCTCACACAGGCCGGGCTTTCCTGCGGGTCGTTGACCTTCGGGGCAAACGGTTGGCGGTTCCGGGTCGCGCACCACGATCGCGTCCTGACAGCCGCTCCAAGGATTCCACCCTTGATCCACGCCACAATAAAATGAGCCGAACCCTTCACAGACGCTGGCGGAAAACGGGCAATCCTTGGCAATCGCGGATTTGACCAGAACTGTTACCGCTTGGTCCACCAGAACATCGGCATGGGCCATGCACACTGGCATCAGCTCTGGCGGGCAGCAGTTGGGGTTTTCCGGCCCACAAAGCAACGAGCCAGGGTCCAGCGTTGGGCGCCGCATGGTCACACCATCCGACACACGCCGCTTTTCCACTTCGACGGCAAGAGCGCGGCATGATCCGTCAGCGGATTTACAAAACCCCATCAACGATTGAGCCGGAGCCATCGAAGGCATGGACCAAGCCGTAATAGCGAGGGTGATCGAAAAGAATATTTTGCGAAAAAGCATTTCATCAACTCCTGATTAGGAGAAGTCAGCATAACACAATTTATGGTAGTCTATTGCTCTCTTTCAAAAGCAGAGCGCAGGCATCCAGGCGACAAGGGCTAAGGCACTGAGTGGTTTACCACATCCGGGGCTTGGCCTTTTCCTCGTAGGTGGCGTCATAGTCCGCACCTCCGACCGCGCCCTGCGTCATATCCGCGAGGATCTGCCCCACAGTCGGCAGCCCCTGCGCTTGATCCTCACCGGACCAGAGCGCCGAGCGCATCAGCGCCTTGGCGCATTGGGTGTAGACCTCTGCCACCTTGATCACGATCACCGTGGTGGGCAGGCGATCGCCCTTGGCAAAGCCTTGGCGCAGGTCGGCGTCGTCGGTCAACATCGCGCGGCCATTCACGCGGACGGTGGTATTGGTGCCGGGCACGAGGAACAGCAGCGCCACGCGCCCGTCCGCCACGATGTCATGCAGGCAATCCAGCCGGTTGTTGCCCCACCAATCCGGCATCAGCAGGGTCGTGTCGTCCTGCACCCGCACCACCGGGCCGTCATCGCCGCGCGGAGAGCCGTGCACGCCATCCGGCCCGACGGTCGACAACACGCAAAAGCGCGCGCCTTCGATCCAGCGGCGGTAAAGCGGGGTCAGGTGGCGGGCGACCTTTGTCAGTGCGGCGGGGACCGGTGCACCGTAGAGCGTTTCGAGATCGGCGCGGGTCTCAATCCTTCGCATCGAATCCGGCTTCTCTCATCAGCTTGTTCGAGGCGGTTTCCACCTCGTCTTCGAGCCGTTTGATAAAGGCGTCCTTGGACAGGCCCGGCTGGATCACCGGCAGGAATTCGACCACCGCAAGGCCCGGTTTGCGGTAGATCCCCCTGCGCGGCCAGAACACGCCCACGTTGGTGGCGGCGGGCACGCAGGGCTGGCCGGTCTGTTGATAGAGCAGCGCCGCGCCCACCTTGTAGGGCGCGCGCACGCCGGGCGCGATGCGGGTGCCCTGCGGGTAGATGATGAGCTGGCCTGCGTCGGCCTCTCCCTTGGCGACGTCGCGCAGCATCTTGGCGATGGCCTGCCCGCGCTTGCCGCGTTCAACAGGGACACAGCCGATGCGCAGCGCGTATTGGCCGATGACCGGGAACCACATCAGCTCGCGCTTCATGATGAATTTGCCCGCCGGCACCGCGCCGAAGATCAGGATGATGTCCAGAAAGCTTTGGTGTTTGGCGGCGATCAGCACCTCTTCGGTGGGGACCGGGCCGCGCACCTCTGTCCTGAGGCCCACCATGATGCGCGCGGTGAACCGCACCCAGCGGCAATAGGTGCGGCAGGCATGGCGCGCGCCCCGGGGCGAGAACAGCGCCCAAGGCAGATAGACAATCCCCATCAGCACCATCATCGCGTACATCTGGATGACAAAGAGAAAGGACAGGATCCAGCGCATCAGGCAAGCTCTCCCAATACCCGGCGGGCGGCCAGTTCGGTGGCGACAAAGGCGACGGCACCGGCCAGGAGCGGGATCAGCAGCGGCAGCAGCCATTGCAGACCGCTGAACCGCAGACCGGTCAGGATGCCGCCAAGATCGCCGGAGGGCATCATCAGCACCGCCACCAGCCCGGCAAAGGTGCCCGCCCCGGCGCCGGTCAGCGTGCGCAGGGTAAAGCGGCGCACAAAGGCGGAGGCGATATAGCCGTCCGTCGCGCCCACCAGCCGCAGCACCGCGATGACCTGCGCGTTGGCGGCCAGCGCGGCATGGGCGGCCAGTGTCACCATCGCCCCGGTCGCCGCGCCGATCAGCAGGATCGCCGTCCAGCCAAAGAGCCGCAGACGCGCCGCCGCCGTCACGAGCGGCCGCCGCCAGCGGCTGTGTTCGTCCAGCACCGCGCCGGGGGCCTCTGCCTGCAGGCGCAGGCGCAAGCCGTCCGCGTCGAACCCGTCCGATGTTTCCTGCACCTCGATCAGGCGCGGCAAAGACAGGCTTTCCAGAGGCAGATCGGGGCCGAACCAGGGTTCCAGCAGGGCGCGCTGTTCATCATCGTCCAAGGCACGGGCCGAGGCGACGCCGGGCGTCTGTTCCAGCACCCGCAGCACGGCAGCGGTCTGCGCGTCCAGTTGCCCCTCTGGCGCAGAGATGCGCACGGTGGAGGCGCTGGCCAGTTCATCGCCCCAGGTGGTTGCCATCCGGCCCGCCGCCAGCGACAGCGCCAGCGCAAAGACCGTCAGAAAGGCCATGGCCGCGGCGGTGAACAGGGTCAGCCGCACGGTGAAGCCGGCGGGCGGCACCACGCGGTCGGCTGCCGCGTCGCGCGTCACGACCACGCGCAGCCGGTCGATCACCGCCTTCACAGGTCCACCCCCGCCGCCTGCAACTGGCCGTTGGCGATGCGCAGCACGCGGGCCGAGACAAGGCTTTTGGCGGCGCGGATCAGGGCAAGGTCATGGGTGGCGATCATCACGGTCTTTCCCATCCGGTTCAGCTCGACCAGCAGCCGCAGGAGGCGCTGCGACATTTCCCAGTCGACGTTGCCGGTGGGTTCATCGGCAAGGATCACGTCGGGCGACAGAATCAGCGCGCGCGCCAATGCCGCGCGCTGACGTTCGCCGCCAGACAGTTCCGGCGGCAGCGCCTCGAACTTGGAGGTCAGCCCGACCCAAGTCATCAACTCGCGCAGGTTGTCGGCCTGATCGGAGGAAGCCGCCCCGGAGACGGTCAGCGGCAGGGCCACGTTTTCCGCCACCGGCAGGTGATCGAGGAACTGGCAGTCCTGATGCACCACCCCGATGCGGCGGCGGGCATAGGCCACGGCATCGCGGTCCATCTGCGTCACGTCCTCGCCAAAGAGGCTGATAGTCCCGTCGGTGGGCCGCAGCGCACCGTAGCAGAGTTTGAGAAAGGTCGTCTTGCCCGACCCCGAAGGCCCGGTCAGGAAATGAAACGCCCCGGGCGCAAGTTGCAGCGAGATGCCCGAAAGCAATGCCTCGCCGCTGTAGGAATAGGCCACGTTGTCCAGCTCGATCACGGGGGCTTTGCCTCTGCCAGTTCAGTCGTGGCACTTTTGCCCGACGCGCCGGGATCATGCAACGCAAGCCGGTGAATATTGGACTTTTCCCGCCGACCGGGGCAACTTAGGAAGGATGAGGGGCCGCCGGGGGGTGGCCAGGGCGGGACGAAAAGACGGGATACAGGTGGAATGCGGCTGGTTTGCCCCAATTGCGGTGCTCAATATGATGTGCCACTCGAGGTAATCCCCGAGGCGGGGCGGGATGTGCAATGTTCGAACTGCGGCCATACGTGGTTTCAGCGACGGGTGACACAGGGCACGGCCGCCCGTCCGTTGCGGCCCGCGCCGACGCCCGCCGCAGAGCCTGAAGCGCCGAAACCGGAAGAACCGGCGCAGACAGCCGCGCCCGAACAGGAACCGGACACCCCAGCCGATCCGGACCCCGAAAAACCGGCCAGCCGGATTGATCCGGAAATGGCGGAACTGTTCCGGGAGGAACGCGAATTCACGGCAAAGCAGCGCGCCGCCGAGTCGCTGGAAACGCAGCCCGACCTTGGACTGGCAGAGCCCGACGAGGACGAACAGGCACGCCGCGCCCGCGAAAGCCGCGAGCGCATGGCAAGGATCAAGGGCGAGGACCTGTCAGAGGCCCCCGACCAGCACGAACCGGAGGCGGACGAGCCGGAACCCGCGTTGCACGCCGCCGCTGCGGCAGCGGCCGCCGCCTCTCGCAAGGATCTGTTGCCGGACGTCGAAGAGATCAACCAGACGCTGCGGTCCTCGTCGGAGCCGCGGGTCATCGACCGGGACAGCAGCGAACCGCCAGCCGAGAAGAAATCCAGCTTTGCCCGTGGTTTCCTGCTGATGGTCGTGCTGGCGGCGATCGCGCTGGCCGTTTACCTCAACGTGCCGAAACTTTCGCAGCAGGTGCCCGCAGCGGCCCCCTATCTGAACGCCTACGCGGAAACGGTGGACAAGGGGCGGCTGTGGCTGGACGAAAAGGTCAAGGCCCTGCTGGGGCAGCTTGACCAGATGAGTTCGGAGGCGGACACGCCCGACCCGGACCCCGCGCCCGACCCGGACCCGGATCCCATCGAGGACAACTGATCCCTGCGCGGGGGCGGTGACGGCCCGAACCCCGCGTCATGTTCCAAGGGATGGGCCGGGTCAGTCCGGCGGTGCTGCCGTCGCCAAGCCGCAGATCATGTCCACATGCGCGTCAAGCCATTCCGGCGTGAGCGGCAGGCCGGCAATGAGCTTTCTGAAATAGGGGACCGCAATCGCCATTTCGACCAGCTGGCGGACCGGTGCGGCATCGCTCAGCTCTCCGCGGTCGCGGGCGGCGGCAAACACGCTTTCAAGAGTGGTCATCCGGTCCTTCATGAAACTTTCGATCACCGTGCGGGCGCGGGCGTCCGTCGCGGCCACCGCGATGACCTGAGGCGCCACCGCGCCCCAGGGCGTTTCGTTCAGCGCCGTCATCAGGTTGCCCATCATCCACAAGAGATCGGTGCGCAGGGGGCCATTGGTCCGGGGGGTGAATTTCGGTGAGGTCGCCGCCAGCAGAAAGGCATCGTTGCGCAGCGCCTCCAGCTTGGGCCAGTGGCGATAGAGCGTGCTGCGCGAAATGCCGGTCGCCGCGCTGACCGATCCGTGCGTGACGGCCAGAACCCCTTGTTCCTGCAGAATGGTCAGTGCCGCATCAAGCGCGTGATTGCGGGTCGCGGTCAGGCGCGGATCCTCGGCTTGGCTCATCCCTTGCACTTATAGATCATTTTGTTGCGAAACGATACATTGTGTTCTATAAATCTCTTTATCGAATCCATGCCGTCCTGCCCTCTCTCCTGAACGCCGCATCGCGCGCCTCAGATATGCATCTGCCACCGGAACACCTCGGACCCCCGAGGCTCCGAAAGGTGCTGCTGTGTCCGGAACATGCGGGATGGGATGCCGGGTTCGCAACCTTTTCACGGTCGGAGGAATACGGAATGAAACTGAAAAACGTCTGGATCGCAGCCGGTTTGGTCATCGCGGTGACCACAGGGGGCGCAATTGCCGAAAGCCACGCGAGCAATCCCTTTGCCGCGGGCATCAAGGCCCGCAAGGCGCAGATGCAGCTTTACAGCTTCAACCTCGGGATCCTTGGCGCGATGGCCAAGGGGCAGACGGACTATGATGCCGAGGCGGCCATGCTGGCGGCCAACAACATCGTGCTGACCGCGTCGATTCACCAGCCGCAGGCCTGGGCACCGGGGTCAGACAATTCTGCCGTCGAAGACACCCGCGCCCTGCCCGCCCTGTGGGAGAATTTCGCCGATGCCGGTCAGAAATCCGCCGATCTGCTGGCCGCAGCCGAGGCAATGAAGGCCGCGTCTGGTGACGGAGCAGAGGCCATCGGTGCGGCGATGGGGCAGTTGGGCGGCGCCTGCGGTGCCTGCCACAAGGCCTATCGCGCGGAAGCGAACTGAAGCCATCGGCTTTGGACAGTTTCAGGCGTCGTTCGACCGGCCTCGCCCCGTCGAACGACGCTTCTTTGGGAGCCCCCTCAATGAATATCCCTGGACAAATCTGGCCGGTCTTGGCGGCTGTCCTCCTGTCGACCGGCGTCGCGGCCGCAGACAGCTTGCCCCGGCGCGAAACGCCAGCCCCACGCACCACGAACAGCGTACCGCATGTTCAGATCGGGGTGACGCCGGTGCCCGAACTGTCGGCCGAACTGCTGAACCGCGTGGCCGCCATTCCGGGGGTGGAAATCCGCAATACAGTCGTTTCCCTGCCGGGGGCCAAGGGGTTCTGGGTGCGTGACAACGTGCCATTGGCCCGCCCCGAGGTGATCGTCGGTGGCCGCGAATTCGCCCATCTGCACCCGGACGGCAGCCTGCATGCCTCGCTGCCTCCGGCCCTTGCGGAAGAGGCCATCAAGGCAGGATGGGCGGTCAGCCATCCCTGGGCCGATCAACGGCAGGGGTGGCAGGGTTTCGTGATGATCTATACGCCCGCCAACCGGGACGAGTTGACCGTGGTTCTGGACCTTGTTGCTGCGTCCTACGCATTTGTCACCGGGACCGGCGGGTAGATCGCCTCCGCTCGCGCGGCGTGATCCGGTTGGCGCCGTGGGCGTTGCATGAAAAAGGGGCGGTCGAACCGCCCCTTTCCCGTTTTCCGAAATGGCGAGTGTGTCGCCTCAGATCTTGCCTTTCCACGGCACCAGCGCCTTTTCAGCGATGCGCATCAGGATATCGATGCCAAAGCCGATCACGCCGATCAGTATGATCCCCATGATGACGATGTCGGTCAGCTGGAATTTCGACGCCACCATGATCATCATGCCCGCACCCTTTTCCGCGGCGACCAGTTCCGCAGCGACCACGGTGCCCCAGCAGACGCCCATCGCCACCCGCGCGCCGGTGAAAATCTCCGGCAGCGAGTTCGGCATGATGACGTGGCGCATGATCTGGAACTTCGACGCGCCCAGCGAATAGGCGGCGTGCACCTTTGATATCGCTACGCCGGACACGCCCGCCCGCGCCGCGATGGCCATGATCCAGAGCGCCGCAAGGAACAGCAGGATGATCTTGCCGGTTTCGCCGATGCCCGCCCAGATGATGACAAGTGGGATCAGCGCCAGCGGAGGCACCGGGCGCATGAATTCGACAATCGGGTCGAACCAGCCACGGAACCAGTTTGACAGACCCATGGCATAGCCCAGCGGAATGCCGATCAGCGCGCCAAAGAAGAAGCCGACGACAACGCGGAACAGCGAGTAGCCCAGATGCTCCCACAGGGTTGAATCGCGGTACCCCTCGTTGGCGATCTCACCCAGACGCGCCAGAACGGCCTCAGGAGGCGGTAGCCAGATCGGCTCCATCTGCCAGCCCTTGGCCGGTTCGAAATTCAGCGTGCCCTTGGGCGACATGCCGACGCGGCCGAATTCGGTCTGGACCGATTGCCCGGGCGCGATCGGCTGGCCGTTCACCGCCACGACGCGGTGGTTTTCGTCACGGCCGAATTCATCGTTGCGGTCGACGCGGATCAGGCCCGAGCGCCATGCACCGACAGTATCGACATCATTCTTGGCCCAGCCCTCGCCCGGGTCGATCTCTGGCGTCTCGACATCGGTGCCCACCTCAAAGACGCGCACCGTTACGGTGGCATCGTCCGGGTCCTGCCCGTCCGCCTCTGCGGTATAGGTGAAGGTCGCGTCGCCCTTGAAGGGACCCGGCGCGTGCAGGAAGCCGGGAACGAAACTGGACCCGGTAAAGGCGCCCCAGAGCAGGAAGATCGACAGGACGGAGATCACACTGGCGATGCGGTTGGGTTTGACCGCGCTTTCGTCGCCGAAGGTCACGGTCTTGAGCGAGGTGAAATCGGTCACCGTCTTGTGGACGACAAATTTCACCACGAAAAAGGAGATCACGAAGATCGCGATGTAGATGGCAAAAACGATCATGCGCTTTCCTCCGCGCGACCCATGATTTCTTCTTCCATGTCCCAGATCATGCCGAGGATCTCTTCGCGCCTCGCGCCGAAGTCGGGGTGTTTCTTGACCTCACGCAGGTCCGCGTTCACCCCCATGTCGGCGAAGGGAAGGCGGTATTCGCGGTGGATGCGGCCCGGGCGCGGGGCCATGACCAGCAGGCGTTCACCCAACAACAGCGCCTCTTCGACCGAGTGGGTGATCAGGATGATGGTCTTGCCCGTCTCTTTCCAGAGTTTCAGCACAAGGCCCTGCATCTTTTCCCGCGTCAGCGCGTCCAGCGCGCCCAGTGGTTCGTCCATCAGGATCACGTCCGGGTCATTGGCAAGGCAGCGGGCCAGCGCCACGCGCTGCTGCATGCCGCCTGACAGTTCGTAGACCGCCTTTTCCTTGAAGTCGCGCAGGCCGACCACGTCCAGCAGGTGATCGACGTTGCTGCCCCAGTCCCTTTCGCGTTTGCCCGCCATGCGCGGGCCGAAACTGACGTTCTCGCGCACGCTCATCCATTCGAACAGCGCGCCTTGCTGAAACACCATGCCGCGTTCGGCATCGGGGCCTTTGACCTTGTGCCCGTTGAGGGTGATCTGCCCGGAGGTGGGCGCAAGAAACCCGGCCACGATGTTCAACAGCGTGGTCTTGCCGCAGCCCGATGGCCCCAGCACGCTGAGCAGTTCGCCTTCGGCCAAGGTCAGCGACACATCCTTGAGCGCCTGCACCGAGGTGCCGTTGGGCAGGTCGAAGCGCATGGATATCTTTTCAATGGACAGTCCGCTCATGCCTGTCTTCCAGTTCTTGATTTCAGGGGGCCTGTGGGGTGGGCGATCCGCTTGCGCGGACCGCCCGGCTTGCACCGCCGGGCCCGTTTGGGCCCGGCGACGTCCGGTGGTGTTACATGCCAGAGGCGGCAGACAGCGGGCCAACGTTCACGTTGTCATCGTAGCTGTCCAGCGCCGCGTCGATCGAGCCGGCCTCGACAAAGACGTCTGCCACGCCCTTCATGAACTCCTGCGCGCCGCCGCCCAGCCACTTGGCCGAGAGCTGCTCTTCCACGGTCGGGAAGATGAAGGTCGAGATGGTGGCCATCGTGGCGTCGGGATCCATGCCCGCGTCCTTGGCGATCACCGGCAGCATCTTGTCGTGGTTGGCCTCATCCGCCCACATGGCGTTGGCCTCTGCCGTCACCTTGAGGAACTCGGACACCAGGTCGGAGTTTTCGGCAACCCAGCCCGCGGGGCCGGAGGTCACGTCAAACACCAGAATGCCCAGCTCTTCCTTTTCGGCGCCGGTCAGCAGGATGTTGCCGTGCTCTTTCATGCGGCGCAGCGAACCGCCCCAGCCGCAGGCCATGTCGACCGATCCCTGAGCGAGGGCCGCAGCGCCATCCGGCGGCGCCATGTCGACCACTTCGAGGGTCGAGATATCGACGCCGAAGTGACCCATCTGCTTGAGGAAGCCATAGTGCGCGGCGGTGCCCAGCGGCACGGCGACCTTCTTGCCTTCGAGTTCCGTGGCCGAGTCCTTGTCGATTTCCAGCGCTTCGAGCACGACGCAGTTGTCGTTTTCCGAATAGCTGACAGCCACGTCGAGGATCTGCAGGTCCTGCCCGGCGGAGGTGGCAACCACGAAGGGCGGGACGCCCTGAGACACGGAGAGCTGCACATCGCCGGAGGCCATCGCCGCCGACATGGCGGTGCCGGTGTCAAAGCTGACCCAGTTGATCTTTACGCCCATGGCGTCGTCGTACATGCCTTCGGCCTTGGCGTACTGGAACGGCATCGGCCATTCGAGGAAGTAGCCTACGGTTATCTCCTGGGCAGAGACAGCCGAGGTGCCGGCGAGTACAGCCAGAGCCGCCGCTGCTCCCTTGAGTGTTGTCTTGAATTTCATCGCGTTATCTCCCTTGTTGGTGTCCCGCCCCGGAGGGCGGATCTGTCAGTTGAACGCGCACAGGCGCGTACCCCGGCGCCTCGTGTCGGGCGCTCTGCCCAATTCGGACCGGAAAACACGCGTTCGATCAACGATTAATCCGGACAGATGGGCCGATTAGCAGACAACAGCGGATGCATTTGGAAGTTGTGAATTTACCTAGCCGTTTGATTTTTCTGACAAAGCGCCAACAGGCCCTTCATTTGCCCTGCTTTGGGTCCGAAAACTGGACTTATATGCGCGCCAACTCTGGCCCTAACCCTTGCTAATCATTCTGGCACATGTGCTAGCATCCCGAGCAAATGTGTGAGTCACGCCACGGAGGGCGAACCCATGGACGGCACCTATTCCCAGAACGATCTGAGCCACGTGGTCGAGGCTGATAAGGCCCACGTCTGGCACCACCTGATTCAGCACAAGCCCTTCGAATCAAAGGATCCCAATATCATCATCGAGGGAAAGGGCATGCGCGTCTGGAATCAGGCGGGCAAAGAGCACCTTGACGCGGTGTCCGGCGGGGTCTGGACGGTGAACGTGGGCTATGGCCGCGAACGGATCGCCAAGGCGGTCTATGATCAGCTGTGCCGTATTCCCTATTTCGCAGGCTCGGCCGGTTCTGTTCCGGGGGCGCTGTTCTCGGAAAAGCTGATTTCCAAGATGCCGGGCTTGACCCGCGTCTACTATACCAACTCGGGCTCGGAGGCGAACGAGAAGGCCTTCAAGATGGTGCGTCAGATCGCGCACAAGCGGTATGGCGGCAAGAAGAACAAGATCCTGTTCCGCGACCGCGATTACCACGGCACCACCATCGCCTGCCTGTCGGCGGGCGGTCAGGATGAGCGCAACGCGCAATACGGCCCCTTTACCCCCGGCTTTGTGCGGGTGCCGCACTGCCTGGAGTACCGCAAGCACGAGCAGGAGGGCGCCCCCGCCGAGCACTATGGCGAATGGGCGGCAGACCAGATCGAGGCGGTGATCCTTGCCGAAGGACCGGACACCATCGGCGCGCTCTGCCTTGAGCCGGTGACCGCAGGCGGCGGCGTGATCGTCCCGCCCGAGGGGTATTGGCAGAAGGTGCAGGAAATCTGCCGCAAGTACGACATCCTGCTGCACATCGACGAGGTTGTCTGTGGTCTGGGCCGCACCGGCACATGGTTCGGCTATCAGCACTACGGGATCGAACCGGATTTCGTGACCATGGCCAAGGGCGTGGCCTCGGGCTATGCCGCCATCGCCTGCTGCGTCACCTCTGAGCGGGTCTTTGAACTGTTCAAGGACGATGCCAGCGATCCGCTGAACTACTTCCGCGATATTTCGACCTTTGGCGGCTGCACCGCCGGTCCGGCGGCGGCGATCGAGAACATGGCGATCATCGAAGAAGAGGATCTGCTGTCCAACACCACCGCCATGGGCGACTACATGCTGGACCAGTTGAACGCGCTGGCCGACCGTCACGCCATCATCGGCAATGTCCGCGGCAAGGGCCTGTTCCTTGGTGCCGAACTGGTCACCGACCGCGACAGCAAGGACCCCGCCCCCGAGGCGAAGGTGCAGGCGGTGGTGGGCGACTGCATGGGTCAGGGCGTCATCATCGGCGCAACCAACCGGTCGGTCCCCGGCAAGAACAACACGCTGTGTTTCTCTCCGGCGCTGATTGCCACCAAGGACGACATCAACGAGATCCTCTCTGCCGTGGACGGTGCGCTTGGCCGCGTCTTTGGCTGAATGGACCATCGGTTGAACGAATTCGGGCAGCCCATCGGGCTGCCCGTCGATCTGTCCCTGCCCCGCCCCTTGCCGACGCATGAGGTGCTGCAGGGCGCCTATGTCAGGCTGGAGCCGCTGGCAGAACGGCACGCCGACGGTTTTTTCGAAGTCTTCACCGATCCGGCGGGCTGGACCTATCTGGGCGCGGAAACGCCATTTCGCGACCCTGCCCATGCCCGCGACTGGGTGGCGGGCAAAGCGCCGAGCCGCGACCCCCTGTTCTACACCGTCATGGTGGAGGGCAGGCCTGTCGGTTTCCTGTCGCTGCTGCGGATCAATCCCGGAGCGGCCTCGATCGAGGTTGGCTTTATCCATTTTTCGCCCGCCTTGCAGGGCACGCGCGCGGCGACAGAGGTCCAGTACCTGCTGATGAAGCACGTCTTCGAGGATTTGGGTTATCGCCGGTATGAGTGGAAATGCGACGCGCTGAACGCGCCTTCGCGGCGGGCGGCGCTGCGGTTGGGGTTCACCTTTGAAGGGGTCTTTCGGCAGGCGTTGGTCTACAAGGGCCGCAACCGCGATACCGCGTGGTTCTCGATCCTCGACAGCGAATGGCCGGTCCTGCGCCAAGCGTTCGAAACATGGCTGGCGGCAGAGAATTTCGATGCCGGGGGACGGCAGAAACAGTCGTTAAGCAGACTGACCGCACGGGACTGACCACCCGGCGAATACTTTCGATTGTCAGTAATGCCCTGCCCCTTTTCAGGGAGCGGAAACCTTTTGTGTGACACAACCCTGCAATTCGGTCCGCCAAGGACCGCGAAGGCCGCCTGATGCGGAGGGTTTCCATGCCGCCGAGATACCCAAGCTACCCCTATGTCGAACCTCTGGCCTGCGGGCAGAGTGATGCGGAGATCGACGACACGATCGCCGACATGATTTCGCAGACGCCCGGGCTGACGGTCAAGGACGGCGGACCGCCCGATGTTCTGTGCCGGGCGCTGAACGTGGACATCGAATACTCCGGCCCGCCGCATGAAATTCTGCTGGACGTGCCGCTGGACCGCAAGGCGGTGATCTACCTGCCGAAGAGGGGCAAACCGCGGCAGGATCGGTTCATGGCGGCAATGGGGATAGGTCACTGGATTCTGCATGTCCCCCCCACCCGTGAGGCGCATCCGGGTTGCGGCATCCAGGTCCTGCACGCGCCCACCGACCGCGGCGCCATGCGCGAGGCGCGGCGGTTTGCGCGCGCCCTGCTGATGCCGAAAGAGGAATTCTGCACCCTCTGGTACGAAGGCCATGCGGTGCTGGTGGCAGAGACGCTGAACGTGCCGACGCAGCAGGTCTATGAGCGCGCCTCCACACTGGACCTGCCGCCGGAAAACGGTGCTGGCGACCGGTATGAATGGGCGGAGCGGGCTGAGTTCTGAAACGGGTTTCGCGGGTCCGGAACCGCCGATCAGCGTGGCGGGAAAGGATGCCTGAAAAAGAGAAAAGGGCCGCCATGGCGACCCTTTCGATCTGACCGGCCGGGACGGCCGATTCAGATTTTGGTTCAGGCGTTCACGCTGTCCTTGAGCGCCTTGGCGATGGTCACCTTGACCTGCTTGTCGGCCTCTTTCTTGAACTGCTCGCCCGTCGCGGGATTGCGCACCATACGCTCGGGGCGTTCCTTGCAGTAGACCTTGCCAACGCCGGGCAGGGTCACGGCGCCGCCAGCGGCCACTTCGTCCGTGATGAGTTCGCAGATCGCGTCAAGAGCGGCGCTTGCCACTTTCTTGTCCGCATCCATTTTTTCGGCCAGTGCTGCCACCAGCTGGGTCTTGGTCATCGGTTTCGCCATTTCATGGTCTCCTTCGCCGCCCGTCAATGTAGGGCCTCTGCCGCGCATTAAAACCGGATATGGGGGGAAAACACAACGATTAGGGGCACACGCAGAGGCCCAAAAAGTGCATTTTGTGTCGATTTCCCCAACGTCAAAGGAAGGCCGTTTCCTCAAAACTGCGCAATTTCCGGCTGTGGATGCGTTCCAGAGGCATATCTCGCAGCGCCTCCATCGCGCGAATCCCGATGCGCAAATGGCGACTGACCTGTGTTTTGTAGAAGTCCGTGGCCATGCCAGGCAGCTTCAACTCGCCATGCAGAGGCCGGTCAGAGACGCATAGCAGGGTCCCGTAAGGCACCCGAAAGCGAAAGCCGTTGGCCGCGATCGTGGCGCTTTCCATGTCCAGAGCGATGGCGCGGGACTGGCTGAGCCGTTTGACCGGGCCGCTGTTCTCACGCAGTTCCCAGTTGCGATTGTCGAGCGAGGCGACAGTGCCGGTCCGCATGACACGCTTGAGATCGAAGCCGCTGAGTTCCGTTTCATGTTCGACCGCGTTTTCCAGCGCGATCTGGATTTCGGCCAGCGCCGGGATCGGAACCCAGACAGGCAGATCGTCGTCCAGCACCTTGTCCTCACGCAGATAGGCATGGGCAAGGACGTAGTCGCCAAGGCTCTGCGAATTGCGCAGGCCCGCGCAGTGGCCAACCATCAACCAAGCGTGGGGACGCAGGACGGCAATATGGTCCGTCGCCGTCTTGGCGTTGGACGGTCCGACGCCGATGTTGACCAGCGTGATGCCCTTCTGCTTGGGCCGCTTGAGGTGATAGGTGGGCATCTGCGGCATGCGGTCGGGGTGCAGCAGCGGCGCGTCCGGGTCGGTGATCTCGGCGTTGCCGGTGCTGACAAAGCTGGTGTAGCCGCTGTTCGGATCGGCCAGCATGGCGCGGCCATAGGCCTCGAACTCGCTGACGTAGAACTGGTAGTTGGTGAACAGCACGTGGTTCTGGAAATGCTCCGGATCGGTCGCCGTGTAATGGGACAGACGGGCCAGCGAATAATCGACGCGCTGCGCGGTGAAGGGGGCCAGCGGGCGGGTGCCGTCGTCCGCCGGGGTCGCCTCTCCGTTTACGATGTCATCATTGGTGGTGGACAGGTCCGGCACGTCGAACACGTCGCGCAGGGCAAAGCTGGCCGCGCCGTCCTGCGGTACGGTCACGCCGGGAAAATTGGCTACGGCGAAATGCACCGGCATCGGGGTCTCCGACACACCGATGCGGACCCGGACGCCGTGATTGCCCAACAGCAGGCGGATCTGCTGTTCCAGATAGTTGCGGAACAGGTGGGGGCGCGTCACGGTGGTGGCATAGGTGCCCGGTTCCGTCACATGACCAAAGCTGAGGCGGCTGTCGATCTTGTCGAAGCGCGTCGTCGTCAGGCGGACCTCCGGATAGAAGGCGCGCAGGCGCACGCCCGGGTGGCCCTCTGCCATCGCCTTCAGAAAGCTGTCGCGCAGAAAGACCGCGGCGGTATCGTAGAGCAGCTTGAGGCGTTCGACCGCCGCCGCGGCATCGTCAAAGCTTTCGGGTCCGGGTACATCCGGCGTGACGATGTCGAGATTTTCTGCCGCATCCTGCATGACCGCTCCTCGGGTGGTTTTGGCCGGAGGGTGACAGCAAGTGGGGCCGGGTTCAAGTTGCTCAAAAAAGGTCATGGGATCTGACATGGATTACGAGTGTGTTTCTGCTGAGGACTTTGGCGCCAGCCTGCGCGGATTGGGGCTGAACCTGCTGGTGAGGGACGTGCCTATGCAGTGCGCGATGCTGGAGACGGTGTTCGGCATGAGCGCGCACCGTATCAGCCGGGACTTCGCGATCCTGCGCTATGGGGCGGCGGTCTTTCAGCTGCATTCGGACAGCACCTATCACGCCAATCCCTACCTGAGTTTTCTGCCCGAGGCCGCGCCGCGCGGGGCCGGGGCGGAACTGCGCCTCTATGACAGCGACCCGGACGAGGCCGCCGCCCGGGCCGAGGCCATGGGCATGCAGGTCCTGCAGCCGCCGACGGACAAGCCGCACGGGCTGCGGGAATGCTACCTGATCTGCCCGGATGGCTATGCCTGGGTCCCGTCGCGGGTTTTGTAGGCCGTCAGCGGCGCGCCAGCAGCAAAAGCGCCGGGATCGCCGCAAAGATCAGTTGTCCGCTCAGACCCGCCAGCCCCGGCAAGGTGAGATAGCCGGAGAAGAACAGCGACAGCGGCAGGCCGAACAGCAGGAAAGCGGTCAGCGCCTCCAGACCGGTCAGGATCACGAGAGCCCCGGCCCCCATGCCAAGACGCAGAACAGCCTGTGCAGGCACCTGCTTGTGGGCAACGACCCAACGGGCGACGAACCAGCAGGCGGCCAGCATGAACGGCAGCTCGATCAGGACCGCCGGAAGCACCCCGACCAGCGGGATCAGGACAAGGTTGCGCAGGGTGCCCAAACCAAAACCGATCGCAAAGACGATCAGCGCATAGACCAGCGCGGCGGAGAGGATTCGGCGCATGTGCGGCTCCTGCGGTTGGTGCCAGATTACAGGGTTCCGGATGTTTCGGCACCTGCTGCGCGTTTGACATCATCCCGGCCCGGGGCCACTCTTCGCCCGCAAAGGAGATCTGCCATGAACGCCCCCCACAACATCGCCAATATCGACCACTGGCAGGAACGCGTGGACCTTGCCGCTGCCTTTCGCTGGACGGTCCGGCTGAACATGCATGAGGCCGTGGCCAACCACTTCAGCCTGTCGATCAATGAGGACGGGACCAAGTTCCTGATGAACCCGGACCGCAAGCATTTCTCGCGGATCAAGGCATCCGACATGCTGGTGGTGGATGCCAACGATCCGGAGACGCTGAACCGCCCCGGCGCGCCGGACCCGACCGCCTGGGGCCTGCATGGCGGGCTGCACCGGGCCTGCGCCCATGCGCGCTGTGCCATGCATGTGCATTCGATCCATGCGACGGTGCTGGCCTGCCTGAAGGACAAGCGCCTGCCGCCACTGGATCAGAACGCGGCCATGTTCTTCAACCGTCAGGCCGTGGACGATCAGTATGGCGGGCTGGCCTTCGAGGAAGAGGGCGCGCGCTGTGCGGAACTGATGGCGGACCCCAAGGTCAAGACGCTGATCATGGGCAACCACGGCATCATGATCATCGGCGACACCGTGGCCGAGACCTTTAACCGGATGTACATGTTCGAACGCGCGGCGCAGGTCTATGTCACCGCGTTGCAGACCGGGCAGCCGCTGGACATCCTGTCCGACGAGGTCGCCGAGAAGACCGCGCGGGAAATCGAGGAATATCCGGGCGGCGATCATCACCACCTGGAGGAGTTGAAGGCGATCCTTGACGAGGAAGGGTCAGACTACGCGACCTGACGCGCCTGTGGAACGGGTGGCGGGGGCGCTGCCCACGTCTCCTGCGGCGATTCCCCCGAGGGTTTTTTCAAAACCAAAGAAGCAGTGCACGGCTCTTGGTGGCAGATCGCACGCTGTCAGACCCGCGTGAAGGTCACGACCTGGCTGAGGTCCCCGGCATGGGGGCCTGTCGCCTCGGGTCCGTAAATGCGCACCTCGCGCAAGATCAGGTCAGAGACGCGCGGCCCCAGTTCGTCGAAACGGGCGGCAAATCCTTTGGCCGCCCAATGTTCGGCGTTGATCGACAGGGCGACAGCGCCGCCGGGGCGCACCACGCGCAGCACCTCGTCCAGAGCCTCGGGGCCGACATGGCCGTGGGTGAAGGTGCCGGAACTGACCGCGCCCGCGTAGGCGCCATCCTCGACCGGCAACCGATCCAGCAGATCCCCAGTGAAAAGCCGGGCGTAGAGCCCCTTGTTGGCCGCCACGTTCAGCATTTCTTGGCTCAGGTCGGTGGCGTCGGCCGGATCGATTCCGCAGCTTTTGAGCGCCGCGCCAAGGAGGCCGGTGCCGGCGCCGAGGTCGATCACCGGCCCCTGCCCGCCTGCGGCGGCATAGGCCTCTGCCACGTGCAGCGGCAGCATGTAGTCCATGTCCACCGCAAATTCATCATCGTAGGTCGCCGCCCATTGCGCATAGAGGCGGCGGTTGTCGTCGGGGGTCTGCAGCCCGTAGGCCGCGTCCAGATCGGGATCATCCTGCATGGGAATGCAGCCTAGACGCGAATCCCGGCATCCGTGAACCCGTTATTTTGATTTACCGGGTGCGCAGGCCGGTTTCGTACAGAAGCCCCTTGCGCTTGGCTTCGTAATAGTAGCCGCGCGCGTACCACTTGATGGAATTGTCCCAGTCGCCGTCTGCGACGATATAGGCGCCCTTGAGGTACTTGAGCCCGTATTTCAGGTTGGTGTCCGCATCCAGAAGGTCGCGGTTCTTGCCCTGAAAGCCCATGCTGCGCGCGGTCTGCGGCAGGATCTGCAAGAGTCCCCAATAGGGCCCGGCGCGCGCGGCCGGATTATGCGTGCTTTCGCGGATCGCCAGACGGTGCACGAGGCCACGGGGCAATTCATAGTGATCCGCCCACCTGTTGATCTTGGAGCGCAATTCGGGCGTCTCGTTCGGGTGCAGCGGCAGGGCGGCGGGCTTGGGGGCCACGGGTTCAGCCTCTGGGCGGGCGGCGCAACCGGCCAGCGCGCAGGCGGCGGACAGCATCAGGAAACGGCGGGTCAGCATGGAATCTCCGGGAAAATACCTGCGGCCCTCCTAAGCCCCGCCACAGATTCAGGCGAGTCCGCCGCGCGCGGCTCGGCGAAAGCCTGCCAGACCGGCCTGGCGCAGCGGCGCCCGGCCGCGCGTCGCCGAGACCTGCGACATCGCGTCTAGGCTTGCATCTTTCACGATCTGTCGCCACCTAGAGCGGATGAAAGGCACCCTGCTCTCTCTTGGTCACGGATATTCGGCGCGCGCGCTGACGCGGCTCCTGCTGCCCGAGGGCTGGGAGGTGATCGGCACCACGCGCGATCCCGCCAAGATCGACGCGCTGCGCGCAACGGGCGTGACACCGATCCTGTGGGACGCGGATGAGATCGAGGCGGCGCTGGACCGATGCAGCCATCTCTTGATCTCTGCCGCGCCGGACAAGGACGGGGACCCGGCGCTGCGTCTGGTCGGAGAGGCGATTGCGCGGCGGGCGCCAACGCTGGACTGGGCGGGGTACCTGTCGACGACCGGTGTTTATGGCGACCATCAGGGCGGCTGGGTCGATGAAGAGACGCCGTTGATCCCCTCTTCTGCGCGGGGCCGGGCGCGGGTGCAGGCCGAAGCGGATTGGACCGCCATCGACGGGCTGCCGCTGCATATCTTTCGTCTTGCGGGCATCTACGGCCCCGGGCGAGGTCCCTTTGCCAAGCTGCGGCGCGGGACGGCGCGGCGGGTAATCAAGCCGAACCAGGTATTTTCGCGCATCCATGTGGACGATATCGCGCGGGTGCTGCTGGCCTCGATCCGGCAACCCGATCCGGGCCGCGCCTATAACCTGTGTGACGACACCCCGGCCCCGCCGCAGGACATCATCGGCCATGCCGCCGAACTCTTGGGGATGCCGGCGCCGCCCGAGGTGCCCTTTGAAGAGGCTGACATGTCGCCCATGGCGCGCAGTTTCTACGGCGAAAGCAAGCGCGTGTCGAACAGGCGGATCAAGGAAGAGTTGGGCGTGACCCTGCTATATCCCGATTATCCCAGCGGGCTGGCGGCCATTCTGGCGGCGGAACAGGCGGAGCAATGACGACGACCGAGCCTGACCGGCCAGAGGCCGAGCCGCAGGCTGCCCCCGAAGGGCGGCGCGGGCCGCAATGCCTTGGCGATATCCTGGAACTGATGCGTCCGGAGGACGGCGATACCCATGTGTCCGTCGAGGATGTGCTGAAACGGGTTGGGGACCAGTCGTTTCCAGCGGTGATCCTTGTGCCTGCCATCGTGCTCGTCTCGCCCATTTCCGGGATTCCGGGCACGCCCACAATTGGCGCGCTGATCACCATCCTTGTGACGGTGCAGGCCCTGATCGGACGGCGGCATCTGTGGCTGCCCGGGTTCCTGATGCGGCGCAGGATCAAAGCCAAAAAGATGACCCGCGCTGTGGATTGGCTGAGCAAGCCCGCGGGCTGGATGGACCGTCTGTCCAGCGGGCGGCTGCGAATCCTGTCCTCGCGCCCGTTGCGGCCCCTCGCCTATGTCGTCGTCACGCTGATTGCGCTGGCCTGGCCGGTGCTTGAACTGTTGCCCTTCGTGACATCGTTTTTCGCCGGGGCGGTGGCGATGATCATGTACGGGCTGATGTCGCGGGACGGGCTGTTCCTTGTGGCAGGCTATGCGCAGGCCGGGATCGTGACCCTGATCCTTGCGTCGATCTGGTCAGGGCTGATCTGAGCGACCTGCAGTTGACGAGGCGCCGCCGACCGGGATCGGCGACGTTTCAGGTCACGCGCGTTTGTCCAGCACCTCGACCCCCAGCACCTGCAGGACCTTGGCCTCGATATCTTCGGCATTGAGCCGCGCCACGGCGTACATGTCGCGCGGGCTGGCCTGATCAATGAAGGTATCGGGCAGCACCATCGAGCGGTATTTCAGCCCGGTGTCAAAGACGCCTTCCTCGGCCAGCAGATGCGCGACGTGGCTGCCAAAGCCACCCACGGCCCCCTCTTCGATGGTGATCAGGGCGTCGTGTTCCCGTGCCAGCTGCAGGATCAGATCGCGGTCCAGCGGTTTGGCAAAGCGGGCGTCGGCCACTGTCGGGGCGACGCCGCGCGCCTCCAGCGCCTCACAGGCCTTCAACACTTCGCCCAGACGGGTGCCGAAGGACAGGATGGCCACGCCTTTGCCCTCACGGATCATGCGGCCTTTGCCGATCTCCAGAACCTCGCCACGTTCGGGCATCTCGACGCCCTCACCCTCGCCGCGCGGATAACGAAAGGCAATCGGTCCTTCGTCATGGGCGGCGGCGGTGGCAACCATATGTTTCAACTCTGCCTCGTCTGCCGCAGCCATCACCACAAAGCCCGGCAGGTTGGCCAGGTAGGCCACGTCGAAAGACCCGGCATGGGTCGCCCCGTCCGCGCCAACCAGACCGGCGCGGTCGATGGCGAAACGGACCGGCAGACGCTGGATCGCCACGTCGTGCACAACCTGGTCATAGCCGCGCTGCAGGAAGGTGGAATACATCGCACAGAACGGCCGCATGCCGCCTGCCGCCAGACCGGCGGAAAAGGTCACGCCATGTTGTTCGGCAATACCCACGTCAAAACAGCGGCTGGGATAGCGTTCGGCGAACAGGTCAAGCCCGGTGCCGTCCGGCATCGCGGCCGTCACCGCACAAATACGCGGATCCTCGGCGGCGTGCTGCAGCAGCGATTGCGCAAAGACCTTCGTATAGCTGGGCGCGTTCGAGGGCGCCTTTTTCTGCTTGCCGGTGATGACATCGAACTTGGCCCGCGCGTGGCCCTTGTCAGGGGCGTGTTCCGCGTGGCTGTAGCCCTTGCCCTTCTTGGTCAGAACATGGATCAGGATCGGCCCCGTTGCACGCTGGCGCACGGTGCGCAGGACCGGCAAGAGCTGATGCAGGTCGTGCCCGTCCAGCGGCCCGAGGTAGGAAAACCCAAGCTCTTCGAACAGGGTGCCGCCCACGGTCATGCCCTTGAGCATCTCCTTGGCACGCTTGGCCCCTTCGCGGAAAGGTTCGGGCAACATGCTGACCGCGCCCTTGGCGGCGGCCTTCAGATCCTGAAAGGGCGCCTCTGCATAAAGACGGCTGAGGTAGGAGGACAGCGCACCGGTGGGAGGCGCGATGCTCATCTCGTTGTCGTTGAGGATCACGATCAGCCGCTTGCCAAGGTGGCCCGCGTTGTTCAGCGCCTCGAATGCCATGCCCGCGCTCATCGCGCCATCGCCGATCACCGCGATGGCATCGCCATGCCCGGTGTCACAGACCCCGCCCAGATCGCGCGCCACGGCAAAGCCCAGCGCCGCAGAGATCGAGGTGCTAGAATGCGCGGCGCCAAACGGGTCATAGGGCGACTCGGACCGTTTCGTGAAGCCCGACAACCCGTCCTTCTGCCGCAGGCTCAGCATCCTGTCGCGCCGCCCGGTCAGGATCTTGTGCGGATAACACTGGTGGCTGACGTCCCAGATTACCTTGTCGCGCGGGGTGTCGAAAATCGCGTGCAAGGCGACGGTCAGTTCGACCACGCCCAGACCCGCGCCAAGATGGCCGCCGGTTTCAGACACGGCGGCAATGGTCTCGGCCCGCAATTCGGCGGCCAGCTGTTCCAGTTGTTCGTCAGAGAACTGCTTGAGATCGGCAGGGCTGCCCACACGGTCGAGCAAGGGGGTCCGAGGCTTGTCGGTCATGGCGCCCTCAATTGGCTTCAGGTCCGGCGCGAGATAACGAAACGAGCCGCGTCCTGCAAGTTTTTCGCTTTGTCACCGTATAGAGATAGGCAGTCGCAGGCCTCGGTCACGAGATCGGATGCGCGGCTTTTCGCCCCGTCCAGCCCCAGAAGGCTGACAAAGGTGGCCTTGCCGCGGGTTTCGTCCTTGCCCACCGCCTTGCCCATCTGCGCGGCGTCCCCTTCGACATCCAGAATGTCATCGGCGATCTGAAAGGCAAGGCCCAGCCGTTCGGCATAGGCGGTCAGCGGCGCGGGATCGTCCTGCGCCAGACGCGCGCCCGCCTCTGCCGACCAGGCGATCAGCGCGCCGGTCTTGCCCGCCTGCAGGGCGGTGATCTCTGCCAGGGTCAGCGGCGTCGCAGAGGTTTCCGCCGCCATGTCCAGCGCCTGCCCAAGCACCATCCCGCGCGCCCCCGCCGCGCGCGCAAGGCTGAGCGTCAGGTCCGCGCGCACCGCCGGATCCGCATGGCATTCGGGCCGCGCGACCAGTTCAAAGCCCAGCGTCTGCAGCGCATCCCCGGCCAGCACGGCGGTGGCCTCATCCCATTTGCGGTGCACGGTCGGCAAGCCGCGGCGCAGGTCGTCGTCGTCCATGCAAGGCAGGTCATCATGCACAAGGCTGTAGGCATGGATCGCCTCGATTGCCGTGGCGGGCCAGATCGCCCGCGCCGCCTCCACGCCATGGATACGGGCGCTTTCCAGCACCAGATAGGCGCGCAACCGTTTGCCGCCCGAGGCCGCATATCCCATCGCCTCGACCACCGGCAGAGCCCTATGCTCCGCCAGGACGTTTGCCAGATGGGCCTCGACAGCACGGACGGCTTGCGCCAGCCCGTCTGTGAAGCTCATAACCCTTCGACCGGTTTCGTCCCCGCTGGATTGCCGTCCGCGTCCAGCGTGATGGCAGCCACCTTTTCCTCGGCCTCTTTCAGCTTCTGGTCGCAGCGTTTGCGCAGGGCCGCGCCCCGTTCATAAAGCTTGATCGAATCCTCCAGCGCGACATCGCCGCGCTCCAGCATCCCAACGGTCTTTTCGAGCTCGGCCATGGCCTGCTCAAAGCTCATTTCCTCGACCGGCGTCTCGGTCATGCCCCTGCCTCCATCAGTATCTCGACATGCGCCTTGCCGCTGTCGCTAAGCGCCTGCAGGTCATAGCCGCCTTCCAGACAGGACACCACCCGCCCGCCACAGGTCTCTGCCGCGACGTCGCAGAGCGCCCGCGTGATCCAGCGGAAGTCGTCCACGGTCCAGTTCAACTGCGCCAGCGGATCGTCCTGATGCGCATCAAAGCCCGCAGAGATGATCAGCAGATCGGGCTGGTAGGCCCGCAGCCGCGACAGCGCGGGCGTCCAAGCGGCCCGCATCTCGGCCCCGCCGGAATTGGGCGGCAGCGGCAGGTTCAGCACGTTGTCATGCGCGCCACGCTCATCCGCGTTGCCCGTGCCCGGCCAGAGCGGCATCTGGTGGGATCCGATGAACAGTGTCTTCGCCTCGTCCCACAGCAGATCCTGGGTGCCGTTGCCATGGTGGACGTCGAAATCCACCACCGCCACACGTCCCAGCCCGTGAGAAACCAGCGCATGTTTCGCGGCGATCGCCACGTTGCCGAACAGGCAGAACCCCATCGGAGTCTCGGTCTCGGCATGGTGGCCCGGCGGGCGCATGGCGCAAAAAGCATTTGCAACCTCACCCGCCAGAACCGCATCCACCGCGGCCACCGCCGCACCTGCCGCGCGCAGCGCCGCGCGAAGAGACCCCGGTGACAGCCATGTATCGGCATCCAGCTGGACCTGCCCGCTGGCCGGAATCGCGCCGCGTATCCGGTCGATGTAGCGCTGGGGATGACAATAGCGCAGATGCGCCTCCTCCGCCTCCGGCGCGCTGCGCCGGTCAAGGTCGAGCCCCGCCAGCGCATGCAACAGATGCTCGACCCGTTCCACCCGCTCGGGATGGCCCTGAGGCGTCACATGGTCCAGCGCATCCGCATGGTTAAAGAGTGCCGTCGCCATCGCGCCCCCTGCTTCTTCTCTTGAAAAATACGCACTGCCACGTCCATCACGGACGCCATGGCCTGACAAAACCGCGAAACGGCGGCCGCTGCAACCCGCCAGTCAGACTGTCTGGCAGGCGCGCAATCAGGCCTTCAGTCGGGCGCCAGCATATAGCCCGCCCCGCGCACCGTCTGCAGATAGCGCGGCTGTTTCGGATCGGCCTCCAGCTTGCGCCGCAGGCGAGTGATCTGCACGTCCACCGCGCGCTCCTGCGCCTGCCCCTTGTCGCGGCCCAGTTCCTCGACCAATTGCGCCCGGCTTAGGGCCTCGCCCGGGCGGGCAGAGAAGATCCGCATCAACTGGCTTTCGGTGGCGGTGAGACGGATCAGTTCTTCACCCTGCCACAGCTCGCCGCGTTCGATGTCATAGCGGATGTCGCCCAGCATCAGCAGTTTGGGCGCGCTGTCCTCTGGCGCGACTTCGGGCATCCGGCGCAGGATCGCATTGATCCGCAGCAACAGCTCCTTTGGTTCGAACGGCTTGGCAAGGTAGTCGTCTGCCCCGGCCTCCAGCCCCTTGATCCGGTCCTCGGTCTCTGACCGTGCGGTCAGCAACAGGATCGGCGTCTGCGAGGTTTCGCGGATGCCCCGGGTCAGGCTCACGCCGTCCTCGCCCGGCATCATCACGTCCAGCACGATCATGTCGAAATCCAGCCCGCCCAGCAACCGCCGCGCATGGGCGGCGTCGCGGGCCGCGCTGACCAGAAAACCGTTGCGGATCAGGAATTTCTGCAAAAGTCCGCGGATGCGCTCATCGTCGTCGACGATCAGCAGGTGGGCGTCGTGCTCGCTCATCCCCGGCCCTCCTTCAGGCTGTGGTAGTGACGGCGCATGTCCGGGTCCATCATCGCCTCCAACACGCGGCGAAAGCCCGCCACAGCCTCTGGCCCGGCGTCGCGGTAGGCGGCGCGCATCCGCAAACGCTGAACGTCGGACAATTCGCGTTCCAGCGTCTCGCCTGCCTCGGTCAGGTACAGGTGTCGCTCCCGCTTGTCCACGCGGCCCACCCGGCTTTCGACCAGCCCGTCGCTGATAAGGGTGCGCAGCACGCGGTTCAGGGATTGTTTGGTCACGCCGAGGATCGACAACAGGTTGTTCACCGTCGTGCCCGGCGCGCCGTGGATAAAGTGCAGTGCCCTGTGGTGGGCGCGGCCATAGCTGAGGCCGTCCAGAATGCGATCCGGATCGGCGGTAAAGCCCCGATAGGCAAAAAACATCGCCTCGGCCCCCTGCCGAAGCTGCTCATCCGTGAGGTAAAGCAGGGTTTCCCCCTGCGAACCACGCCCCTCTGACATACCAACCCGCCCTCGCTGCTTTTGGCCACATTAAGTCAGCCTTGTTGACATTCCAATATCTAACTGGTAGCGAGTCGCAGATTTGGCGCAACTTTATGTCCGTTTCGGACGCAAACCGCGCAACAATCGAAAAATTCGACCCGCTGCACGTGAGGAGAGAGAAGATGGCAGATGGAGCATATGACGACCGCGACGGCAAGATCTGGCTGGACGGTCAGCTGGTGGACTGGCGGGCGGCCAATGTGCACGTACTGACCCACGGGCTGCATTATGCAAGCTCCGTCTTCGAGGGTGAGCGCTGCTACAACGGCAAGATCTTCCTGTCGCGCAAACATTCCGAGCGGCTGCATTTTTCGGCCCGCGAGCTGGATTTCGAGATCCCCTATACCGTGGATGAAATCGAGGCCGCCAAGGTCGCCGTTCTGGCGGCCAACGGCCTGACGGATGCCTATGTGCGCGCGGTGGCCTGGCGCGGTGCCGGTCCGGACATGGGTGTCGCGTCGGCGCGCAACCCCGTCCGTCTTGCCATCGCGGCCTGGTCCTGGGGCAACTACTATGGCGACGCCAAGATGAAGGGCGCCAAGCTGGACATTTCCAAGTGGAAGCGCCCCTCGCCTGAGACGATCCCGGTCCATGCCAAGGCCGCCGGCCTCTACATGATCTGCACCACCTCCAAACACGCGGCAGAGGCCAAGGGCTGTTCTGACGCGCTGTTCATGGATTATCGCGGCTACGTGGCCGAGGCGACCGGCGCGAACATCTTCTTCGTGAAAGACGGCGAAGTGCATACACCCAAGCCCGACTGCTTTCTCAACGGTCTGACCCGTCAGACGGTGATCGGGATGCTGGAAGACAAGCAGATCAAGGTGCATGAACGCCACATCATGCCCGAAGAGATGGAAGGCTTTGAGCAGTGCTGGCTGACCGGCACCGCCGCCGAGGTCACCCCGGTGGGGCAGATCGGCGACTTCAACTTCGAGGTCGGCGCGCTGACACGTGATATCTCGGAAAGCTACGAGAAACTTGTGCGCAGCTAAGGCTGGCCACAACTGACAATGCCAAGGGCGGGGTTATGACCCCGCCCTTTTTTGGTGCGGTGGAGGGGTTGAACGCAGGCCTTGCCGCGTTCTGCTTACTCCCTGTACCGCTTGGCCAGGTCCTCTGCATCGCCCATGGCCGCAAGTCTCAACTCCCGCACCAGACGCAGGGTCGGTTTCATCGCGAAAAAGAAGGACCCGATTACGAACAGCCAGATCGCGGGCGTTTCATAGGCGCTCCAGAAGAACAGGATGGAGCCGATCAGGAAACAGATCGCCGCAAGGAAATCCACGATAGTGTGGGCCAGTTCGAAGGCCGCATAGGTGCGGCGCGTCGCCTCCGAGCGTTCGCGGTTCTGGTGGGAAAACAGGGTCATGCGTCGATCAAGTTTCGCAAGGCATCCATGCGGGGGTCTGTCCGGTCAACGGATGATCGCGCGGGTGGAATAGCTCGGCAGGCCAAAACAATCGCCCATCATCAGGGTGAATGAGGTCGGATAGGCGGGTTTGTCGAAGATCAGCACCGCCGTTCCCCAATGCTGGCTGCTTTCACCCTTCCAGCCCATCGACCCAAGGCAATAGCCCTGCCCCCGCCCGACCCAAAAGGCATCGTGCACGCCGCGATTGTCGAAATTGCCCGCCAGACCGGGAATGACCAGCGTGGCCGGGGTGCCGTCGAAGTTGCGGAAGGTGAAGACCGCCGCCCCATCCACTTCATCCTGATAGACAATGGCACCGATATCTGCGTCCCAGACCTCATCGGCGATGGCGGGTGTGGCGAGCAGGCCGACAAGGGCAAGAGCGCGGAACATGGCAGGTCTCCCGGTTGGTTTTGTTGCCGGGAGGGTGGCACGGATTGCCTCAAAAGGGGAGCGGCGATTGTGGGCGAGTGGTGCACGCGCCGGCAACGCGTGACGGTCCGCCTACTCGAAACATGGCCTCAGCACGTTGGCCCGGTGCCCTCTGGCCGTGGTCCGGGCATTGGGATCGGGGCGAAAGGTGAACTGGCGATGTTGACACGAGCTGCCGTCCGACAGCGCCAGAACACGACCAAACTCAGCGAATGCCGCCGATCCCGTCTGTTGATTATCTACTCAACCCGGCAAAGGTCGTCGGCACATCAAGGCTCGCAAAGCCGTAGTGTCGCAGCCAGCGCAGGTCCGAGTCGAAGAAGGCGCGCAGGTCCGGGATGCCGTATTTCAGCATCGCGATCCGGTCGATCCCCATGCCAAAGGCAAAGCCCTGCCATTGGCTCGGGTCCACACCCGCCGCCGACAGCACCTTGGGGTGCACCATGCCGGAGCCCAGAACCTCAAGCCAGCCGTCGCCTTCGCCGATCTTCAGCTGGCCGTCTTCCCACGAACACTGAATATCCACTTCGGCCGAAGGTTCGGTGAAGGGGAAATGCGAGGCGCGGAAGCGGGTCTTGATGCCGTCGATCTCGAAGAAGGCGGCAAAGAACTCTTCCAGCACCCATTTCAGGTTCGCCATGGAAATTTCCTTGTCGATGGCAAGGCCCTCGACCTGATGGAACATCGGCGTGTGCGTCTGGTCATAGTCGGCGCGATAAACGCGGCCCGGCGCAATGATCCGGCACGGCGCGCCATGCGCCTCCATGTGGCGGATCTGAACCGGCGAGGTATGGGTGCGCAACACGTGCGGGGCGCGGTTATCGCCCTCGGCGCGGTGCATGTAGAAGGTATCCATCTCCGCCCGCGCCGGGTGGTGCGAGGGGATGTTCAGCGCGTCGAAGTTGTACCAATCCGTGTCGATCTGCGGCCCTTCGGCCACGGCAAATCCCAGATCGGCAAAGATCGCAGTGATTTCATCCATAACCTGGCTGACCGGGTGGATGGTGCCGCGGCGCTGCGCGCGCACCGGCAGGGTCACGTCCAGCCATTCGCCGCGCAGACGCTCTTCGAGCGCCACATCGGCCAGTGCGGCCTTCTTGGCCGCAAGCGCCGAGTTGATCTCATCCTTGAGCTTGTTCAGCGCGGGACCGGCCACCTGACGCTCTTCCGGGCTCATCTTGCCCAGTTCGCGCATCTTGAGGCTAATCTCACCCTTCTTGCCCACCGCGGCCACGCGCAGGTCCTCCAGCGCGGACTCGTCGCCCGCCTTGGCAATCAGGTCGATGTATTTTTCGCGCAAATCGTCCATCGTCGGTCCCTCAAGCTTGCCCGCGACGGGTTAGCCCTGCCCCGCCCGGTTTGCAACCGTCAGATTGCCTGCGGTCAAGGTGCCCTGCGGGCGCGCACGTCATCCAGCAGGCGCATCACCTCTGCATCCCTGATGTCGAATTCGGCCAGATGTTCGGCCAGGCTTTCTAGATAAGCCGCGCTGGAACCGATGATCCCCTGTCCGGTGGCGATCAGGTGCACCTGTTCCTCATGGGTCAGATCGCCCCGGATCGAGTCCCGTTCATGATTGGCCATAAAGGCCAGCGCCTCGACGGGACCGTCCTCTGTGTGAACCTCGATGAAGGTGCACAGATAGGCATGGGCAATGCGCTCGCGGCTCCAGAGGCTGAAGGTCTCACTTTCCAACCGCGCGACCGGAATGCGGAAGACCAGCCCGTGGCAGCCGTCCCCTTCGTCCAGTGCCGCCATCAGACCCGGCGCGTCATGGGTTCCCCGCGCGCCGTTGACGTCACACAGGATAAAGCGCCGGGCGGTGGCGGGGGCATGGGCGCGACGGACCTCTGAAAACCGGATACCCGGATCCCACATCAAAGAGCCGTAGCCGAAAACCCACAAGTCACGGTCCCACCGGCCTTGCATGGTTGCCGCCCGATCCGCATCGCGTTCGGCGTCTTCCATGATCCAATCCGTTGGCAGGCCGTGCTCGCGCGCCATGGTGCGCACCTTGTCAGGGTGAAAATCCATGAAACGCGACTCTTCGGGCGGGGTGATGAGAGGCCGAAGGTTGGGATGATGGCGATAGGGATCGTCGTGGGACATCAAGGCCTCGCTCCTGGTCAGAGCCAGCTTGGCAGTCTTTGTGCGGATTGGATAGTACTTCGTTCCGTAGCGTAAATCAGGGGTGAGGCCCCACGCTGCCACGAACGATCCGCTCGTTTGAAAAAGGCATCACGGCTGCACGTAATGGCACCTGAAATCAGAAACCGCAGCCCAGGTCAGCCCGTCCAACAGGCATTCCGATCGGAGCAAATCCACAAAGGCGCCGCAACGAGCGTTTCCGCGCCAATCGGACGGTTTGGACGTAACGGTGACCTATGCACGGCCACGCCAGCGCCCGCTCCCCACGGTCGGCCCTTCACCCCCGCTGCAGCAGGGGGTGACAGCCTGATGGGCGTCGGCGGAAGGGGTTATTTGGAACGTGGTGACGGTGACGAAAAAGGCCCGGACGCTGACGCCCGGGCCTTCGATCTATTCAGCGCTGTGCTGCGGCTCAGGCCGGCAGCGCGCCTTTCGCCTGATCCACGATCGCGGCAAAGGCCGCGGGCTCGTGCACGGCCAGATCGGCCAGAACCTTGCGGTCCACTTCGATCCCGGCCAGCGTCAGGCCGTTGATGAAGCGCGAATATGTCAGCGACTCATCATGCGCACGCACGGCTGCGTTGATCCGCTGGATCCACAGGGCGCGGAAGTTGCGCTTGCGGTTCTTGCGGTCGCGGGTCTTGTACTGGTTCGCCTTGTCAACCGCCTGTGCCGCCACCTTGAAGGTGTTCTTGCGGCGGCCGTAGTAACCTTTGGCCTGGTCGGTGATCTTCTTGTGACGCGCGTGGGTGACGGTTCCGCCTTTGGTACGGGGCATCTCTCAGTCTCCTCTCAGCGGTCGTACGGCATGTAGCTCTTGACGATCTTGGCGTCAGGAGCGGACAGCGTGGTGGTGCCGCGAGCATCGCGGATGAATTTCTTGGTGCGTTTGATCATGCCGTGGCGCTTGCCCGCCTGGGCGGCCATGACCTTGCCCTTGGCACTGATCTTGAAGCGCTTTTTCGCGCTCGATTTGGTCTTCATCTTGGGCATTTCGATCTCCATCTTCTTAGCGCGACTCGGCATGCCACTCTGGCCGGCCACGCGGTTAGAGCGCGCCGTATAGGGGCATGTCGCGTGATTGACAAGCGCTTTCCGCCCTCAGGACAATCCCAGCAGCACCAGCATCACAGGGATCGTCGCCACCGCCGCCAGAGTCTGCGCCGTCACCAGCCCCGCCATGAAGGTGCCATCGCCGCCCAACTGCCGGGTCAGCACGTAGGCCGTGGGCGCGGTCGGGATGGCCGAAAAGACGATCAGCACCAATGCCTCTGTCCCGTCAAGGCCGAATCCCAGTCCGACAAGCGACGCAAGCACAGGCATGCCACACAGCCGCAGCACAACATTGCCCGCCAGCGCCCCCGCCTCCTGCCGCAACGCCGCCGGTTGCAGCGCTGCCCCCACGCACAACAGGCCCAGCGGCAGGCTGGCCTGCGCCACCAGTTCCAGAAACCGGCCAATCCCGAAGGGCAAGCCCACTCCGCCAAACGCCAGCGCAAGGCCCAGAAGGCAGGCAAGGATCAGCGGATTGCGCAGCATCGTCTTGGCCATTGTCACGGGGTGACGCGCCGGGCCGCTTTCGGTCAGGGCAAGGATCGACAGGACGTTGACCAAAGGCACCGCAATGGCCAGATAGACCGCCGCCCGGGCAACCCCCTCTCCCCCCGCAAGGCTGCCGGTGACGGCAAGGCCAAGGTAAGTGTTGAACCGCACCACCCCCTGAAAGGCGGGACCGAACCGCGCCGCTGGCACCGGAAACACGCGCCGCGCCAGCCCCATCCCCAGCCAGGCGATCACGATCGTCGCAACCGCCGCGCCGCCCAGCCGCAGGATCGCAGGGTCGCGCACCGGCGCGTCCACGAGGCTGGACACCAGCAAGGCCGGGAACAGCAGGAAATAGTTGAACCGCTCCGCCGCCGGCCAGAAACCGGGATCGGGAAAGCCCTTTCGCGCCAGCACGAAGCCAAGGCAGATCATCGCGAACAGCGGCCAGATCGTGATCAACAGCAAGTCGGGGCTCCCTTGTCGGTGGTCCCCGACTAGCACCTCATGGCCGGGCTCCGCCAGAGCACGGATTTGCGCAAACGCCGTCGCGCAGGCTGTCCGGCCCCTGCATCTGCTTGCCCCTTGCCGCAGGCCTACCTATCCTTTCGGCAGATAGGGACGTTACATTGAAAAGATCAAAACACATCCGCACGTCAGACCACCCGCAGGCTTCGGACGAGGGGCGGGCTCAAAGCTGGTTTCTTGGCATCATCGCCTTTGCCGTCATCCTGTTCCTGCTGGTGCAGGCCAAGTTCCTGCTGATCTCGCTGGCCATCGCGATCATGCTGTTTTCGCTCACCTCTGATGCCATCAACTATTTTCAGCGTCTCAGGATCGGCAGTGCCAAGGTGTCGATCTGGATCGCATCGTTCCTTGCAGTGCTGCTGATCGCCACGATCCTGATCTCGGCCTCGCTGATCATCATCGCGCAGGCCAATACCGTGGTCATCACCATCCTGCAGTATTCAGGCCCCACGCAAGAGATCGTCGCGGACCTTGTCGGCTGGATGGGGGCCGATATCGAGGCGGCGGCGCTGGAGTGGATGCAGGGCATCCAACTGGGCCCCTATCTGTCCTCTTTGGCGGGCCAGGCGGGCAACATTGTCTCCGGCGCGGTTCTGGTGACGCTCTTCGTCGGGTTCATGTTCCTTGAACGGTTGTGGTTCTCGACCAAGCTGGTCAGCCTGATGGGGGATGAGCGGCGCGCGCGGCACATCGAGATCATCATTTCCTCGATCATCCACCGGGTGAACCGGTATCTGGTGGTCAAGCTGATCATCAGCACGGTCACCGGCGCGTTTGTCTACCTCGTGATGACCCTGTTCAGCCTTGACCTCGCGATGCCGATGGCGGTGCTGACCTTCGTGCTGAATTTCATCCCCAACATCGGGTCGATCGTGGCCACGGTGATTGTTGCGCTGGTGGGCTATGTGCAGACCGGCGACACCTTTACCGGTCTGTCGGTTCTGGGCATCGTCACGGTGATCCAGTTTTCCGTCGGCCAGGTTCTGGACCCGCTGTTGCTGGGCAAGACTTTGCGGCTGTCGTCCTTCGGCATCATCGCCTCACTGGCTTTCTGGGCGGCGGTCTGGGGGATTGTCGGCATGTTCATGGCGGTGCCAATCATGGTGTCGATCATGATCATCTGCGCGCATATCCCTGCCCTGCGCCCGGCGGCCATCATCCTGTCGCGCGAGGGGCTGCCCGATCTCGACGAACTGGGCGCCGCACCCGTAGAGCCGACCGAAGCCGCCACTCCTGCCCCAAGCCCCTGAACCCGCCTAGACCTCGTCGATCCAGACCTCGAAACCGCTCAGTTCATGATGCCCGAACGTATGGGTCAGCGGCACGTCCGCCGCGTCCCTTCCGCGCGCGATCAGAACACGGCCATAACGGGTATCGTTGTTGCGCGGATCAAAAGTCCACCATTGGCCACCAAGGTAGACCTCCATCCAGGCCGCAAAATCCATCGGCGCATAGGGCGGCGGTTGCCCAACGTCACTGACGTAGCCGGTGCAATAGCGCGCCGGGATGTTCAGACTGCGGCACAGGGCGATGGCCAGATGGGCGAAATCCCGGCAGACACCGACCCGCTCCCGCAGAGCCTCTGCCGCCGTCCGCGTGGGCCGGGACTGCGCATAGCCGAAGCGGATGTGTGTGTAGACAAAGTCACAGACCGCCTGAACGCGCCGCCAACCAAGCGGCACCCGGTGGAACCGACGCCAGGCTTCGTCCGACAGAACGTCGCTTTCGCAATACCGGCTGGGCAGCAGATAGGTGATGGCCTCATCCGGCAGTTCCTCGACCGGGTGCTGTATGGCAGAGGTGTCCACCGGGTCGGCCAGACCGGCATCCCGCAAGAGCCCATCAGTCGAAACCGTGAACCGCCCCGCCGGGGCCACAAGCCGCGTGCAGATATTGCCGAAACCGTCGTTATAGCTGTGCAGCGGAACGGCGGGGTCGGTTGTCATGCTGTCGGGACGCTCGAACCCGTCAGCCAGAGACGGGTGCACGTTGAGCATCACGATCATCGGCGTGCGAGCAGGCACGTCGAAGGTCAGCCGACAGCCCAGATGAAGGGTTAGGGTCATGTGCGGCGCTGTCCTTGTCCCCTGCCTGAATGGCCGGGCTGACAGGGGGTAACACGTTACAGGGTGTGGTGTCATGCGGTTCCGGGTGTGCCCACCAGCCCCAGCGCCACCTGCCGGGCAAACGCACGAATTTCAGGCACCTGCCGGATGCGTGCAGATCATAATCCCAGAGGATCAGTTCAGGATCTGCCCGATCACGCCGTAGAACACGTCCGGGATTTCGGCCCAGGTATAGCCGCCGTCCTTGTCGCTCAGCGCCCAGATCGCCAGTCCACCACCCCCCAAAAGCAACAGCGCGCCCAGTCGGGGCGCGCGGCTGTCGGTCCAAGCCGAAAGGATGGATGGCAGGGACAGGACAATCAGCCCCATCCCGACCACCAGCATCATGTCAGGTTCCATAACCTATCCCCACTTTGGGGAAGGTTATTCCGGATCGGTGGAATAGATCAAACGCTCGTTGCAGGGGGCCACGCGCAGGATGTTCGTGGTGCCCGGCTGGTTGAACGGAACACCGGCGGTGACGACGATCTGATCCTCTTCGCCTGCATAGCCTTCAGAGCGCGCCGCGCGGGCCGCGTTGACGACCGCCTGCTTGAACCGCTCCAGCTCGCCGGTCATGACGCACTGGGTGCCCCATGTCAGCGACATCCGCCGCGCCACGCCGCGCATGGCGGTCATGGCGATGATCGGAACCCGCGGGCGTTCGCGCGCCACGAGGGCGGCGGTGGTGCCCGAAGAGGTAAAGCAGCAGATCGCCTTGACGTCTGTGGTCTCGGCAATCTCACGCGCGGCGGCAACGATCCCGTCCGCCACGGATTTGCGCGCGGCAGAGCGTGAGGCCTCGATCACTTCGCGATAGGTCGGATCGCTTTCCACGGAGACGGCCACGTTGTTCATCGTGGTCACGGCTTCGATCGGGTATTGACCGGCCGCCGATTCCGCCGACAACATGATCGCGTCGGTGCCTTCGTAGATCGCGCCGGACACGTCCGACACCTCGGCCCGAGTCGGCATCGGCGATTCGATCATCGATTCCAGCATCTGGGTGGCCACAATCACAGGCTTGGCAGCCGCGCGGCACTTGCGCACCAGACGTTTCTGGATCGGCGGCACCGCCTGAACAGGCAGTTCCACGCCCAGATCGCCCCGTGCGACCATGATGCCGTCGGAGACCTTGAGGATTTCGTCGAACGCTTCGACGGCAGAGGGCTTTTCGATCTTCGAGATGATCGCCGCCCGGCCCCAGACAAGGCGCCGCGCCTCTTCTACATCCTCGACCCGCTGGACAAAGGACAGGGCGACCCAGTCGACGCCAAGCGCGCAGGCAAATTCCAGATCCCGGCGGTCCTTTTCGGACAGCGCCGCCACCGGCAGCACCACGTCAGGCACGTTCACGCCCTTGCGGTTGGAAATCGTGCCGCCCGCCTCGACGGTGCAATTGGCATGATCCTTGGAGCAATCTGTGATGCGCAGGCGGATCTTGCCGTCGTTGACCAGCAGGTGCGACCCGGCGGTGAGGGCGGCAAAGATTTCCGGATGCGGCAGCTGAACCCGCGTGGCGTCGCCCGGCGTCGGATCCAGATCCAGACGGAAACTAGCGCCCCATTCCAGCTCTTCCGAGCCGTTGGCAAATTCGCCAACACGCAGTTTCGGGCCCTGCAGGTCGGCCAGAATGGCAATCGGGCTGTCCAGGTCCTTTTCGACCTGCCGGATAATCTTGTGACGTTCTTCGATTTCTTCGTGCGTGCCGTGGCTCATGTTGAGACGGAAAACATCCGCCCCGGCCTCATGCAGCGCCCGGATCATTTCATAGGTATTCGAAGCCGGGCCCAGCGTGGCCACGATCTTGACGTTACGGTCGCGTTTCATTTCAATTTCTCCTGACCCATCGGTCCTGGCTTGGCTGAACACGCACCGTACCCGCGCCGTGCAGCCGCAGCGTTATCGCTAACACCTGCCGAGTTATCCTGCATTTCCCTTTGGCATGCAACTGACATATGTGTAGCGGGCCAAACACGACGAGACCATGACATATTCCCCCTGCCAGATCATCGGTGAAAACCGTCCCAGCCGTTTCCTGATCACCTGCGATCACGCGTCTAACCTTGTGCCTCCGGACCTTGGCGGGTCGCTGGGCCTGCCGGTGTCCGACATGGCACGCCATATCGCCTATGACGTTGGCGCGGCGGGCGTGGCGCTCGGGCTTGGAGAGGCGCTGGACGCGCCGGTGGTCATGTCCAACTTTTCGCGCCTCGTGATTGACCCGAACCGGGGCGAGGACGATCCGACCCTGATCATGAAGCTCTACGACGGCTCTGTCGTGCCGGGGAACCGCCACGTCGACGCCGAAGAGCGGGCGCGGAGAATCGCCGCCTATTACCGGCCCTATGATGACCTGCTGGCCCGCATGACGGCGCGGCGCGACGATATCGCGATCATTTCGGTCCACTCCTTCACGCCTCAATTGCACGGCCGCCCGCCGCGGCCCTGGCATGTGGGGATCTTGCATCCGTCTTGGGACGTGCGGCTGTCGGATCCGTTCATTGCCGCGCTAGAGGAGGAACCGGACATCGTGGTGGGCCGGAATGAGCCCTACCCCGGCCATCTGCCCGGTGACGCGCTGGATCGGCACGCGTTGCGGCATGGCCGGCAGAATACGCTGATCGAGGTCCGAAACGACCTGATCGAGGATGAGACCGGGCAGCGCCATTGGGCGGCCCGGCTGGCGCCGCTGTTGCAGCGGGCGCTGGACTTGGCCGTGGATTGAAGAGGAGAGACACAGATGGACGACCAGACACGCATCGAAATCGAAGCCGCCGCCTTTCGCCGCCTGCGCAAGCACCTGATGGAAGACCGGCAGGACGTGCAGAATATCGACCTGATGAACCTTGCCGGGTTCTGTCGCAATTGCCTCAGCCGCTGGTACATGGAGGCGGCGAACGAAAAGGGCATCGAGATGGGCAAGGAAGAGGCCCGCGAGATCTATTACGGCATGCCCTATTCGGAGTGGAAGGCGCAGTTCCAGACCGAGGCCGGGGCGGACAAACAAGAGGCGTTCGAGACGGCGTTCAAGGAGAACGTAACCGACAAGGCCTGACCCCTGTCCACGCGTGGACAGCTTAGGGGGAATGCAGGATCAAGGGGTTACAGGCGCGATTTAACCCTTTGTCAGGATTTTCACCCCCCTCAGGGGGGGGGGGTGATGGCCCCACCATAGCTGGGCCGTGGCGGATCAGCCCTCTGCCGGTTGCACGGCCCGTTGATAGAGATGCCATGTGGTGTGGCCGAGGATTGGCAGGGTGACGATCAGGCCCAGAAACGCGGGCACCAGCGACACCACCATAGTGACCGAGATGATCGCCGCCCACGTGAGCATGACCACCGGGTTTTCGGTGACGACACGAACCGACGTGATCATGGCGGACACGAAATCGATTTCGCGGTCGAGCAACAAGGGCATGGCGACAACGGTCACGGAGAACAGCGCCGCCGACAGAACCGCGCCGACGCAAAAGCCGATGGCGAGGAAGGTCCAGCCCTCTGGGGTATAGAACACGGTGTTCAGAAACCCGTCGAGATCCGAGAAAGACGCGTCCTGCAGGACGATCACCAACACGGTCCGAAACTGGTAGAACCAAACCCAGAGGATGAAGAGGGTGACAAAGGCCATCCACCCCATTTCGCGTTTGCGCTGATTGGCCATGACCGTGAGAATGTCAGACCAGCCGAACGACTCTCCCCTTTGCAACCGGCGGGACATTTCATAGAGCCCGGCGGCGGCGAAGGGGGCGATCAGGGGAAAGCCAACGGCGGCAGGAACGATCATCCAGATCTTGCCCAGCCAGAGCAGGCACCAAACGAACAGGATCCCGAAAACCGCATAGAACAGGCCGAAAAAGCCGCTCATGACCGGACGCGCCAGAAAGTCGGCATACCCGGCCTTTAGCGATGCGCGGATATCATCCGCTGTCACCTTGTTGACCTTGGGCAGGCCCTGCTGCCGGGGCGTCGGGCTGTCCGGCGGTGTGGAACCTGCGGTCCGGGAATTCATGACACGCCCCTCCTATCGCCTTCAACTGTGTCTCAGGTCGGCCCATAGGGCAAGGAGCGTGACGCGCGGCCGTCTGCGGATTACTGGGTGGAGGCCTTGCGAAAGGCCGGGCGGGCGCGGAGGTTTGACAGGTAGTCCGCGAAGCTGTCGGGCCCTGCCGGGAATTTCGCCGCCTGCGCCCAGCCGCCGCAATGGCACAGGATGATGTCCGGGATCAGCGGCGTCTTTCCCATCAGGCAGGGCCCTTCGGCCTCTTCCATGATGCGGGCGATGTTGCGGGCGTATTCGGCGCGGCAGGGATCCTTGACCTGCGGCACGCGCTCTGCCTCTGGCAGGACAAAGCTGTGCTTGGACGCGGTCCAGAGCAGCGATTCCACCTCATCGAGAATGCGGAAGGTCCATGCGTCCTGCCGCGCGCGGTCTTGCGTGCCGGCGGCAAACGTGAACGCGCCGTGTTTGTCGGCGAGATAGGTCAGGATCGCCGTCGAGTCGCGCAGAACGGCGCCGTCCTCGATCAGCACCGGGATCTTACCCAGCGGGCTGACCCTGCGGACCTCTTCGGACTGCGGGCCTGCAGGCACATGGGTGTAGGGCTGCCCCAACTCCTCCAACAACCACAGCACCCGGAACGCGCGGCTGCGGACGGACCCGTACAGTGTGTAAGACATGTCGATCCCCCCGAGAGTGGCCCTAACGACGCCCGAGATAGGCCAGCCGCACAAAGGCCCGTTCGACCAGCGCCATCTGCGGCGCCTTTTGCCCGGCAGAGCGCAGGGTCAGGTCGGTGTCCATCAAGAGCTTTAGCGCCTCTTCCAGCCGCGCGGCGGACCAGTTCTGCGCCTGCCGCAGCATCCGGTCGCGGCGCGGGCCAAAGATCGGCGGGCGCAGGCGGCCAATGCCCTGCGCGGGGCCGCCGGGGGCCGAGGCCAGCGCGAAAAGCACGCGGAAATGGCGCATCCCCATGATGAGCAGCGTCACCGGTGTCACGCCCTGCGCCTCTAGCCGCTGCATGACGGGGGCGATTTCGGCGGTGCGCCCTTCTGCCAGCACGTTGAAGACATCGTCGATATCCGCCTCGACCGAGGCGGGCGCGTTCAGCGCCACCTCATCCGGGGTCAGGGGGGTGTCATCGGAAAACTTGTAGAGCGCGATCTTTTCCAGCGTCTGGCGCAGATCGCCCGGCGTCAGGTCCCGCGCGAGATGTTCGAGCGCGCCCATGGCATCGCGGCCCACGTCCTTCAGCCCTGCGCGGGCCAGTTCCGCCTCTATTTCCGCGCGGCCCATGGGATCATTGTAAAGCGCCGCAGCAAAACCGTTTTTCGCGTTCTCGAACAGCTTGCGCAGAGAGGATTTGGCCGCCAGCGCCCCCGCCGTGACGATGATCTGCGCATCGCCTTCGCGCCAGTCCGACAGGGCCGCCTTCAGCGCCTCTGTGGTGCCATCTGCGGCCTCTTCGACCAGCACGGCGCGGGGTCCGGGGAAAAAGCCCTGCGCCTTGACCGCATCCAGAAGGGCGGCGGGATCCTTGCGCAGATCGGCGCCCGCAAGGCGGGTCAGGCGCATCTCGGCCTCGCCCTCTGGCCCGACGATGGCGGCGGTCACCTCCTGCCGTTTCATGGCGACGCGCATGGTGTCCTCACCATAGATCAGCAAGCCCGCCGCTGCCGGATCGGGTTTGCGGAAAAAGGCGTTGGCGTCCCGCGCAGAGAGTTTCATGCGCCGGTGACATCCGCCAGAAGCAGATCGTCGATCACCTGATCGGCCAGAAGCACCATCAGGCGCTTTTTCGCATCTTTCTGCGCGGCGCGGGTGGCAACGGTCGTGCCGGTGTTGGAATAGCCGGAAAAGGCGTTTGTCCGCCCTTCCAGCAGGGTGGCGCCGGAGGCGTCCTTGAGCGTGTAGAACGCCCGGCCAATCAGCCGGATCCGCGTCACGTCACCGGCGGAGGTCGAGCCGAGGTCCTGCGAATCGCTCTGCAATTGCACGTCCAGCCGGTAGGGCGCAGCGGGGCCGCCGCGTCCCATGCGTTCCTCGAACCGGCGGTTGAAGTAATAGGTGGATACGGTGCGCGATTCCGTCAGGGCGATGGTGCCCTGCAGGGCGGTGCCGCCGCCCTGCGGGCCGTAGACCGGGGTAAAGCCGCAGGCCGTGAGGCCGGTGGCGGCCGCGCCGGTCAGGAAAGCCCGTCTGTTACACCACCACATTCACGATCCGCCCCGGCACCACGATCAGCTTTTTCGGCTGGCCCCCGTCGAGGGCCCGCACCACAGCTTCGTGCGCCAGCGCGATCTTTTCAACCTCTTCCTTGGGCAGATCCTTGGGCACCTCGATCTCGCCCCGGCGCTTGCCGTTGACCTGGATCGGCAGGGTGACGGTGTCCTCGACCAGCATCGCCTCATCAGCCTTGGGCCAGGGCGCATTGGCGATCAGCCCCTCGCCGCCCAGCAGGTGCCAGATTTCCTCTGACAGGTGCGGGGTCATCGGCGACATCAGCTGCGCGAGGGTCAGCGCCGCCTGTGCCTTGACCTCTTTGCCCGCGCGCGATTTGGCCAGCGCGTTGGTAAAGGCATACAGCTTGGCGATGGCCGCGTTGAAGCCGAAGGATTCGACGCCCATGGTCACGTCGTGGATCGCCTTGTGCATCTCTTTCAGCAGGGCGGCGTCCTCATTGGTCGAGGGCGCATCGGAGGCGGCAATCTCGGCGGCAATGCGGTGGACGCGGGAAAGATGCTTGTGCGCGGCCTCGGCGCCGGAGGCGGTCCATTCCACATCCCGTTCCGGGGGTGAGTCGGACAGCACGAACCAGCGCGCGGTATCGGCGCCATAGGTGGCGATGATGGCCTGCGGGTCGACGACGTTGTTCTTGGACTTCGACATCTTGGCCGAAGGCACGATTGTGACCTCCCTGCCGTCCGCCAGATAGCCCTTGCCGTCCTTCAGTGTCACTTCCTCGGGATAGTGAAAGACCGGGCGATTGTTGGAATCGCGGGTCTGGTAGATCGCATGTGTCACCATTCCCTGCGTGAACAAGGCATTGAACGGCTCTTTTGCGGTGTCCGGCAGGTGTCCGCATTCGATCATCACGCGGGCGAAATATCGCGAATAGAGAAGATGCAGGATCGCGTGTTCGATGCCGCCGATGTACTGATCGACGTTCATCCAGTAGGCGGCCTCTTCCAGATCCGTGGGCGTCGCCGCGTGGGGCGCGGTGAAGCGGGCGAAATACCACGACGAATCCACGAAGGTGTCCATCGTGTCGGTTTCGCGCTTGGCCGGCTTGCCACAGGACGGGCATGGGCAGTCGCGCCAGGTCGGATGGCGGTCCAGCGGGTTGCCGGGCACGTCAAAGGTGACGTCATCGGGCAGCCGGATCGGCAGGTTTTCCTTCTTCTCCGGCACGGTACCGCAGGCGTCGCAATGCACCACCGGAATCGGGCAGCCCCAATACCGCTGGCGCGACAGGCCCCAGTCGCGCAGGCGGAATTTCTCGACGCCCTTGCCAAACCCGCGCGCCTCCATCCAGTCGATGGTGGCATCGACGGCCTCTTGGCCCGTGGCCTCATCCAGCCCGGCGAAATGGTTGAGCCACTTCACCTTTTCTGTCTTCGGCGGAACAAAGGCCTCTTTCTCGACCCGCTTGGGGTTGTCCAGAGCCACGAAGGTGTCGATCACCGGCAGGTCATACTTGCGGCAGAAATCGAGGTCACGCTGGTCATGCGCCGGGCAGGCAAAGATCGCGCCGGTGCCGTAATCCATGAGGATGAAATTCGCCACCCAGACCGGGATTTCCCAGCTGGGGTCGAGCGGGTGTTTGACGGTCAGCCCGGTGTCGTAGCCCAGCTTTTCTGCCTTCTCCAGCGCCTCTTCGGTGGTTCCGCCCTTGCGCATCTCGGCCGTGGCCTTGGCAAGCGCGGGGTCATCCGCCTCCAGCGCCTTGACCAGCGGATGATCGGGCGAGAGGCCAAGAAAGGACGCGCCCATCAGCGTGTCGGGACGGGTGGTGTAGACATCAATCTTGTCAATGCCATGCACCGGCTTGGTCAGATCCCACGCGAACTGAAGGCCGCGCGATTTCCCGATCCAGTTCTGCTGCATCAGCTTGACCTTGGCAGGCCACTCATCCAGCCCCTCGATGGCGTCCAGCAATTCGCCCGCCATGTCGGAGATCTTGAAGAACCACTGCGTCAGCTCGCGCCGTTCCACCTCGGCGCCAGAGCGCCAGCCCTTGCCGTCTTCGACCTGCTCGTTGGCCAGCACGGTCATGTCGACCGGATCCCAGTTCACCACCGCTTTCTTGCGGTAGACAAAGCCCTTTTCCATGAAATCAAGGAACAGCGCCTGCTGGTGGCCGTAATACTCCGGGTCGCAGGTGGCGAACATGCGCGACCAGTCGAGCCCAAAGCCCAGCGGCTTCATCTGCGCGACCATGTCGTCGATGTTGGAATAGGTCCAGTCCTTGGGATGGATCTTGCGGTCCATCGCGGCGTTCTCGGCCGCCAGCCCGAAGGCGTCAAAGCCCATCGGGTGCAGCACGTTGTGCCCCGTCGACAGCTTGTAGCGCGCGATCACGTCGCCCATCGTGTAGTTGCGCACGTGCCCGATGTGGATGCGCCCCGAAGGATACGGGAACATCTCCAGCACGTAATACTTGGGCTTGTCGCCGGTCCGGCGCGCCTTGAAGGTCTCGGCCTCGGTCCAGGCCTGTTGCCATTTCGGCTCGATCGTAGCGGGGTCGTAACGCGACATCTGTCTCTCTCCGGCGGGCGGGCTTTGGGGGCGGGTGATAGGGCGCGGCGGCGTCAAGGTCCAGAGGCTCGCTGGAAATGACCGCTGCGCCGCCCCCGAACGCTCCCCCCTGTCTTCTTTGGGTTTCCAAATACCCTCGGGGGAGACGCCCGCAGGGCGGCGGGGGCAGAGCCCCCTGCCCGGCCGCCATACCCACGGACCAAGCCGTTGAATCCGATGCCAGATCGCCCGCCGCCGCCGCGTTCCCGGCCCGGGCCTGCACACGATCAAGCGATTCCCTTTTGGGGACCGCCCCGCTAGGATGCCGGGAAACGGCCGCCAAGAGGCCGCGTGAGGGCGTGCAGATGAAGATCCTGTTGATCCACCAGAACTTTCCCGGCCAGTACAAACACCTGGCCCCGGCGTTGGTCCGGCAGGGCCATCAGGTGGTCGCGCTGACCTGCAAGGTCAAGGAAGCCCAGACATGGCAGGGGGTCCGCATCGTTCCTTATGGAATCCAGGGCGCCAGCACCAAGGGCATCCACCCCTGGCTGGCGGATTTCGAAACCAAGATCCTGCGCGCCACCTCCTGTTATCGCGGCGCGATCGGGCTGAAGGAGCAGGGATTCGTGCCGGATGTGATCTGCGCCCATCACGGCTGGGGCGAGAGCATGTTCCTGAAAGATGTCTGGCCCGACGCGCGGCTGGGTCTTTATTGCGAGCTTTATCACCTGACCACAGAGACCTTCGTGGGCTTCGACCCGGAGTTTCCCAGCAAGAACCCGGCGGGCGACCGGCTGCGCATACGGATGAAGAACCTCAACAACCGGATGCATGAGGAAATCATGGATGCCGGAATCTCGCCCACGCGGTTTCAGGCCGCGACCTTTCCGGACAAATGGCAGGACCGGATCACCGTGGCCCATGACGGCATCGACACCGATCTGGTCCGGCCCAATCCCGCGGCACGGCTGGAGATCGAGAACGGGCCGGTCCTGACGCGCGACGATGAGGTGATCACCTTCATCAACCGCAACCTGGAACCCTATCGCGGCTATCATGTCTTTATGCGCGCGCTGCCGGACCTTTTGAAACGGCGGCCGGACGCCCATGTCGTGATCCTGGGCGGTGACGGCACCTCCTACGGATCAAAGCCGCCTGCGGGCAAGACCTGGAAACAGATCTATATCGATGAGGTCCGGGGCCGGATTCCGACGGCGCACTGGAACCGGGTGCATTTCCTTGGCCGCGTGCCCTATGACCGCTTTCTTGCGATGATGCAGGTCAGCCGTGTGCACATCTACCTGACCTACCCTTTTGTCCTGTCTTGGTCGCTGCTGGAATCGATGAGCGCCGAATCCGCGATTGTCGCCAGCGACACCGCGCCGGTGCGCGAGGTCATGACAGAGGATGAAACCGGGTGGCTGGTGGATTTCTTTGACCGCGAGGCGCTGGTCGAGCGGGTCTGCACCCTGCTGGACGATGCGCCGACCCGCGCAAGGCTGGGGGCGAATGCGCGCGCGCTGGTGCGCGACTCTTATGACCTTCAGTCGACCTGCCTGCCGCAGCATCTGGACTGGGTGCATCGGCTGGCAGAGCTGCCGTCCAACCCGGTCCGGGATTGATCCCATTAAAAAAGGCGCGGCCCCGGGGGGACCGCGCCTTTTTATTCGGATCAGCTGTATTCGGATCAGGCCTTGGGCCTCAGAATTTCGCGTCTTGCGACCGAAGCTGGCGGGCGCGGGTCAGGATCGCATCCTCAATGGCGCGCACGGTGGTTGCATCCGCCGGGCCCGACCGGGTCAGCAGGGCAACATTGAGCGAGCGCGCATCCAGCGCCGGATCGGTGATCTGGATCGTGGCGCGGTAGGCGCGGCCACCGCCCGGCGGCGTGCCGTATCCGGTGGTGATGACCCCGGTGAAAGGATCGACCGTTTCGACCGGCAGAAAGTTCAGCACGTCCAGCGCCGCGTTCCAGATGTATTTGTTGACGGCCCCGACACGGCCCGGATCCTCACGCGGTTTGAAGAGGTCCCAGAGAGTTCCGCGCGAGCGGGGCTTGCCCTCGCGTGCGGCGGTTTCTGCGAGGATTTCCTCGGCGCTGGGTGTCTGAACCGGTTCGCGGTTGCTGCGATTGCCGCCCAGCGTACCGCAGCTTGCCGTAAACAATGTCAGTGCCACCAGGCCGGTGCCGATCAGGATTCGCGGCGCGCGCATTGCCGACCCCTTTCAAATTGAAACTCTGCCGCCCTGCATACTAGGGGGGCGTCCCAGCGGCAAGACCGCAGTCATAGGCGGGTTTTCGCGCAGAAATCCCGCGCAACACGCTGCTATGGCATATAAACCTGTAAGGCGGGTTTCGGGCTTGTGGCAATATCGCATCACTGACTTCCTTGTTGCGCAGCACGTTTCTGGATGGCTTGCAAAGGCCGCCCCCCAAAGCGCATAGAAATCCCATCAAGGCCGGAGCATCGGCCTGGTACGTGCCTTTGAACACATGAGGGAAACAATGAAAAAGATCCTGTTCGCGACCACCGCACTGGTTGCAACCGCAGGCGTCGCAGCCGCAGAGGTTGCCGTCTCGGGCTCCGCAGAAATCGGTGTGATCGCCGGTAACCGTTACAACGACAATGCCGTCGGCGTCACCCCCCGCGACGCTGGTTCGGAATTCTGGACCGACGTCGAAGTCGTCTTCACCATGACCGGCGAAGCTGACAACGGCCTGACCTTCGGCGCGAAGGTTGACCTGGACGAAGGCGGCAACGCGCACGCACGTGACGACGATGGCGCAACCTGGTTCCTGGCATTCGGTGGCGCACGCCTCGACATGGGCGACACCGACGGTGCGTTCGACTGGGCCCTGCAGGAAGTCAACGTTGCAGGCGGGTCGATCGACGACTCCGAAACTTGGCAGCCGGGCTTCAACGGCAACTCCGGCCTCGACGGTGACGAAGACGGTCAGGTGGCGCGCTTCACCTACACCTTCGACGGTTTCTCGGCAGCAGTTTCGGCTGAAGTCGACGACGCCGCTGTTAACGACCCGATCTGGGGCGTGGGCTTCAAGTACTCCGGCGACCTGGGCGGCATCACGCTCGGCGTTGGCCTCGGCTATCAGACCCAGAACGATGTTGCTGACATCATCGGTGTGTCGGTCGACGGTACTCTGGACAACGGCCTGTCCTTCGCTGTGAACTACTCGGAACTCGACCCCGAGCTGGCTGGCGCAGACACCGTGACCCACTGGGGCATCGGCTTCGGCTACACCATGAACGCGCTGACCGTTGGCCTGAACTACGGTGAGTACGACAACGCAGTTGGCCTCGACGGCGGCTTCAGCCTCGCCGACCTCGGCAACAACTACTCCTCCCACGGTTACGGCCTGGTCGTGAACTACGACTTCGGCGGCGGTCTGGTTGGTCAGTTCGGCGCAGGCGTTGGTGAGCAGAAGATGGGTGGCGCAACCACCGACTTCGACAGCTTCTCGCTGGGTCTGGCGATGTCCTTCTAAGGACACCGACCTTTCGGTATAGGGAAGAGCGGGCGCTTGCGTCCGCTCTTTTCTTTTGGTTGAACGGGTCACGCCGAGAGCAGAGCCCGTCATGACCCCGCAGCAGATACAGACCCAGTTCCGACAGGCGCTTGCCTTGATCCAGTCCGGAGAGGCCGCGAAGGCCGGGGCGCTGTTGAAATCCCTGCTGCTGCCCACCGGCGGCGCGCCGGAAATCGAATTTCAGCTGGCCCGCGTGGCCGAATTGCAGGGCGAGACCGAGGCGCAGGCCGCCGCGTTGAACCGCGCGCTGGCCCGCAAGCCGCAGGAACCCACGATCCTGCAGGCGGCCATCGTCGCCGAGACGCGACTGGGCCATCACGGCAGGGTTCTGGACCTGCATGACCGGCTGATTGCGCTGGCCCCCAAAGAGATCAAGCCGAAGGCCGACAAAGCGCTGTTCCTGCAGAACATCGGGGAATTCGACGCCGCCGGGAAGCTGCTGAAAAAGCTGATCCGCCAACACCCGACCCAGACGGAACTCTACCGGATGCTGTCCGCCGGGCATCGCTTTGCCAAGGGCGATCCGCTGATCCGGCAGATGCAGGGGCTGTGGACCAATCCGCGCCTGAACGACGTGGGCAAGATGCAGATCGGCTTTGCCCTTGCCAAGTCCGCCGAGGACACCGGCGACCGCGACCGGGTGTTTTCCTATCTGAAGCCCGCGAATGCGGCACAGGGACGTCTGTTTCCCTTCAACGCGGCGGAGCGTGACGCGGAATGGCAGGCCTTTCGCGATGCGCAGGACGGCGCGGACTATGCCCCCGTGGGTGATCCCCTGCCCCTGCGCCCGGTCTTTGTCACCGGCCTGCCCCGGTCCGGCACGACGCTGGTGGAACAGATCATCGCGGCGCACAGCGGCGCGCGGGCGGGTGGCGAGATGCGCTATGCCCTGCAAGAGGCCGTGGCGCAGTTTGGCCCTGCAGCCAAGATGGTGCCGCTGAAAGAGCTGTCAGAGGCGAAACTGAGCGGCTGGGCCGAGGCTTATCAGCGGTTCCTGCGGCGCGATACCGGGCCGCAGCCCGGCGTGGTGACGGACAAGGCGATCCAGAACCACCTGATCTTTGGCCTGATTGCCCGCGCCCTGCCCGGTGCGCGGATCATCGTCGTCCACCGCGACCCGCGCGATCAGGCGCTGTCGGTCTACAAGAACCACTTTGCCCAAGGCACCCATCGTTACGCCAACGACCTTGGCGATATTGCCCGCACGATCAAGGCGTTCCGCGCCAACATTGCCTTCTGGAAAGAGCGGCTGGGGGATCGGATCCACGAGATCCGCTATGACGATCTGGTGGCCGATCCGGAACCGCAGGCGCGGGCGTTGATTGCGGCGGCGGGGCTGGACTGGGAGGCGGCTTGCCTTGCCTTCCACGAGGTTAAATCAGAGGTGAAGACGCTGAGCCTTGCGCAGGTGCGACAGCCGATCCATGCCGGGCGGCGCGAAGCCTGGCGCAAGTATGAGACTGAAATGGCACCGTTTTTCGACGCCTGGGGAGATGAACCATGGGACTGACAGAGATCCGCGCGCGGATGGACAAGGCCTGCACGGCCGCGGGACGCGACCCGTCAGAGGTGCATCTGATCGCGGTCAGCAAGGTGCAGCCACTGGACCGGGTCGAGGCGGTGCTGAAAGAGGGCCACCGGCTGTTCGGGGAAAACCGGGTGCAGGAAGCAGCAGGCAAATGGCCGGATTTCAAGGCGCGTTTTGACGGTGTGTCCGTCCATCTGATCGGTCCGTTGCAGAGCAACAAGACCCGGCAAGCCTTTGATCTGTTTGACGCCATCCATTCGGTCGACCGCCCCAAGCTGGCCGCCACCATCGCTCGCATCGCGCAGGAAGAGGGGCGTTGTCCCGACCTGTTCATTCAGGTGAACACCGGCGAGGAAGAGCAGAAGGCGGGCGTGATGCCTGCGGAGGCGGATGACTTCATCGCCGAATGCCGGGGCATGGACCTGCCGATCAAGGGGCTGATGTGCATTCCCCCGGTTGAAGAGACGCCTTCGCTGCATTTTGCGCTGCTGGCCAAGATCGCGGAGCGCAACGGGCTGAAAGGCCTGTCGATGGGGATGAGCGCGGATTTCGAAGAGGCCATTGCGCTGGGGGCGACCCATGTGCGCGTCGGATCGGCCATCTTTGGCGAACGGGTCAAGACCTGAGCGCAGCACTGGCTGAGATTCCGCGCCGCATAAGACCAGATTGCAGCGCCTATCAGGCCAGTCTATCCTGCCCGAATGGCAATCCCGGTCGAGACCTTTCACCTGTCGCCGAACGTGCAGGGCACCCTGCAGGCGCGCATTCAGCAGATGGTGGCCGAAGGCATCCTTGCGGGCCGTTTTCGACCGGGGGAAAAGCTGCCTTCCAGCCGGAGGTTGGCGCAGCATTTGGGGGTCAGCCGGATCACCGTGACGCTGGCCTACACCGAGCTTTTGGCCAACGACTATATCACCTCGCGCGGGCGGTCCGGTTATTTCGTCAGTGAAAACGCGCCCGAGCCGCCGGATTTCGGCACCCCGCCCGAACGGCAGGACCGCATTGATTGGGACGCGGCGCTGGCGCAGCGGTTTGCGGATGGGCCGTCTCTGGGCATGGCGAAACCGGCGGATTGGACGCGCTATCGCTATCCTTTCATCTACGGGCAGGTGGACCCGGCGCTGTTTGACCATGCCAACTGGCGCCTTTGTGCGATGCAGGCGCTGGGGGTCCGGAATTTCGGCGCGCTGACACAGGATCAGTTCGACGCCGATGATCCCGAGCTGGTGAGTTTCATCGCGCGGCACACCCTGCCCCGGCGTGGCATCCTTGCCCGGCCGGAGGAGATCCTGATCACCATGGGCGCGCAGAACGCGCTGTGGCTGGCGGCGCAACTGCTGACCACGGGGCGCCGCGTGGCGGTGGAGGATCCCTGTTACCCGGCGCTGCGGCAATTGCTGCGGCACAGTCATGCGGATGTGACCAGCGTGCCGGTGGACCAGCACGGGTTGCCGCCCGGGGCGGTGCCTGCCGGGACACGGGTGATCTTTACCACGCCCAGCCATCAATGCCCGACCTCGGCCACCCTGCCCTTGGCGCGGCGGCGGGCCTTGCTGGCGCGGGCAGCGGAGCTGGACGCGCTGATCGTCGAGGATGACTATGAATTCGAGATGTCCTACCTCGCCCCGCCCAGTCCCGCGCTCAAGAGCCTCGATGAGGACGGGCGGGTGATCTACGTCGGCAGCTTTTCCAAGTCGCTGTTTCCGGGGCTGCGGCTGGGCTATCTGGTGGGGTCCGAGCCGTTCATCCGCGAGGCGCGCGCCCTGCGGGCCAGCGTGCTGCGGCATCCGCCGGGGCATGTGCAGCGCACGGCGGCGCATTTCCTCAGCCTTGGACATTATGACGCGCTGATCCGGCGCATCGGCAAGGCGCTGGAGGCGCGGCGGCAGGTGATGGAGGCGGCGGTGGCCGAGCACGGGCTGGAGGTGGCAGGCAAAGGCGCGCATGGCGGGTCCAGCCTGTGGATGCGCGCGCCCGAGGGTGTGGACACCGGGGCGCTTGCGGACCGGTTGCGCGCCGACAGCGTGCTGATCGAGCCGGGCGCGGCATTCTTTGCCGGACCGGAGGTGCCGCGCAATTTATACCGGCTGGGCTACAGTTCCATCCCGTCAGAGCGGATCGGAGAGGGGATCGCGCGCATCGCGGCGGCATTGCGCGCCATGTCGTGACATCTCGTGACGGCGCGCGGGCCGCGGGTGCTTGCGCAGCGGCCACGGGGCGGCTAACCGATGCACATGCGGATCATACGTGACTATCAATACACCCGGCCCGAGGATCGCGGCGCCAGCGCGGCGATCGGGAATTTCGACGGCGTACACCTTGGCCATCAGGCGGTGATCGACCTGGCGCGCCGGTCGGCCCCGGAGGCGCCGCTGGGCGTCATGACATTCGAGCCGCATCCGCGCGAATATTTCGCGCCCGACGCGCCGCCCTTCCGGCTGATGAGCGCGGAAACGCGGTCTGCCCGGCTGGCCAAGCTGGGGGTGGAGCGGCTGTACCAGCTGAACTTCAACACCGCTCTGGCGTCGCTGACGCCCGAGGAATTTGCCCGGCGGGTGATCTGCGACGGCTTTGGCCTTGTGAATGTCGTGGTGGGCGCGGATTTCTGTTTCGGCAAGAGCCGCGCGGGAAATGTAGAGATGTTGCAGCGCTTTGGCGCGGAGATGGGATTTGGGGTCACGGTGGCGGAACTGATGGAAACGGGCGGCGTACAGGTGTCGTCGACAGCAATCCGCGATGCCCTGAGCGAGGGCCGCCCACGCGATGCGGCGGCGCTGCTGGGCCATTGGCACCGCATCGACGGCGAGGTGATCGGCGGCGAACAGCGCGGCCGCGTGTTGGGCTATCCGACGGCAAACATGTCCATCGACGGGCTGCACCCGCCGCATTTCGGCGTCTATGCGGTGCTGGTCGAGGTGCGGGACGGTCCGCACAAGGGCACCTATCATGGCGCCGCCTCTATCGGGGTGCGGCCGATGTTCAACGGCGAAAAGCCGAATATCGAGACCTTCATCTTTGATTTCACCGGCGATCTCTATGGCGCGACGCTGTCGGTCGGGCTGGTCGATTACCTGCGGCCAGAGTTGAAGTTCGACGGCATCGAGGCGCTGATCACGCAGATGGACGCCGATTGCGTCCGCGCCCGAAAGATTCTGGCGGCCATATGAGCGATCCAATCCCCCGCACCGGCCTTGCGCCCCGTTTCTGGGAAAAGAAACGTCTGCAGGACATGAACGATGCCGAATGGGAAGCGCTGTGCGACGGCTGTGGCAAGTGTTGCCTGAACAAGCTGGAGGACGAGGACACCGGCGAGGTCGCGCTGACCCGCGTGGCCTGCCGGTTGTTTGATGACAGCACCTGCCGCTGCGCGCAGTACCCGATCCGCCACAAGTTCGTGCCGGAATGCATCGTGCTGCGCCCCGCCAACATCGCCAAGAACCTGTACTGGATGCCGGAAACCTGCGCCTACAAGCTGCTCTGGAACGGTGAGGCGCTGTTCGACTGGCATCCGCTGATTTCCGGCACGGCAGAGACGGTGCACGAGGCCGGTGTGTCGATGCGGGACGCCACGGTACCGGAATTCGAGGTCGGCGAAGACGACTGGGAAGATCACATCATCGAGGAACCGCGATGAACTTTGCATCCGACAACGCCGCGCCCGTTCCCGCGCAGGTTCTGGAGGCGCTGACCCGCGCCAATGAGGGCTTTGCCGCCAGCTATGGCGCCGATGAGGTCACGGCAGAGGCCGCGCGCCGGGTGCGCGAGGTGTTCGAGGCACCAAAGGCCGCAGTCTATTTCCTGACCACGGGGACAGTGGCGAACGCCCTGTCGCTGGCCACGCTCTGCGCGCCGTTCCAGACGGTGTTCTGTTCCGGGCACGCGCATATCCACGAGGATGAGTGCAACGCGCCGGAATTCTACACCGGCGGGGCCAAGCTGACCTTGGTGCCGGGCGGCGACGTGATGACGCCCGAGGCGCTGCGCACCGCCATCGAAGCCGAGGGCAACCGCGGCGTCCACGGGCCGCAGCGCGGGCCGGTGTCGATCACCAACGTGACCGAGGGCGGCAATGTCTACTCTGTCGAGCAGATGCGCGCGCTGTGCGGTGTGGCGCAGGAGTTCGGCCTGCCGATACATCTGGACGGGGCGCGCTTTGCCGGGGCCTGCGTGGCGCTGGGGTGTACGCCTGCCGAGATGAGCTGGAAGATCGGGGTGGACATCGCCGTGTTCGGCGGCACCAAGAACGGGCTGATGGATGCCGAGGCGGTGGTGATCTTTGACCCCGACGCGCCAGCGGGCCACGGCTTTACCCGCGCGCAGGAGTTCGAGTTGCGGGTCAAGCGCGGCGGGCATCTCTATTCCAAGCATCGCTATGTGTCGGCCCAGATGCTGGCCTATCTGCAGGACGGGTTGTGGCGCGATCTGGCGACGCGGGCCAATGCGCGCTGTGACGCGCTGGCCGAGGGGCTGGAGGCGCTGGGGCTGGAGATCGTCAACAAGACGCGGGCCAACATGCTGTTCTTTCGCGCGCCGCTGCGTGTGCATCAGGCGGCACAGGCGGCGGGGGCGGTCTATCACCTCTCGGGCAATCCACCCAAGGATGCCGAGGCACTGGCCACCGCGCGGCTGGTGTGCAGCTGGTCGACCCGTGAACAGGACGTCGCGGATTTCCTGCAGGCGGTGCGTTCGGCGCTCTGATCCTTTCGGGGAATCGCGAGCGGCGATAGGCTTCCGGCAAAACGGAGGGCACCATGGCACAGCTTGATTTCTGGTATTCGATCGGCAGCACCTACAGTTACCTGACCGTGATGCGCATGGGCGATTACGCGGCACGGCACGGGCTGGACGTCCGCTGGCGTCCGTTCAACGTGCGCGACATCATGATGGCGCAGAACAACATCCCCTTTCGCGACAAGCCCGTAAAGACCGCCTACATGTGGCGCGACATGGAACGGCGCGCAGAAATGTACGGCCTGCCGATCAAGGTGCCCGCGCCCTACCCGCTGCCGAACCTGCCGCTGGCCAATCAGGTGGCGGTACTGGGGATGCGCGAAGGTTGGGGGCAGGCCTATACGGTGGAAACCTACGGGCGCTGGTTCCAGCACGGGCAAGAGGCGGGCAGCGAACCCAACCTGAGCGACAGCCTGCGCGCGGTGGGAGAGGACCCGGCAGAGGTGATCGCCCACGCCGAGAGCGACGAGATCCGGGCGGTACTGGAGGCGGAAACCGCCGAGGCGATGGCGCTGGGGGTTTTCGGCTCTCCGACCTTCGTGGTCGGGGCAGAGGTGTTCTGGGGCGATGACCGGCTGGACGACGCCACACAGTGGGCCAAACGCCCCTGACCGGTGGGCACGAAAAAGGGCGGGGAACTCCCCGCCCTTTCGCATTTTCGGGGGACCGATTTACTGGATCCGCTGGCCGTTGGCGAGGATGTGGCCCTGTTCGTTGATCTCGATCTTCGAGGTCGCGGTGTCGGGTTCATCCCCCGGCACGGTGAACATGGACAGCATCATGCGGGCGCCCATGGCGTCCTGTTCGCCCATCAGACCCATCGAGATCAGTTTGTCGATGATGCCGTTGGCGCCGGAGACCGACAGGTTCAGCTCACCCTCGGGGCGCGGTACGCCCGGGATGGTGGTGAAATCGCTCATGTCGAAGTTAAAGCTGCCTTCGCCGAGGATCACGCCGCCGATCATGTCGACCACGAAATCGCTGAGGGTGACGGAGTGCAGCTCACCCGGCATACCGCCGTTCATCGCCATTTCTTCCATCTTCTCGGTGTCGAGCAGGCTGACGAAGGGTGACACCTTGGCGTCGAGGTTCAGCGCAATGGTGGCGGGATCACGCGGCAGCGTCTGGGACGGGTCAAAGATGTTCCACAGCATGTCATCCATGGCGAAATTGGCCAGAACCACCGACAGGGAGGCGTCCTGCGGCGCATCCGCGGGCGACAGCGGCATGGTCAGGGCAAAGCCGATCTCATCCAGCTGCGCGTTGATCGGCAACGGAAGTTCCGGGCCGGACAAGGAAACCATCTGACTGCTGCCGGAGATGGCGTAGGTCAGCTCCTGCTCGGAGACGGCAATGCCGAATTCGCCGCCGGTCGAGCTGAACTTGCCCACGGTCGCGCCAGCGGGTTCCTGCACGGTGAAATCGGTGCGCCCGCCGGTATGCGAAATCACCACGTCGACCGCGCCGCCGTTCTTGAACATCGAGGTCGGATCGTCATAGTTGATCTCGTTCGGCAGGATGGTTGCGCCGGTGGTCTTCAGACCCGTCAGCTGGCCATTGAACAGACCGGTGTTGTTGCTGTTGTCCGGGTCCTGGAACTTCACGTCATAGGTCAGGTCGCCATAGCTGACGTCCTGCTCGACCGAGCGGAAGGCATCGTCCTGGGTGATGTGCGAGGTGCCGCTGAGCGGCCCCATGCCGATGGTCGCGCTCAGCATGTCGCGGGTGATTTCCTCACCCTCGCCAAAGACGCGGGTCAGTTCCAGCGCGATGCTGTCGCCTGAGTAGGTATAGGTCATGTCACCGGGCGATCCCGCGACATTCATGGCGACATTGCTCTGCGTCATCGTCACGACGATTTCGGCAAAGGTTTCGCCATCCTCGATCAGGTGCACGGTGATGTCGGACACGTCCGGGTAGGACAGTTTGACCGAGCCGTCGCCGTTATCCGCAAAGGTGAGTTGCGGCATGATCAGCTTGACCTCCGCCCCTTCTTCCTCGGGAATCGGGATGGTCATGGTCACATCGCTGACGGTCAGCGTGGACCCGTCCATCGCTTCACTTGCGGTCATGGAATAGCCGAAGCCGGTCATGTAGGCCTCAAAGTCATCCCATACCTGCTGGGGGGTCAGATCGGCCCAGGCCGGGCCCGCCATGACGGCGAGGGCCAGCACGGAGGCTGTCGTGTACCGTTTCATAAATTCTACCTCTCTGTCGGTGCAAACGAATGTCTACGCAGTCTCAAGTGCTTCCTGAGGAGGGTCAAGGGACTGGATTCCATACTATTGAGCGATTACGACAGAGGCGAGACGCCTTTTGTGGCGCTGTCGGTGAAATTGCAGGAGGCGCGAGATGAGCGGCGATCTGAGGGACAAGACGGTGATGATCACCGGGGCGAGCCGGGGGATCGGCGCAGCGACGGCCCGGGCATTTGCCGAGGCCGGAGCCAAGGTGGCGCTGGTGGCGCGCGGCGCCGACGCCATTGCCGATCTGGCCGGTGAAATCGGCCCGCAGGCGGTGGCGATCCCCTGCGATATCACCCGCTACTGGGAGGTCGAGCAGGCGGTGGCCAATTGCGTGACCGCCCATGGCGGGCTGGACATCCTCGTGAACAACGCGGGCGCGATCGAACCCATCGCGCATATGGCAGAGGCCGATCCGGCAGCCTGGGGCGAGGTCATCGACATCAACCTCAAGGGGGTCTTCCACGGCATGCGCGCGGCCCTGCCGGTGATGCTGGACGAAGGCGCGGGCACGGTTCTGACCATCGGCTCTGGCGCGGCGCATGGGCCGGTGGAGGCGTGGTCATCCTATTGTTCGTCCAAGGCGGGAGCCCTGATGCTGACCCGGATGCTGGACAAGGAATACCGCGACAAGGGCATTCGCGCGCTGTCGCTGTCGCCGGGCACGGTGGCAACGCAGATGCAGCGCGACATCAAGTCCAGCGGCATCAATCCGGTCAGCCAGTTGGACTGGTCCGACCACATCCCGCCCGAATGGGTAGCCAAGGCGCTGATCTGGATGTGTTCGGCGGAGGTGGACAGCTATCTGGGCAACGAGATTTCGTTGCGGGACGAAGGCGTGCGGGCGGCGGTCGGCCTGAAATGATCCGACTGAGCAAGGAAGACGGCCTGTGGATCGCCACGATCGACAGGCCGGAAAAGGCCAATTCCCTGACTGCCCGGATGCTGGAAGAGCTGTGCCGGATCGCCGAGGACGCGCAGACGCAGGCGCGGGCTCTGGTGCTGACCGGCGCAGGCAAGGTGTTTTCCGCCGGGGCGGACCTTGACGCCGCCAAGGCGGGGCTGGCGGTGTCGCCGCTGTGGGAGCGGCTGTCGGGCGCCATTGCGCGCCACCCCGGCCTGACCATCTGCGCGCTGAACGGCACCGTTGCGGGCGGCGCGATGGGCATGGCGCTGGCCTGTGATCTGCGGATTTCGGTGCCGGGGGCCATAGTGTTCTATCCGGTGATGAAGCTGGGCTTCCTGCCGCAACCCTCCGATCCGGCGCGCCTGCGGGCGCTGGTGGGACCGGCGCGGGCCAAGATGATCCTGATGGCCGGGCAGAAGGTGCCGGTGGACGAGGCGCTGAGTTGGGGATTGGTTGACCGGATCGTGACCGGCGACCTGCTGGACGAGGCGCGCGCCCTGGCCGCCGATACGCTGGGCGCCGAAGCCGCCCATGCCCGCGCGATCAAGGGGTTGATCGGCTAGCGGTAAGTCGGTTCCCTTGGAGGCCCCGCCGGGCCGCCCCTGCCCGCCTGCCGGGCGACATCGGCGGCGCATCCGAATTGTTCCATGTCAAAGCGGCGGTTCGCCAATTCGGCATCATGGCCGGCATAGGGACGCCGCCACCCGCCGTGCGGGCGGGGTCAGGCGTCCACTGGATAGGGGAGCATGACATGAAACGCAGCATCCAATTTAGCCTGGCCCTTGCGGCCCTTCTGGGGCTTCAGGCCTGCGAAAACCTGACGCCGGAGCAGCGCACCGTCGTGGGCATCACCGCCGGGGCGGCGGCGGGGCTCATCACCGCCGAGGCGCTGAATGCGGACAAGAACTGGCGCCTGATCGCGGCGCTGGCCGGCGCGGCAGCGGGGACCATCGTGGCGCAGAACACCAAGGACAACACCTGTGCCTATGCCCGCGGCGACGGCACCTATTACCGGGCGCCCTGCCCGTAATCGCCATCTCGAAGGGGCGGCGGGGGAACCCCCGCCCTACGGGTGCGGCCTGCGTTTTGCGCGGCGGAGAACCGGGCCGGATGCGAAATCATCGTGTTGAGTACGTTCCTTCGCAGGCAAAGGCCTGTGGGTTGAGGTCCAGCGCGTCCCGATCAAAGGCGCGGCGCTACGTGTCCTTTTGTCGTTATGGACCGCGTGGTCAGAGGGGATGCTGCCCCCGTCTCCCTGTGGTCGACTCCCCCGAGGGTATTTGAAAACCCAAAGAAGGGCGGAGGTGCCGCCCTGCCTTTCCTGAGGCCTCAGCCGGCGAGGCGGGTGATCACGCTGTCGGCGCTGACACGACCCAGCGAAACGCCCTTGTCGGTGACGGTCAGCGGTCCCTCTTTCAGCAGGGGCATCAGGTCGCGGATCGGGGTTTCGGCGGAGACCTCGGCGCCGCCCTGCCCCGGTTCCATCACGTCGCGCGCGGTCAACACGCCCAGCGGGTTCATGTTGGCCACGAAATCGGCGACGTAATCCGAGGCCGGATCCGAAAAGATCTCTCGCGGGGTGCCGGTCTGGACGATGCGGCCACCTTCCATGATGGCGATGCGGTTGCCGATCTTGAACGCCTCGTCGAGGTCGTGGCTGACGAAGAGGATGGTACGTTTCAGTTCTCTTTGCAGGTCCAGAAGTTCGTCCTGTAAACGGTTGCGGATCAGCGGATCGAGCGCCGAAAAGGGTTCGTCCATCAGAAGGATCGGCGCGTCGGTGGCAAAGGCGCGGGCAAGTCCGACGCGTTGCTGCATGCCGCCCGACAGCTCTGCCACCTTGCGGTCTCCCCAGTCGGCAAGACCCACAAGGGCAAGCTGCCGTTTGACGGTTGCCTCGCGCTGCGCGGTCTCCTGTCCGGCCAGTTCGAGGCCGAAGCCCACGTTTTCCGCCACGCTGCGCCAGGGCAGCAGGCCGAACTGCTGAAAGACCATCGCCACATGCCCCTGCCGCACGCGGCGCAGGGCTGCCGCCGAACAGCTGGTGACATCCGTGACCTCATCGCCGCAGGTCACGTTAACCGCGCCCCGGCTGACCTTGTTCAGCCCGTTGACGGCGCGCAGCAGCGTGGACTTGCCAGAGCCCGACAGTCCCATGAGAACGACGATCTCCCCCTCCTCCACGTCGAGCGAGCAGTTGTGCACGCCAAGGACCTGTCCGGTCGCGCTTTGGATGTCGGCGCGGGACTGACCCTGATCGGCTAGCGGCAGGGCGCTGTCGGGGTGATCGCCGAAGATGATCGACACGTTCTGAAAGGAAACCGCCGTCATTTGTCACCCACCCGCAGTGCCCGGTCCAACATGATGGCCACGACCACGATGATCAGCCCCGCCTCAAAGCCCAGCCCGGTGTCGACGCGGTTCAGCGCGCGCACCACCGGCACGCCAAGGCCATCTGCCCCCACCAGTGCCGCGATCACTACCATCGACAGCGACAGCATGATGGTCTGGTTCAGTCCCGCCATGATCTGCGGCAGGGCCGCGGGCAGCTCGACCTTCCACAGCTTCTGGCGCGGCGTGGCGCCAAAGGCATCCGCCGCTTCGGTCAGCGCCTTGGGCGTCGATGAAATGCCAAGGTGCGTCAGCCGGATCGGCGCCGGAACCACGAAGATCACCGTGGCGATCAGGCCCGGCACCATGCCGATGCCGAAGAACACGATCGCCGGGATCAGGTAGACGAAGGTGGGCAGGGTCTGCATCAGGTCCAAAACGGGGCGCATCCAGCGATAGACGCCGGGGTTGTGCGCGGCAAAGATGCCGATGGGCACGCCCACCCCCATGCAGACCACGCAGGCCGACAGCACCAGCGTCAGGCTTTCGGTGGTTTCCTCCCAGTAACCCTGGTTGAGGATGAAGAGAAAGCCGGCAAAGACCAGAGCAGGCACCTGCCAGCGGCGCTGCAGCGCAAAGGTGATGGCGGTCAGAACGGCAATGACGATAAGCGGATGCGGCTCCTGAAGCAGCCAGAGAATGGCATCGATCAGCCACTCCATCGCAACGGCCATCCCGTCAAAGAACCAGCCGCCATTCTTTTGCAGCCAGTTGAACATCGCCTCGGCCGCGTCGCCGACGGGTATCTTGTGGTCTGTCAGCCAGTTCACCGCGCCCTCCCTTCTTGTTTTCCCATACATGCGCCGTTTGGACCGGATTGTGAAGCGGATCGGCGTTCCGAAGCATTTGCCAGGGGCAGGTGGCGGTGGCACCCTGTCGTCCAAACAGGGAGCACGGTCATGTCGGAACTGATCTTTTACACCAATCCCATGTCACGCGGACGGATCGCCCGCTGGATGCTGGAAGAATGCGGCGCGACTTATGAGACGCGCGTGGTGGCCTATGGGCCGGAGATGAAGGGGCCGGAGTACCGGGCAGTCAACCCGATGGGCAAGGTGCCAGCGCTGGTCGATGGCGGAACAGTCGTGACCGAAGGGGCAGCGATCTGTTGCCATCTGGCAGAACGGTTCCCGGAGGCCGGGTTGATACCGGCACCGGGCGCGCGCGGGGCGTTCTATCGTTGGATGTTCTTTGCCTCGGGGCCTCTGGAGGCGGCGATTGTGAACGCCTCTTTCGGGTTCGAATTGCCGGACGACCCGCAGGCGCGCGGCCGCGCCGGGTGGTGCCCGCTGGAGGAAGAGGCGGACATACTGGCGGACCTACTGTCGGATGGGCGGGACTGGCTGCTGGGCGAGACCTTCAGCGCGCTGGACGTCTACCTGGGCTCGCAGATCGCCTGGGGCCGCCAGTTCGGCACCTTTCCAGAGCGCGACGGATTCGATGCCTATATCGGGCGGATCATGGCGCGCGAGGCGGCTGTTCGGGCGAAGGCACTGGATGACGCACTGATGGAGGGATGAAGGAGGGTTTGGCTGGCGTGAGGGATTAGAGCGCGAGGGTCCGCTGTGGCGGACGAAGTTTCCGTTCGTCAGAGAAGCCGCTGCAACCGCTTTCGCCCATAGCTGCCGCTCATGTTAGCAGCCGCGAGAGGCCGGATTTGGCCCTTAAAACGGATGCTGCGTGCTGCATGAATGTTGGCATTGAAGAGAGAGCCCCTAAAACCTTCAACAACGGCTTCGGTTTTGAACGAGGCTTGTGGAACGCACCCAAAAATGCCCTTTGTCGGAAGTCCGACAAGTTTTGCTTGAGCAAACCGAGGTTTATTGTATCGAGAAATCAGTCATCTTGAAGGGACGCACCAATGAAAATTGGCCATATACTTGCGATATCATCTGGTTTTCTATTCTCTTACTTCTCGGCAACCGCAACTGCGCAAGAAAATTTATGGCCATGTGATGTGCCTGGTTTCAAACATCTAATAGGTGAGCCATCTTCCGTTATTTTTGAGTTGGATCTCCCTGAAAATGTTCGTCATGTTCCAGGCGATAGAATTCCGTTTCGGACAGATGCGTCCAGGCTAACGATCATGCACAGCGGAACGCTTGAAGACGCCAAAACAGACCCAAACTCTACAATAGTCGGTTTTATCTGCGGCTAGTTTTACTTGCGACTGAAACTGTTTCTGGCCTTCTCAGTCGGATGAGACTAAAGCCGCACCAACTCCCAATAGCGACCGTTTGATGAGCGTTCACCAAACCGGACCTTGGTACGACGGCCGTAAGCGGCGGCCTCCTTCCGCACCGCAGACCTTGGCGCATCCCGCGGCGACTGACCGCTGTCCTGAAGGTTTTTCGATGCGGGCCGCTGCGTGACGGCGGGGGTCCTGCGGGCGTCGGCCCGCGTTGACAAACCTCGGAAGGAGGAAGCCGCGGGGGTCGTGGCGCTGACTATGGGGAAAGTGCACTGCGGGTGATTGCGAGGGT